>CAJXCK010000013.1 GCA_913051785.1 uncultured Gammaproteobacteria bacterium
AGTCTAGAAGCATGTTGATAGCACCCTCAGGTCCTTTAAAGCCTGTTCTTCGATGGGTCACAAATAATCGGAAATCGGGGGTGCGGCAATAGCTATTCCAGTAGACCTTCGCCAACTCTTCTCCTATCGAGCCACTTGCTCCCACGATTAATACGTCCATAATTCACCAAAAGTTAGACAAAATTCAATTATGGTAACATACCTGCTACTTTGTCCTAGTATTGTTAAAATAAATCCCTACATTCCTGGACAGCAGTTAACTATTTTACCACCTAAAACTGCGGTGGAAAAATAACAGAGGTTATTATTATGGACAGATTGACTATTGGAGCGGTCTCGAGGCTCACCAGCATCCCCACGCACACTCTTAGAAAGTGGGAATCACGTCACGAGATTGTTCAACCCTTGCGGAGCGAGTCAGGAAGACGGTTTTACACTGAAGATCACGTTGCCCGTCTCAGCGAAGTCAAAGCCCTTATGGCAGAAGGACATGCCTTATCGGAGCTTGCAAAGCTCGACACTCCAGAATTAAGCAGTTTGAGGGAAAGACATCAAAAGAATGCCAAACCGTGTCTTCTTTCGCACATAGATATTGTGGGTGTCCAACTGGCAGGGAAAATCAAGCAAAAAAGAGGCGGTTTTGGGAAGCAGGTGCAGATCTTTCCTATGGCGGTTAGTGACTGGCTGAACGATCCGGTTACTAACACTGAGTCTCCCGAAGGAAGTGCACTTTTAATCGAATGCGATACCCTCCCAACTAAGGTCATTGATGCGTTGGCTGGTCTCAGACAAAACAGATACGACAGAGTAGTAGTTGTTTATACGTTTGCGCCAAGGAGCATTGAAAACGAATTGGGCAACCGCGGGATCAAAGCGTTAAAGGCTCCCGCGACCATAGAGCAGATGAAGTCTGCGCTATCTAACGATCAATCGGTATTGCCGCTAGTATCGTTTAACCTAGAGGCGCCTGAATTCAGCACGGAACAACTGACCAAAATTGCCAACTATCTGCCATCTCTTCACTGCGAATGCCCTAATCACATCGCTCAGCTTCTTATAGAAGTTAATGCATTCGAAGAATATTGTCAGTTATGCATAAAGAAGGACCCAGGCCAAAAGGCGATCCATACGGAGCTATCGAAAATGACTGCCCAATCCCGCGCAATTTTCGAGACAGCGCTCAAGGCAGTAGCGATTGCTGATGGCATTGACCTCAATGAAGTTTTGGCTGAAGAGGAGCTTTCTTCTAGCGCTGGCTGATCACTGGTCCTACGGTTATCTCTCCTACTAAGGGATAGGGAGGTAACCGTTGTCCTCTCCCTTTGTAAAGACGCCCACAGCGTCATGAGCGTGCAAACTCTCGTGGTGTTCGATTCTTACCCAGAAGTCACTCCACCGACTATCCTCGCCCAAGGTATCCTTCAACCGCCGGCCGGCGTCCTCCACAAACATAAGGTTTTTCCCGTTCAGTAACGCGAACTCTTGCTCATCCTCTCTCTTCACTGCCGCCTGTACAGGTGTTTTCAACGCCGATTCAATCGAGTTAATCAAGTCCGTTATGGGCAACTCATCTTGTGTCGCGTCCAGCTTAACCAATATCTTAGCTGTACTCCTCTGACTGTGTGGAGTAGCTACGATTCCTTCCTCGGTTCCCAGCCAATTCATGACTTGATCTACCGCCACATGTTTCGTGCCAGCAAAATCTCTTTTGAACTGCTCCTGGATAAGCTGTCTCGCCAGGGCAGCTGAACAGGGACAGGTCGACGAGTATGTGATCCCCACCGACAATTCCAAGGCGATCTCCCCTTTTATTAACGTACCTTTCACCATCACAGGATAAGACGCCCAACCAGAGTTATCGCTCAACAATGCCGAACGCCTGATAAAGTGATCGAACTCAAATTGAACGAACGCGTTTGTGCTCAAGTCATGATGCGATTCTAGGATGCTTGCCAAAAGTAGTTTCAGACCAGCAGCAGTCAAAGGCCGAGTGTCAGCGTGTTCGTCCAATAACAGATATAGCCTCGACATATGAATGCCTTTAGCCAATGGATCGTCAAGGTTGACATAAACCTGCACCGACGCCTGCACATCTTTGATCTGAGAACCGTCCTTTACCTTCAGTGGTTGATGAACGCTGCCCATCCCGACCCAGTCTAGAGCGGCCTGCTCCTCTACAAAAGCTCTGTTGGCGATATCAGGCATCTCAGATCGGTTTGCTATATTCACGGTACTCCTTACCTTCCCTTTAAACACAAGGGCCTAATATTAAATGAAAGCCTCTCGTGGGATGTGAATTTTGACGAGAAATTTTTCAGATGCCTTAGACAAAATGTCCAAGTCAATCGGTCTTATTTTCCACTATTTGTCTAGCTTCCTGCGGGATCATTATGGGAATTCCATCTTTTATGGGATACGCTAATTGACTTTTTTCGCACCAAAGCTCGTGGAGTTCGATATTGTAAACAAGATCGCCTCCGCTGACCGGACAAACAAGGGACTTCAACAGTTCTTTATTCATAAATTAAAATCGTCTGGCGGCAGGATTTAATCGAAAGGGTCTTTCCTGACGATCATCTGTGATCTGTCAGGACCAGTGGAAATAACGTCTACGGGAACGCCAATTATTTCCTCAAGCTTATTGACATAGTCTTGGGCTTCAATCGGCAATTTAGAAAATTCTCTAACTCCTGCTGTGGCCTCACCCCAACCAGCCATCTCCAAATACTCTGGCTCTACTTTTTCCAAATCTACTACATTCCCGCCTTCAAACTTAACGCCTCCCGAATAGTTAATACAAATTTTCACAACGTCCAAACCATCAAAAACATCTAGCTTTGTTAGACAAATACCCGAGATGCTGTTCACCAAAACGCTTTGCCTCATTGCAACGGCATCAAACCAACCACATCTTCTAGGTCGCCCCGTCGTTGAACCAAATTCATTGCCTCTCTCAGCGAGCAGCTTCCCATAGCCGTCTGAGAGCTCAGTCGGGAAGGGCCCTGATCCGACACGTGTCGCATAAGCCTTCGTAATCCCCATCACATAATCTAGATATAAGGGACCGAACCCACTGCCAACGGCGGTTCCACCGCTTGTGGTATTTGACGAAGTTACATAGGGATAGGTTCCAAGGTCGATATCTAACATTGCTCCTTGAGCACCCTCAAACAAGAGATTGTCACCCACCATTCTCTTTGCATGTAGCAATGGAATAAGGTCGCTCACCATAGGCCGAAGGTCGTCAAAGACGGACATCGTTGCCGTTAAAATATCTTCAAAATCGAGGGGCTCTGCACCGTAATAATGTTCAAGTTGAAAATTGTGATAATCCGTAACCTCTTTTAATTTTTTTGAGAACTCGACCTCATCAAATAAGTCTTCGATGCGCAAACCTCTCCTGGCGACCTTATCCTCATACGCGGGGCCGATACCCCTGCCAGTGGTACCTATTTTCCGATCGCCAAGTTTTTTTTCCCTGACTAAATCCAGTCTTTGGTGAAAAGGCATGATGATCGGACAAGCATGCGAAATCCTAAGGCGGCTTCTTACATCCACGCCTTTTTTTTCCAACGCCTGTATCTCTGAAAGCAAGCCATGCGGCTCAAGCACAACCCCGTTACCGATAAAACAATCCACTCCTTCGTGAAGAATTCCGGAGGGGATCAGATGTAGCACCGTTTTTTCCCCATCTATAACTAAGGTATGACCAGCATTGTGACCTCCCTGAAACCTAACGACAGCCGACACATCATTTGTGAGCCAATCTACGACTTTACCTTTACCTTCATCGCCCCACTGAGTACCAACAACTACAACGCTCTTACCCATCTAACTCACTACCGAAAATAAAGAATTCCAGCATTCGACTTTTCTGTTCCTTTTAAACAACTTTCCAATCGCCATTAATGCGACATATTTGTGCTTCAAACTCGTCAGGGACAGTCTCCTCGGATGACAAGGCAACCTGCACTCTTTTCCCGTCTTGCCTCGCTTTTTTTATCAAAAGGTCCCTTTTCAATAACTCAGCTGGATTGGAAGCAAAGTGCGCAAAAACCAAATCAGCCGGGCTTTTCTTATCAATTAGTATTTGTTTTAAGTCTAAATCGAAACCGGTTGCAGGACGTTCTACTCCAAACTGAAAACCAACCCCATCATATCTGCCACCCCTCGCCAGGGCCTTTCCATGCCTAGGATGATAAACGGCAAAAACGGGGCCCGTGTGGTAACCAAAACCAGACAACTCGGCAATGTCTATCTTTAACTCAATAGAATTCTTTTTCGCTATAGCGTTGGCAAGATCTTCAATCTCATTGAGAAACCCATGCACTCGGCTGGGCGCCTTAGCCAAAGCTTTTCTCGCCTCCAATATTACGGAGACATCGCCCATTAAACCTGGCAAGTTCACCAACATTTCCTCAATGGCACCATCGGTGCCAACGAGGGTCTCAATATCTGTTTTCGATTTTCGCTGTATCGCTTGGAATAATTTTCTCTTTCCATCAGCGCCCACCTCAGCGTATTTCGGCAATGCAGATACTAGTTCGTGAAAAACGCCCACGTGCCCTAAAAGGAGAACTGGTTTGTCTATGCCGGCAAGGGTCAGTGTCTCCAGCATCAGCGAGATAACTTCTTTGTCTGCCTCCCTGGAAGTAGAGCCAAAAATCTCAGCGCCTGCCTTATGTTGAATCCGAGAACCGCTATCTGCAATCGGATTTGCGTAAACCACAGGACCCGCGTAGCACAACCTTCGAACCCTTTCATCTTTGCTCGTATGGGCGTCAACGCGAACCGCTTGGCTTGTTAGATCGGCCCTAACGCCAATTTGTTTCCCACTTAGCTGGTCGACTATCTGAAACGTTTGGAGTTGAAGATCTTTGCCATTACCGACCAACAGAGCGTCCAAATACTCTATTATTGGCGGTTCTATATACTCAAACCCCCAGCTGTGGAAAGCATCTAGAATCTTACGACGCAGCAGCTCAAATTCTCTGGATTGGGGGTAAAGAAGCTCCTCAACTCCCTCGGGGAGGTTTGAATAAGTATTCATTCAAACTGCGCTTTCAAAGGTTCACCGCTACCTTCTGACATCTCCGTTTTGCAGATATTTAAAGAATTCACTATTTGGGTCTAAAACCAAAAGATCGCTCTTATTGGCGAACACTTCGCCATACGCATTGATACTCCGATAAAATTCATAGAACTCTGGATCTCTGTTGTAGGCAGAGGCGTATTGAGACGCCGCCTTCGCATCTCCATCACCCCTGAGCTGCTCGCTTTCCCTATATGCCTCTGCCTCCAAGACGACGGCATCTCTGTCGGCCTTAGCTCTTATCGCCAGCGCTTGCTCTTCCCCTTCTGCGCGATACTGTCTAGCCTCAATCTCTCTTTCAGAGTTCATCCGCTCATATACAGTGGACGAAACCTCAGGTGGCAAATCGATCTTTTTTACCCTGACATCTATAACTTCTACACCTATCGAGTCCCTCATGACGACATCGAGATCCGTCCTCAACTCATCCATCAGCTGGTCCCGTTCTCCTGAAATAACCTCAAACATCTCACGCTTACTGATTTGGTTCCGCAATCCTTCATTTACCCTCTCCTGTAAGAGCCGGGAGGCACGTATCTCGTCAAAAGAAGTTCCTTTGTAAAAAGCCTCACTATCTGAAACCCTCCATTTCACAAATGAGTCGACTATTAATGGTTTTTTCTCGAGTGTGTAGTAGGTTTCTGGACTAGCATCTAGCGTAAGAACTCTTCTATCAAACTTTTTGACTTCCTCTATGATCGGAAGTTTAAAACCGAGACCGGGCTCTATATTGGCTTTTTTTAGATCCCCAAATTCCAAGACAATAGCCGTCTCTCTCTCGTGAACCCTATACAGGACAGAGCTCATGAGAGCCCCCAGAACGACTAAAATCGCAACAAAAATAGTTCCTTTCATTGACATATTGAACTCCTAGTTGTTTCGGCTGCGGTTTGATCCGCCACGGTTGCTACTCAACAATTCACGGCGTATTTCATCCGCTGCAGCCCTTATCGCCTCTGGACTGACAGATTCATCCTGTCCCCTCTGAGCAAGCTTGTCCAAAGGCAAATACATCATGTTATTCCCACCTTCGACGTCTACCATCACTTTGCTCGAATTTCTGAACACTTTCTCTAGCGCCTCTAGATAGAGCCTATCGCGAGTGACTTTCGGTGCGCGCAGGTACTCAGTAAGAAGTTTCTCGAATCTCTGAGCCTCACCGTCTGACCTGGCAATAACCTGGTCTCTGTAACCTTGGGCTTCCTCAATTTGTTTCTGCGCTCTACCTCTTGCCTCCGGCACAACTTGTTGAGCATAGGCGGTTGCCTGATTCATATATCGCTGTCTATCTTCTTTTGCTTTTTGGACATCATTAAACGCGTCTTGAACCTGAACCGGCGGAGCACTCCGGTCTATATTCACCTTCGTTACTTCGATACCAGTTCCGTACTGCCGGAGATATCTTTGAAGCCGCTCTTCCACTTCAATGGCTATGGCCTCTCGTCCATCCGTGATCACCTGATCCATGGTAGACGATCCGGCGACGTGCCGAAGTGCACTTTCCGTTGCTTGGCTCAGACTCTTCTTTGGCTCGCGGACGTTTACCAAGAAGGCCTGAGCGTCATCAATCACCCATTGGACCGTCAAACTAACATCTACGATATTTTCGTCCTTGGTTAACATCAGTGCTTGGTGTTGATGCGACTGGACTTGAGTAACGTTTACTCGCTCCGTTGTCTCAATAATTGGCGCATACCAATGAATACCAGCGGTCTCTAGTTCATTTTTCGCGCTGCCGAATTGGAACTCTAACACTCTTTCCTGTTCATCCACTGTGTAGACACCCATGACCACATAGACAGCTGCAAGTGCAGCAAAAACGCCAAAAAATCCGAGTGTTGATAGCCCCTTCAAGAATCCGCCTCCTGAACCACCACCCGACGAGCCGCCCCCGAAAAGCCCGGACAGCTGGCCTTGCAATTTCTTTATCGCCTCGTCTAAGTCGGGTGGGCCTTGATTACCACGATCACCCCAGGGGTCATTGTGCATCGCTTCCCCCTCGGATTGATTTCGGGATGTTGTTCTATCTGACATTCCTTCCTCTACTAATATATGATCTGCCAAGAGACACAGTCTATCCTCAGGGAGGCATACTTTCGAGCACTATAATGTGCCAATTCTAAAAATCGCCTTGCTTCATCCTAGACAAACTAGCAACCTCCTCAACATCTATAGCTAAACCTTTCTTTTTTATCTGACCAACCAGCCAATTGTCCGCTTGGATTCGTAATCGCAACGCAGAATCGTCGCAAAGCGACTCCTCTAAAACCGCACCAGTTGAATAGAGCCAACTTCGTGAAGCGCCATCCTCCGCTCTTATCCACACGGAATAGGGAGCGTTGACACCGAGGACTCTACTCAATTCCTCTAGTAAGAAATCGATACCAAAATTCGTTTTCGAGGAAACTCCTACGGCTGTCTGGGGCAGCAGGGTTTTTTCCGCCTCCGCAAGTAAATCCCATTTGTTGAAACATAGTACCTGTGGAATTTGGTCACATTGTATTTCACATAATACGGTATTCACTTGTTGAATTTTATCCCGCCAATTTACATCTGACGCATCAACTACATGCAGGAGCAAATCCGCTCCAACGACTTCTTCCAGGGTTGCTCTAAAGGAGTCAATTAATAAGGTAGGCAAGTGCGAAATAAAACCCACCGTGTCCGATACAGCGATATCGCCAGTTCCGGGAATCTCTACTCTCCTTACTGTCGGATCAAGCGTCGCAAAAAGCTTATCCTCGGCAACCACATTGGAAGAGGTCAAAGCATTGAACAAAGTGGATTTTCCTGCGTTCGTATAGCCAACCAGAGCGACTCTTGAGAGCCCGCCTTTGGCTCGACTTTTTCTTCCCGTTTCCCGCCGCTCAGAGACTCGACTTATTTTTGCTTGGATTAACTTTATTTTCTGACCCACTAGGCGTTTGTCAATTTCACTTTGGCGTTCTCCAGCGCCCCTCAAGCCTACGCCTCCCTTCTGCCTATCTAGATGAGACCACCCTCCCACAAGACGACTCTGCAAGTGATAAAGCTGCGCCAATTCAACCTGGAGCTTTCCCTCACTGGTTTTTGCGCGCTCTCCAAAAATGAAAATAATGAGCTCAGTTCTCGTAATCACTCTGATTCCAAGGAATTTCTCTAAATTTCTATGCTGTGCTCCGGAGATTTCGCAATTCACCACCAAAAGATGAACATCACGACCAGCAACAATTTCCTTGAGTTCGTTTACTTTTCCTTTGCCAACAAACCACTTTGGATTTGGTCTATCTATAGTGGCAGTTACTACGACCTTGGCCAAAAAGCCGGCCGAAAGCACAAGCTCGCTAAGCTCTGGAAGTTCAGGGAACTCTGTTTTCTTTGACTGAACGTCTAAGATCAGTACGTTTAGACCCACCTCTGGTCTATCAAAATAATCCATTTGAAAAGAACTATATGAAGCTAAAATTTAGTGTTGGAAGCAAAATTGACACTCAATTTAACTTTTTACCGAAATCGTTGAAATAGCATGCTTGTAGATAAGCTGCGTTTCTGGCGATTTCAATAAAATAACGAACTGATCGAAATCCTGCAGTGTCCCAATTAATTTGGTTCCATTTATTAAGAAAACAATTAATTCCAACCCGTGCTCCTTTAGCTCAGCGAGATAGGCATCTTGAAGACCCTTTGTGCCATGACTTGTTTTCATCGTTTCCAATTAAGACTTTTCACCCAATCCAATGATAGTTAGCACAGCATTGCTTTCACGTCGGCTGCCACTTCATAAAAATTTTCTTGAGCTCGCAAATCTATAATCTTCTTAGTCCCCGAAAATCTCTTCAGCCAAGTTATTTGCCTTTTCACAAGATTCCTCGTGGCAACAATGGCCTTGAAAACAAATTCATCGTGGGTCATTTCTCCCATTAGGTGTGAAATCGCTTGTTTATATCCTACAGCCCTCATAGAAGAGCACTCTCGATTGAATTCACGCGCACGCATCAAATCTTCCACTTCCGATAAGAATCCAGATTGCATCATCGAATAGAATCTCTTTTCAACCCTTTCATAAAGAGCTTCCCTACTACTGGGTAATAAAATCAATGTCCTACATTGTAAATTAATGCGACGATGAAAATCTCCTTGAGCCTCTCTACTCCAAAGTTTTGACATCGACTTGCCCGTTATTATGTTCACTTCCAGGGCCCGCAAAACTCGTTGAATATTATTGGGGTGTATTTTTATAGCAGAGCGAGGGTCGAGTTCATTGAGTTTTTTATACATGCCCTCCGGACCCCTTATTTGGAGCTCCCGCGCTAGATTTTCTCTAACCTCCAGATCCATCGGCAAATTGGCCAACCCCTTTAACAATCGATCACAATAAAGCATTGTCCCTCCAACTAAAATCGGAATCTTGGAAAGCTCCTTCGCCTTAATCAATTCCTTGTCGGCATCTCTAACAAATTCACCGACAGAGTAACTCTCACCAGGAGAACGTAGATCAATCATCGCCAGCGGGTGTTGCTCTAACTCAGCTGCATTGGGTTTCGCTGTTCCAATGTTCATACCTCGATAGATCATCGCGGAATCCGCGCTAATCAAGGAACAGCGACTCACACCTCCAAGTAAATCCTGTAGCGCCATCGAAAGACTCGTTTTGCCGATTCCCGTCGGACCAACTATGAGCAAAGCCTTTTGTAAGCCTCTTTCACTACCTTCCACGCAAAAACCACCTATCCATCTCGTCCAGGCCGAACCTTACGAAAGTCGGTCGGCCGTGATTACACAAACCAGCATTTTCAGTAGTCTCCATTTGCCTGAGCAATGCGTTCATCTCGGCCAAAGATAGTTTTCGATTCGCTTTGATGGCAGCCCTACATGCAAGTGAACCCAGTCTTTGATTTTGAGCTGCGATTAGATCACCAGAATCCAGCTCGAGAAAAAAGTCAGCAACGAAATCCTCGAGCAGTTGACCCAAGTCATTTTTAGCTAATATCGAAGGCGCCTCCCTCAAAACAAGATCTGTCTGCCCTAAACGTTCCACCACAAATCCCATCTCCCCTAATTGCGGAGTCATTTCCTCCAAGTTGTTTGCCTGATTCTCACTCGCATTGAACACTATGGGGATTAATAATTTTTGACTAACTAATCCAGTCGTCGAGTGTTCAGCCTTCATTTCTTCATACAGCACCCTCTCGTGTGCCGCATGCATATCTACTACAACAAGGCCATCTCCGATTCTAGATAAAATATAGGTGCCATGGAGCTGTGAAATAGCTTCACCTAGATAATGACTTGCACCTAAGACTCCTGATTCCTCCGTCCTGTAAAGATCGAACAGCTCATGAGGACCCTTTATCCGCGTCGCAGCCGGATTAACATAATTGATCTCCCATTTTGCTCGATCACCTACCGAAGCGAGCTCCGTACTAAAAGCGTTATGAACCGCAGCTATAGTGCCTGGCGCAGAATTTGAGGAGGGTAAACGGGTGCCTAATGGTTTCGCTAGATTGGTATGAAGAGTAGCAAAAATGAAATCTCTCACGCTTCTTGAATCTTGATAGCGCACTTCTTGCTTCGTAGGATGAACGTTCACATCGAGCTCCTCTTCAGGTAGTTCGAGAAAGAGCACGTATACCGCGTGCCTCCTCCCGTACATGAGGTCTCTGTAAGCCTGCCTTACCGCGTGATTGACCACCTCATCCTTCACCGGCCTTTTGTTTACATAAAAAAACTGCTGGTCTCTCTGAGCTCTGTTGTGGCTCGGAAGACCAATCCATCCAAATAATCGATAACGATTCCTTGTCTCGTCTAGGAATACAGAGTTTTCTACGAACTCAGGAGATAAAACATCCGCTAGTCGTTGGTTCGGATCCCCGACCTTAAGCTCCAACTTCCTGGGTTTTCGCTCATTTTTAGAATTCCCAGATTGAGCGTAAGAAAACGCTACAGCCATGTTAGCTAGACTAATTTTTTTTACGACCGCCTCAATTTGCCGGTTTTCAGCTCTCTCGGATTTCAGAAATTTTCTTCTCGCGGGTACATTGAAAAAAAGTTCACTCGCGTGAACCGTAGTACCTCGATTATGCGCTATCGGCTCTTTAGAAAATTTTGAATCACCGGCACTTGATATCATCCAACCTGATTCACTTTGATCAGATCTAGATGAAAGCTTAAATCTTGAAACTGAAGCAATGCTTGCAAGCGCTTCTCCGCGAAAACCTAACGTAGAAATCGACAACAGATCCTCGCTTTTTCTTATCTTGCTGGTCGCATGTCGTTGAATCGCAAGGGTTAGGTCAGCCTCGTGAATTCCATCCCCATCATCAGAAACATAGATACTCTTGAGGCCACCCCCGCTGACGGAAATATCAATATTCTTAGAGCCTGCATCAAGGCTATTTTCCACCACCTCTTTTACGATCGATGCGGGCCTCTCTACCACCTCCCCTGCAGCTATTTGATCCGCTAAAGCGGAGTCCAACTTACCAATCCGTTTCTGCACCACGTTAAGAGGATATCCTTCTTGGTATAATCAATGTTTGGCCTATCTTAATTTTCGATGTCCGAAGCGCATTGCGTTCCTTAATGGCTTCACTTGAGACTCCAAATTCCTGCCCAATACCCGAGAGAGTATCGCCTCGTTGAACCTGATAAGTCACCTCATTCGATACGGAGGCAACCAGTGTTCCTGGGGGTGGATTTTCATAGAAAAAGTCCCAGATACCCGAGGCGATTGCCCTACTCAGGCGAACCTGGTGATCCTTCTGAGAAAGCCTGCGCGCCTCCTTTGGATTAGATATGAAACCTGTTTCCACGAGAATCGAAGGGATGTCGGACGTTTTTAAAACTAGAAACCCTGCTTGCTCGACTTGTTTTTTATGCAATTTAGTTGCTCGTTGTAGACGAGACAACACAGAGTTTCCCGCTTTTACGCTGAAAAGCGTTTTTCCATCCATTATCATATCGACAATAGTTTTTGCTACATCATCAGCCCTGCCCTTTATACTTATCGTACCAGCCCCTGAGAACAGATCCGATTCATTGGCTCTATTAGCCAGGAACCGACCCATCTCACTCTCAGCACCACCCCCTGACAATGTGTAAATAGACGCGCCAGATACCTTGCTACTGGTAAACGCGTCAGCATGAATCGAAACAAACAGATCAGCTCCGTTTTCTCTCGCGAATTCTGTCCGCTTTCGATGGGCCATATAATAATCGCCTTTCCTGACTAACAGGCCCTTAAAACCTTTTTTCTTCTCTATTTCTGCGCGAAGCTTTTTAGAAATTTGTAAAACCACTTGCTTTTCCTGAATTCCACGTGGGCCTAAAGCTCCAGGGTCTTCTCCCCCATGACCCGCATCGATGGCAACGACGACGTCTCTCCTCAAAATCTTTTTACGCTCTTTGACAACTATTTTCTTAGGAGGCTTGTCAGGATACAAATCTATAACAATTCTATCTGTATGCGGTGGAATCGGTTGGAGGCTAAAGGATCTAACCTTCGTTTTCTGCTTTGTCTCCAGAACGATACGAAGATCGTTATCTCTCTTACCACTTCGAACCAGCTTTAAAAGTTTAGACGAGGATTCTGCAACGGGCATCACGAGGTTAGCCGATGCCGAGACCCCCTTAAGATCAAAAACCGCCCTATAGGGTTCCGTTAAACGAAAATATTTGTAAGTGACCTTGCCAGACAAATCGAGAACGACCCTAGTTGCCTCGGGATTCTCATGAATCCGAATTTTGGTAAGAGTCGCCGCTTGGAGTATTAGGGCTTGGGAGAAGAACGCCAAAATTAATAACTTAATTTTGTGGCTCCTCCAAAAAGCTAGCCGATATACTTCTCTCGTAACCAAGCCTTTGTACCTCGCCGACAGACTCTTTCGGAATATCAAGAACAATCCGGATGCGAGGCAACATCAGAAAATTAGAAGCTTTGTCCGGCCATTCAAACAATTTAATCCCATCTGAATCAAGAATCTCCTCGAGACCTATAAACTCTAACTCCAGCTCGTCCAAAATTCGATACAAGTCAAAGTGAAATACTTTCAGAGATCCATCGGACAGTACATAACTCTCCAGTAACGTGAATGTTGGGCTTTTAACCGACCCCTCATAACCGAGCGAGCGTAACATGCCGCGAACTAGCGTAGTTTTACCGGCGCCAAGCGGACCCTCCAGAGTAATCACCACGTTCGATCCAAAATTTTTCAAACAATCGCTCAAAATCTCAGCGCCGATCAACTCAGTCTCGGAGTCACTTTTAGACAGCTGTACACTCTCGGCAAACAATGACGATCTGCCTCTCAAACTAAAACATCGTGGGCAAGTGTTCAGCTAAGTCACTTGCCAACAACCCTCTGGCGCCTTGAGAGGCAACCAGTTCATCCGCGCAAGCACTATGCAGAGCAACTGCGTTGGCAAAGATCTCTTTGGTACGAGAATCCATAGCATCGATTCGAGATAAACCGCTTGATGCCAACATGCCTACAACAATACCCGCTAGCACATCACCCATACCCGCTGAAGCCATAGCAGGTCCTCCATGATCACAAACATAATGATCCTCTCCGACAAACACGATCGAACCTGGTCCTTTTAGCACACCTGCGCAATGATATTTTGATGACAACGATTCCACAGCCTGAAATCGATTTATTTCTATATCTCTCGGTTCTACTCCCAATAAGCGGGCCGCTTCTCCCGAGTGTGGGGTGATGAAGAGCGTCCTATTTTCTGTTGCCAATTTTTCCTTTGATAACCAGTACAAACCGTCCGCATCGATCACCAATGGTAAACCTGAATCGAGGGCAGTCTTAAAGACCTTTTTACCCCAGTCCGATCTGCCCAACCCTGGACCGACAAGAATCAGATCATAAGAACCGAGAGAGTTGATTATCCCCTTCTCCGAGATTTTGAGTGTCATGACTTCGGGTAGTCGACTTAATAGGGATCCATGGTGAGACCTGCGGCACCCAACCACCACTATACCGGTCCCGACCCGAAGAGCTGCGTTGGCCGCCATGATTACGGCACCACCCATACCCTCGTCGCCGCCCAAGATGAGCACTCGGCCTCTTTTATATTTGTGGATAGCACTCTCGAACTCCGCAGCTGCTGATGCATTCCATCTCAAAAGTGATTTACTAGGGCGATCAATAAAATACTTCTTCGCAATACCAAGGTCACCCAACAACTTTTGGCCAGAGAAACTGCGCGCTTTTCCGGTGAACAACCCTTGCTTTAACGTTATAAAGGAAATGGTGAGTGAGGCCCTAACCGCACTCGGGGTACCATTGTCCTCTTCCATGAAGCCAGTGTCCGAATCAATACCCGTTGGGACATCAAGAGCAACGACAAAGCCTGTATGAGCATTCATGCGATCAATACAATTTAAAACGTTAGCCGGTATTCCCTCGCGTAAACCTATGCCAAATATTGCATCGATCACAAGGTTAAATCGAATTTCAGCAGTATCAGGCTCTGTAACAACTCCGACTCCAACCGCCTGCTCGAAAGCCCTTTTTGCATCGGGTGACAATAGGGTTGGATCAAAGACCGAAATAACCTGCACCTGCAAGCCTGCTTCCTGTGCTAGCTTGGCAATAAGATAACCATCACCGGCATTGTTTCCCTTGCCACAAAATATGGTGAGGCCCGTAAATTCTGGCCCATGTTTCTGTATGCTTTGCAGCGCAAATCGTGCTGCCCTAGTCATCAACGCAAAGCCGTCAAGCGTACTATCTTTGCCAGCTTCTTTCTTAAACAAGCTTTCTTCGATCTGACGCGTGGCTTGGCTGCTATATAAGTTTTGGTGTAGACCTTTCACCTCTCGATTATAACGGGTCTGGAGATAACGCTACCAAGATAATTTCGTATGATACTTTTATAGCTTGATAGATCCGCAGCTTAAAAAGAATGAAAGAAGAAGAGACACATTGTGGTCCATCTCCAAATCGAATACCGACCACTAGCGACCTAAAGATTTGGGCAACAGAGCTTGGCTTCGACGCACTCGGCGTTGCCGATATCGACTTGTCAAAGCAAAAAAAGTCGGTAATCGACTGGCTTAGGGCCGGTTTCGCCGGTGAGATGCATTACATGAAAAGGAATATAAAAAAAAGGCTGCACCCTGAGCTGTTGATAACTGGGACGTGCCGAGTTGTCTGCGTCAGAAAAAATTATTTAAACGAAAAAGCTAATCCCAAGAAAACTTTAGAACAAAATGAGAAAGCCTATATCGCTCAGTACGCGCTCGGCCGCGACTACCACAAACTCATGAGGAAAAGTCTCGCCCGATTGGCGTCTAGGATAAATTCCTCATTGGGCTACGGTCATTACAGAGCTTTCGTCGATTCCGCACCTGTTCTCGAGAAACCATTAGCTCAAAAAGCTGGCCTTGGATGGATTGGAAAAAACAGTCTCGTCCTAAACAAAGAGGCGGGATCCTGGTTTTTTCTCGGAGAAATCTATACCAACGTACCGTTTCAGCCGAGTGATCGGGAGCCAAATAGCGAGTGCGGAAAGTGCCAGGCTTGCATAAATGTCTGTCCCACTGACGCGATAGTAGAACCCGGAAAAATAGATGCAAGGAAGTGCATTTCTTATCTAACAATAGAACATAAGGGCTATATAGAGGACCAACTTCGCTCCAAGATGGGAAATAGAATTTTTGGCTGTGATGATTGCCAAATTTTTTGTCCTTGGAATCGAGATGCACAAGAAACGAGGGATAGGCGTTTTGAGCCAAGACATAACCTCGACAATTCGGACCTAGTAGAGCTATTTAATCTTTCAGAGAAGGAGTTTGAAGTATTAACACGTGGTTCGCCGATCAGACGCGTCAGCTATGATCAATGGCAACGTAACATTGCCATCGCTCTGGGAAACTCAACACCGTCAGAGCAATCTATCGAAGCTTTGAAAGACGCATTGGGGAATGTAAGCGACTTAGTCGATGACCATATTCGCTGGGCAATAAAAAAATTGTCACGGTGAAAAGAAATTCTTTTTGTAGTACCGCAGTTCTTCTATCGACTCGCGTATGTCGGACAAAGCGGTGTGTTTCGCTTCCTTCACAAAACCATCAACCAACTCTGGCTTCCAGCGTCTAGCTAGTTCTTTGATGCTACTGACATCAATGACACGGTAATGCAAATAGCTCTCTAAGGTCGGCATATAACGACTCAAAAAACGCCGATCCTGCCAGATCGTATTTCCACATAACGGGGCTTGGTTACTCTCCACATGCCGCTCGATAAACTGAAGGGACAAAGCCTCTGCTTCTCTCTCTTCGACGCCTTCTCTTTCTATCCGCTCTAACAGTCCTGAGGAGGCGTGATGCTCCGTATTCCATTCATCCATTGACGACAACAGTTCTTCCGACTGCCTTATCGCTAAGGAGGGGCCTTCCTCAATGACCTTTAAATCCCCATCTGTAACGATTGTAGCAATTTCTATTATCCTATCTCGGATGGGGTCTAAACCAGTCATCTCTAGATCTATCCAAATCAAATTGCTAAACATCAGAAGGCCAAAAGCACTTGTACTATCACCTTAGATCAGCATAAATCCGTGTTCAAGCTACAACTCCAAATGGAACGACTCGGGAAATTGCTTTCATTCTCCCTGGTTAGGGAAAATTTCGTGTTCCTTTTAGAGTGTTGAACCTAGAGGAGACTTTTAATGTTCACGTTCCTTCAACGCTTAATCCCACAACATTTTTTGTCACGGCTTTTTGGCAAGGCCGCAATCTCGGGGAACATTCCTCTTAAAATCTTCCTGATTGCTGTATTCAGTCGCGCATATGATATCTCTTTAAAAAAAGCCAAGAGAAAAGCTCAAAAAGACTATGCAACCTTCAATGATTTTTTCACTAGAGAGCTCGAATCAAAGTATATTCAGTACCCCGATCTAAGAGAGCAAATAGGAAGCCCGGCGGAAGGCGTGGTGAGCCAATTCGGAGACATACAGGACACAGAGCTGATTCAAGCAAAAAATCATCGCTACCGGATCACTGAACTAGCAGGTGATTTGGCTAATGGATTCGAATATGGCAAGTTCTTAACCATTTATTTGGCTCCTCACAACTACCACAGGGTGCATCTCCCACTTGATGCAACGCTCACAAATTCAATAGCGTTCCCGGGAGCTCTTTTCTCTGTTAACAACAAAACCGCCCAGAATGTCAAAGGCCTATTTGTCAGGAACGAAAGATTGGTTTGTAAATTTGAATCGGAATTTGGTCAATTCCTTTTAGTTTTTGTTGGGGCATTGTTGGTTTCTTCTATTAAAAGCGTTTGGGGAGAACCGACCTCTCCGTATAAATTTAAAATACAGTCAGACCACGATATCCAGATGTCGCGAGGCGAGGAAATCGGTCATTTTCTTATGGGATCTACGGTGATTTGCTGCTTTGAGAGAGATTCCTTTCATTTTGATCCAGCTCTAAAAACGGGTATGGATCTAACAATCGGAGCACCTATTGGTATGGCTCACGACCAATCGGCATGACCGCGTCTAATGAGTTCGCACCTGCAAGAATCATCAGCACTCTATCGAGCCCGATAGATACACCCGCGCAATCAGGCAAGCCCGCCTCCAAAGAAAGCATAAAATTTTGATCAATCCCGGGTAATTCCGCTTTTTTATTTGCACGGCTCTCCAGGTCGTTTTGAAATCGTTTTTCATGTTCCACCGCGTCCTGAAGCTCCCAATAACCATTTGCAATCTCAACTCCATCAATGACAAGCTCGAAGCGACAAGCGACAGTTGGGTCTTTCGGATCAATTCTGGCTAACACGGCCTGATCGGCGGGATAATCAGTGATGAAGAAGCGGCCCATTCCTAGCTCTCCACAAGAAAGCGAGAATGCCAGGTCTAATTCGCTTCTGTCATTTTTACGCTCCTCATAGCTCAGGCCCAGCAGTTCTTTGTAGGTTATTGTTTGATACTCCCCCGGACCCAAAATCACGTCAACCAACTCGCTGACTTCAGCCATCAAATCGACGTGATCGAAATCCAAACGGTACCACTCCAGCATAGAGAACTCGGGATTGTGGTATCGCCCTAGTTCGCCAGCCCTAAATACATGGACGATTTGAAAAATAGATGGTGCTCCTTTGCATAGGAGTCTCTTCATCGCATATTCAGGAGACGTATGAAGATATCCATGATTTGGAACTCTAATACTATGAATATCTGGGTCGGTAACCGTGAACTGCGAGAGGATAGGGGTCTCCACCTCAAGTACTTCTTTATCGGAAAAATATTGCCGAATTTTCCTCAAAAGGTCGGCTCTCAGCCTCAGAATTTCTAGCGAAGAATCCAGAAACTCAAACCTTCGCTCGAGAGACATACTCCCCAGTTCTCGTATCAATTTTCAATACATCGCCGATATTAACGAAAAGAGGGACCGCCTTTATTGAAGCGCCGGTGGATAAAATCGCCGGTTTCGTCCCTCCCTGCGCGGTATCGCCCTTCAACCCGGGGTCCGTTTGAACGACTTCTAGGTCTATGAAGTTGGGTGGTTCCACCGAGATCGGGTCATCATTCCATAACGTAACTTGGTATTTTTCTTGCTCCTTCAGCCAGTCCTTGCAATTTCCAACAGCACTATCTGACGCACTGAGCTGGTCATAACTGCCGTCCGTCTTCATGAAATACCAGAACTCTCCATCGGCATAGAGATATTCCATTTCAATTTCCAAAACGTCCGCCGCCTCAAGCGCCTCGCCCGACTTAAAGGTCCTCTCCCAAACTCGTCCATTTTTCAGATTGCGCAACTTAACTCTATTGAAGGCCTGTCCCTTACCGGGCTTGACAAATTCATTCTCCAAAATGGAACACGGATCAGATTCAAGCATTACTTTCATCCCAGATCGAAATTCATTGGTAGAATAGCTGGCCATGATTAAAAAAATCCCTCTAATAATTCCCAAATGATAACCCCTATGAGACGCAACGAATACCGAATCGTAACTACCGACTCTGAAAAGCAATCGAACTGGCGAACCGAGATATCTGAGGCGTTCAGAACACCACTCGAACTCCTCACCTATCTTGGACTGGTGGATTCAGAGCTCGGGACAAAAGCGGATTCAGAACAAGAATTTAAGATGTTGGTTCCGCGGTCATTCGCAGCAAAGATGAAAGCTGGAGATCCGAATGATCCACTACTTAGACAAGTGCTGCCAACTTGTCAGGAGCGAGAAACTGGGGAGGAATTTTCAAAGGATCCGTTAGAGGAGTGGCCAGATGATCAGGCGACCGAGGGATTACTTCAAAAATACAGGGGAAGAGCTCTACTAATGCCTACAGCGGCCTGCGCAATAAATTGCCGATATTGCTTCCGTCGTCATTTTCCACACGCGCCCCCAACTAAGGAATCTCTGCACAAAACATTAGAGGCAATTCGCTCGGACAAAACCCTGAAGGAAATTATTCTGTCTGGAGGTGACCCTCTTATTCTTAGGGACGAGAGTCTTTTCAGTGTAATTGATACCTTATCCAGCATACCTCATGTAAAGCGCATCCGTATTCACACACGAATACCCACTGTGCTGCCAAGCAGGATTACGGAAAACTTCATCGACAAACTTGAAAGCCATCAAGCAGAAATAATTATGGTGACTCACATAAACCACCCAAATGAGCTTGATGCGGAAACTGACAGTGTGCTGCGGAAACTAGGGCAAACAGGAATCCAGCTTCTTAATCAAACGGTATTACTAAAGGGCATCAACGATAGGACTGAAACACTCGTTGAGCTGTCCGAGCAACTTTTTAGTCAGGGCATACTTCCATACTACTTGCATCTTTCAGACAAGGTTGAGGGCACACAGCACTTGTGTGTGTCCGTCGAAACAGCGAGAAAAATTTTTAGGGGTATGCTCCGAGAGCTACCAGGATACTTAGTACCTAGACTCGTAGCAGAGGAGCCTGGCATGTCATCCAAGACATTAATTATCTAGGAGGCGCTCATCAATGCCTCTTCGATATCAGCGTCACTAAAACCAATCAGATATAGAATTGCATCCAAACCAAAGTGTGAGATCGCATGTTTGGCTTGCTCTTTGACCACAGGTTTGGCCCTATAAGCAACACCCAACCCAGCTTTGCTTAACATTGGCAAATCATTAGCTCCATCACCTACCGCTATCGTTTGAGCCAAGCTAATTCCCTCTTTAGCCGATATATCTTCCAACAATTCAGCCTTTTTATCGGCATCAATTATTTCTCCCTCGACTTTTCCGGTAAATTTTCCATTCACAATTTCTAGCCGATTTGCTCGAACGTAATCAATCCCAAGTTCATTGGCGAAATAATCGCCTACTTCCTGAAAACCCCCGGAAATAAGACACGTTTTATAACCAAAGTGCCTTAGCGACTTGATCAATCTGTGCGCCCCTTCATTCAACTCAACACCTGCAATTACTTCATCTAATGCAGAGATTGGTACATTTTTAAGGAGAGCAGCTCTTTCTAGAAAACTCTTTTTAAAATCTAGCTCTCCATCCATGGCTTTCTTGGTGATTTGCGACATTTTTAATCTCTTGTCTTGACTGGCACCGAGTTCATCCATGACCTCCTGCTGTATTAATGTAGAGTCCATATCCAGAGCAACTAATCGACGATTCTTTCTATAAACGCTGTCGTATTGAACGCTACAGTCAAAATCTTCGCTCTCAGATAAGGGTAAAAGCGCTTTTCTGAAATTTTCTGCAGCTATCGCATTTGTGGTTGACCCGCTTACCCTCATCTCAACACATAAGCTATTTGTTCTATCACCCCCAAAATTTAGGCTCGCGCTGCTCAATTGACGAATAAAGTCCACGTTTAAATTTTGATCAAAAGCAAGCCTGCTAACACTGTGGAGAGCACTTGCAGATCGACCTCTCGTCATTAAAGTGAGAATCAAATTATTCTCGTCGACAGAAGAAGCCTCATGAATCCGCCTCGCCTTTGTTTCTGACAGCTCGAATCTGACGTCTAATCTCTCACAAACATCGCAAATCGCCAGATTAAGCGTTTTTTTCTGGTCCGTATGAATAATCATGGCTAACGCCAACTCATCATGTATAACGGCTTGACCGATATCCGAAATTTGAGCCCCAAGCCTGTCGAGATGCTCCGTGAGCCTCGCTAGCAGTCCTCTCTGATCTCGTCCGGATATTGATAGTAAAAATGATTCCAATTTCTTGCGCCCGATCCAAGAGTTCAATTCTTTTAACAATTTAAGCTAACGCCTAAGGCAGCTAGCTTAGAACAAACCCTAACTTCAAAGCTAACCTGTGGTAGTTTCTCTCAAGATCTCCATCTATTAAACCAGCGAATGAAGAACTTTTTAAAGAAAATCTCCTTTAAAGGGCGCATGTTCCAGATCTATATTTGCACTTTTTCTTGTTCGCTTGGTTTTCTGCTCACTTGGTATCCCTACATAGAGCGATCCCAAAATATTGAAAAAACTGGCAGCTTAATCTCCGAGAGCATTGCAACCACTACCGCCAATGACTTCTTCAACGCAGAGTTAATCAATCTCAGTATTGCTGGGATAGACATCGCGAAACATCCGGAAATACAGAGCGTGAGATTCATTAATGACAGTGGAGATATTTTGTTTAGTGCGGGGAAACCAAATCTACAGAACTTGTATGTCACAAAAGTCACGGTCAATAACATACCGGCAGGGACGGTTGAAATATCTCTTAACAGCGATGCTTTTAGGCCATCGAAACCTATATTCGAATTGACGCTCAGCATTCTTGTAATTTTCTTAATGCCAATGCTGCTGGCCTTAATTACACGGAACTTTAACCTCGAGAATCGATCAATTCCTATAATTTCGGTGAACAATCAGCCCAACGGCAAGGCTTTTTATATAATAATAAACTTGATTAACCGGCTTTCGATGCAGAAAACTTCAGTAGAACAAGCACTCCAAGATGCTGAAACTATGAGCAAGGAGGTCACAGCACTGTATGAAGGTTCAACAATACGAGTCGATGACCTCGGAATATGCCTGGCTTTACCAAACGGGACTTGTAATGCCAAACAGGCGCTGAATGCAGTCTTTTTATTACAAGTCCTTTTAGGCGAATATTACACAGCAGGTCAATTCAGATGCTTCCTAAAAGAAGGAGCGTGGACGAGTAAAGAAAATGATATGGAGGGAGCTGATTTCAAATCTTTTTTCAGCGCCAAGGATTTCAGTGCCTGGCTTACTCTGGCGGCATTGTCTCGGAAAGATACGGCACTGGTTAGTTCCATGATAATTTCAGAACTGCCTGATGAAGTGCGGCAACGAGCAAAGACCTTTGAGCATCCTCTCACAAGAGATATTGATACTGTCGAGCAAATCTATCTAATCGAAGAATTGCCAGAAGTAGACGAAGAACTGATCAACCAACAAGCGAAGATGATTCTTGAGTTCGCATAACTATTTCGGGATCGCGGTCAGTTCATCTATTTTTTGAAAGCCACGAGGTACTTTCCTGCCGCGATTTGCTCTTTCGCCCTTGAATATATCAAGTTCAGTTGGCTTTAGTTTCAGATCCCGATTGCCCGACTTGACCAAAAGAATTTCCTCCGGCTTTAGCACGTCGATAGATACCATCCACTCCTCACCAGATTTAAAACTACCGGAGGGAATATTAATTATCTTATTGCCTTTACCCTTGCTCAAACTGGGCAACGCCAACAAATCAAAAATTAGCAACCTCCCCAGATTGGTTGCCGCTGCGACTTTGAGATAATCCAAGTCGCCAGACTGGATCATGATGGGTGCTAAAGACACAGCACCTTTGCTGATGGAGATGCAGGCTTTCCCAGACTTGTTCTTGGTAATCATTTCTTCGACCGGGGCTATAAATCCGAAACCTGCATTAGAGGAAAGCAATACATGAGCTCCTGGCTTGTGCATTACTATTCCAACAAAATCCGCACCATCTCGAGGCTTGAAACGACCTGTCAATGGCTCACCCTGGCCTCTAGCTGACGGCAGACTATATGCTGGCGTTGAGTAAAATCTCCCGCTCGCATCCAAGAACAAGGCTAATTCATTGGATTTCCCTCGCGCAAAGTGCCTAAAACCATCACCATCTCGATATGTCAGCTCTGACGGATCCACCTCATGACCCTTCGCCGATCGCACCCAACCCCTTTCAGAGACAATGATAGTGACGGGGTCATTGGAGATCAGCTCCTCCTCATCGAAAGCCTTGCTCTCTTCAACTTGCCCGATTGGGCTTCTCCGATCGTCACCAAATTCTCGTGCTAACTCTTGCAATTCCCGCTTTAGCAGGGACTTCAATCTTGATTTGGATCCGAGTACTTTTTCTATTTCTTTGCTTTCAGACAAGAGCTCTTCTTTTTCTGATGTAAGCTTCAGTTCTTCAAGTCGCGCAAGATGGCGCAACCTCAGATCGAGGATAGAATTCGCCTGAGCTTCTGAGAGCCTAAATTTCTTAACCAATGCTTCTTTCGGCTTATCTTCTTCTCGAATAATCCTGATTACCTCGTCCAAATTCAGGTAGGCGATCAAAAGACCATCCAAAATGTGAAGTCTGTTGAGGATTTTTTCGAGTCGAAACTCTAATCGGCGAGTAACAACGTCAGAGCGGTATTGGAGCCACTGCTTCAGCATTGAGGACAAATTTAAAACAGCAGGCCGCTGATTGAGGCCAATCACATTGAGATTGACGCGATAAGTTTTTTCTAGATCTGTCGTTGCGAATAGATGACTCATCAATCTTTCTTTGTCGACTCGGTTAGAGCGAACAACTAAAACCAGTCTGATTGGACTTTCGTGGTCAGATTCGTCCCGCAAGTCGACTAGCATCGGCAGCTTTTTTGCGTTCATCTGCTGAGCTATCTGCTCTAAAACCTTAGCGGGAGATGCTTGATGGGGTAGTTCATTGATGACTATCTCATCGGACTTCTTCTCAAATATTGCACGCGCGCGGATGGTTCCCCTACCTGTTTCATAGATCTCTCTTATTTCATCGACAGAAGTGATGATTTTCCCGCCATTAGGAAAATCGGGGCCCTTTATGTGAGTCATTAGATCTAGATTTGTGGCCTTCGGTTTATCCAGCAAATGAATGCAAGCGCTCACCACTTCATTTAAGTTGTGAGGAGGGATATCAGTGGCCATTCCTACCGCAATGCCGGTGCTCCCATTCAGCAGCAGAAAAGGCAATTGTGCAGGGAGCAGTTTCGGTTCTTCGAAGGTCCCATCAAAATTTGGGATATAGTCGACCGTTCCCTGGTCTAGCTCTGCTAAAAGCGCTCTTGAATAGATCGATAATCGAGCTTCTGTATATCGCATGGCCGCGAAGGATTTAGGGTCATCAGGTGCGCCCCAGTTTCCTTGACCATCAACCATTGGGTAACGGAATGAGAAAGGTTGCGCCATTAGTGCCATGGCCTCATAACAGGCACTGTCTCCGTGAGGATGAAATTTACCTATAACCTCTCCAACCGTCCTTGCCGACTTAACATGTTTAGCATCTGATCTCAGACCTAGCTGACTCATCGCAAAAATAATTCTACGCTGAACAGGTTTTAAACCATCAGCCACATGCGGCAGCGCACGGTCGTTAATCACATACATCGAATAGTCTAAATATGCGTCCGATGTATACTGAGACAAAGATAGGGTCTCTATATTTTCGCTTGTTTGATCCATTTTTTTGAACTTCCCTATTCTTTTGATCTAATGCAGCTCAGCCTGGTCTCCATGTTCTTCAAGCCATATTCTTCGATCCCCTGCACGCTTCTTAGCCAATAACATATCAAGCACCTCATCCGCTTTAATTTTGCCCTCTAAAGTTAATCGGACTAGACGGCGCGTTTCGGGTACCATTGTGGTTTCTCTCAGTTGAGAGGGATTCATTTCACCTAGCCCCTTAAATCTTTGGACTAACAACTTAGAGCGTTTATTCTCTTTCGCGATCCGCTCGAGGATTTCTTCTTTTTCCGATTCGTCGAGTGCGTAAAACACTTCCTTGTCTAAGTCGATTCGATAGAGAGGAGGCATAGATACATATACGTGACCTCCCGCAACAAGGGGTCGAAAGTGTCGCAAGAACAATGCACATATTAAGGTTGCAATATGAAGCCCATCAGAGTCCGCATCAGCCAAAATGCAAATTTTATTGTACCTAAGGTTGCTGAGATCCTCGGAGCCAGGGTCAACCGCTATAGCCTGCGCAATATCGTGAACTGTTTCAGAGGCTAAAACCTGAGAGGAATCAACTTCCCAAGTGTTTAGGATTTTTCCTCGCAACGGTAGGATCGCCTGATAATCTCTATCTCGCGCCTGTTTAGCAGAGCCACCAGCTGAATCACCTTCCACTAGAAATAGCTCTGCTCTATCGGCGTCGGGGCTGGAGCAGTCTGCCAATTTCCCAGGAAGCGCGGGGCCCGTAGTTACCCTTTTGCGGGTGACTTTCTTTGCTGATTGAAGCCTGGTGGTCGCTCTTGCTATCGCCAGATTCGCTATCAATTCAGCTTCTGAAGTATTTTGGTTCAACCAAATACTGAATGAATCTTTAGTCGCGCTCGAAATAAATGTAGCGGCGTCTCGAGAAGAGAGCCTTTCTTTAGTCTGACCAGCGAATTGCGGTTCACGCATTTTGGCATTCAATACAAAATTGCAATGATCAAAAGTGTCCTCACCCGTGAGCTTTATACCTCGAGGCAATAAGTCTCTGAACTCACAAAACTCTCGTAGCGCGTCCAGAATGCCTGATCTTAACCCGCTGACATGAGTGCCTCCTTGCAGTGTCGGTATCAAGTTGACGTAGGATTCGGTGATTTGCGCCGATTCGTTCACAGACCAATTCAGAGCAAACTCCAAAGACTGAGTGTCTCCCAACTTCTCGAACAGAATAGGGATGGCGGGAAGAAATTCATCGTCATCTAGTGTCTCTTGAAGATACTGAGCAAGTCCCGCTTCATAGGCCCAAGTTTCGCTATTACTCTCGTCCCCCTCGACAAAAAGAGAGACAGTCAGACCAGGGCAAAGGACCGCTTTTGCTCGCAATAGATGTCTTAAGCGCGATAGGTTTAATGATGGCGTGTCGAAATAATTTGTATCTGGTAAAAATCGGACAAGACTTCCCGTGTTCCTCATTCCAACTGAACCCGAAATCTTCAATTCAGAAGTAGGCGATCCTGACGCATAAGTCTGTCGAAAAATCTTCCCCTCTCTTTTTATCTCCACTTCTAAGCTTTCCGAGAGAGCGTTAACAACCGAAACACCAACACCGTGGAGGCCGCCAGAGAAATTATAATTCTCGTTGGAAAACTTTCCTCCCGAATGCAATCGGGTGAGGATGAGTTCCACTCCCGTAATCTTATGTTCCGGATGGATGTCCACTGGCATGCCTCTACCGTCATCCGCAACCTCAATCCAACCGGATTTAGCAACGTTTACCGTGATGGTCCTCGCATAACCTGCTAGCGCTTCATCTACGCTATTATCAACAACCTCTTGGACGAGGTGATTAGGCCTGGATGTATCCGTATACATTCCCGGGCGCTTTCGGACTGGGTCAAGCCCCTCCAGCAGCTGAATCGACTCGGAAGAATAGTTCTTTTCAGTCATATTTTATTAGTAGGGCAACCTGCCGGAAAGAGATTCTATTCTGCTGCATTAGCCCAGTTCCCCGGCATCCTATTTTTTTTTGGTTTCTTCAAGGAGAACATATTTGGCGGCTCCAGTGAGCAGACAGAATTTCAGATATTCCCCTAGGAATAGATTCAACTGAACTTTTTCATCTGTTTGTCTCATTCGTGTGTTGGGGAAATCATAGTGGCTCCTAAAGCGATTCTGATCCTGATACTCAATAACCTCTGCACTCTTTGTATCATGATACAGACGTACTTTAAGGCGCGGGTTTGCTCCCCATTTCAGCTCGGGCTTCTGCTCTATCGAAACTACACTGGTATATTTAGAGCGATCTAGTAGAGAGAGCTCAACGACAGCCTTAACAGACGAGCCTGTCATGATGTCAATCTTTTTAACCTCTGTTGCAGTTTGATTGGGCATCAACATCATTAATCGATGGTAGTTCAAATCGCAAAGAGTTATATGGCTAGTCAGATCAAGAACATATCCTTTACGATACCGAGTCAGGAACGCGTTACTCCTAAAGTCACCGGATACGAACCCGTTGGAGAGTAATTTCGATCTTGATCTCAGCGATTGCGTTGATTTACTCAAGTTTTCTTGTTCCAAATAGCGCTCTTATTTTGCTTCTTCGCCAGAGCAGGCGAGCGAAATACTCTCAGATTAAATAATACGAATCCACGAAAATACGAGCTTATTAGCTCCACACAGCCAAAATAAATCAACATATTTAGTATTATTTGAGTAGAATCGTAACACTGTGTGAGGCATAGGCGCACATAGTTGTTATATTTCGGTCAAACTGGAGCGTAAAATATATGATTCTGTCGGCAGCTTTGCCGACTAGGAAAATATCGGTCAGAGATGAATACATTTCATGAGAAATACTTAGACATGCGTATCAAAACCACAGGTTCAGGACTCGGGAGGCCACTTTATAGCTGCTTCGGTTTAAAAGTATGTGCTGTCCTGGCCAACAGTCTGGTCCTTTTCATGTGCTGCGCGGCAATCTCTTCACCGGCTTGGTCTGAAGGCATCTACGATGTTTACCTGGTCGCTGTAGAAGAAGACCCGATCTTAGGCGCGGCATCGGCTTCTCTTCAGATTAATAAAGAGAGATTACCGCAAGCCCGGTCTGCCCTTCTGCCATCCATAGGAGGCTCTGTCAGCACCAGTAATACTACTGTGGAACTGCCAGACGCCTTTGATCAAAACCCGCTCAGTCCAACTTTTGGACAAAACTATCCATCTCAAAAGTACAATGACCATGGCTGGAACGCCCAACTCCGCCAGTCTGTTTTTAACCCGACGACCTGGTTCGCCGTTGGCAGCGCGAGTTCTTCGGTTCAAGCAGCTGAACACGATTTCAAATCACAACAGCAAGACCTCATTATTCGAGTGTTACAAGCCTACCTCAATATTCTACGAGCACAGGATAGACTAGATACGACGAAAGCAGAGATAACCGCCGTCAAAAGACAACTCGAACAGGTTCAACAACGATTTGATGTGGGTCTTGTCGCAATAACCGATGTCTTTGACTCACAAGCGGCTTACGACAACGCCGTTGTGAGAGGGATCCAGGCGGAGGGCGATTATGCGATTTCATTCGAGACACTCAGTACACTGACTGGCAGGAGCTACGATACTTTAAATAGGTTGGATGAGTCGTTGCCTATCGTGGATCCTAATCCCTCACAAGAGGATGAGTGGGTGAACACGGCGCTTGAAAACAACTACGGCGTCAAGGCTGCAAGAGCCCAATTAAAAGCCGCAAGGAGAGACAAAAGGGCTAAACAGTCTAGCCATCTTCCTACGGTGGATGCGACTGTGACCCAAGTAGAGAGTGTCACAGGAGGCAGAAATTTCCTCGGAGCTGACACCACCCAAAGCACTGTTTACGGCCTACAACTCTCTTGGCCTCTCTACACCGGTGGACTCACCAGGTCGAGGGTTAGGCAGGCAAACGCGACCGCTGAACAGGCCCGCGAGCTGCTATTAAGCCAACAGCTTAATGTAACGAGAGATACCAGGAACCTTTATAAATCTGTTACCACAGATGTGGTTCGGGTACAGGCCAGATTAAAAGCCATAAGATCTTCTCAGTCAGCCTTGGAGGCGACTGAAACCGGTTATGAGGTCGGGACAAGGAATATTGTTGATGTGCTTCAGGCTCAACAGCGCTTGTTCGGATCTCAGTTTGACTATGCAGACTCTCGATATACCTATCTTCTGAATCTAATGAGGCTAAAGCAAAGTGCAGGCACCCTATCTGAAGCAGATCTCCAAGAACTCAATTCTTATATGAACCCGGCGAACCGTGTCCAGAGGGTAATATCTGCATCCGCGATTAATTAATATTTAACTGGCCCAATTTTTCAAAAAGACTGCCCTCTAGCCTTGCAAGGCTGCCTCTTTCTTTATTTGCCGATTCTTTCGCCCTCAATCCAACTTGGGAACGCAGCGCATCGTTGGATAGCAGATGAAACAACTCTTGCTCTAGCTCTATCTCGTCATTGACGAATCGCAGACCTCCACCAAACGCAAGCCTGCTAGTCACCTCTAAAAAATTCTGTCGGTGGGGGCCATACAAAATCGGCTTCTCAAGGAGCGCCGGCTCAATGGGGTTTTGACCCCCACTGGGCACCAAAGAGCCCCCTACAAAAGCAATGTCGGTGAGAGAGTAAATCTCTAAAAGAATTCCCACTCGGTCTATTAGAAGAACGATTCCTTCCTCGAGGGATTGCTGATCCATTTCACTTAGCAGAACGGGTCGCAACTTGAAACGCCGAATTAGTTCTTCCACGTCCTTGACTCTTTCTATGTGCCTCGGCGCTAAGAAAAGCATGAGATGTGGAAATTTTTCGAGTAAGCCTCTGTGAGCCCGGAGTATTTTTCTTTCTTCACCGCTTCTGGTTGAAGCTGCAATCCAGGAGAGGCCTATTTTTTTTTGAAATCTTTCGTCGATATTGCCCACCCTCTCCGCCAAATCCTTCGGCAAGGAGGAATCAAATTTTAAATTCCCCATTAACGTCACTGATTTAGATTGGACCCCCAGAGAAATAAAGTTGTCCCTGTCACTTTCGTACTGAGCATAAACCGTATCGAAATAGCCGAATACAGACCTCGTTAGAGCTGCAAAACGACGGTAACCGTTCGCCGACTTCGATGACATTCGCCCATTTACCAAAAAAGATGGTATTCCAAGTTTACTTAGCTCATCGAGCAAAACGGGCCAAATCTCTGTCTCCATCAATATTACAGCTTTAGGACAAATTTGACTTAATGCCGACCTAACAACCAACGCCGAATCGTAAGGCATAAGACTATGTTTTACGCGATTACCAAAAAGGCGCCTTACTTCTGCGGAACCTGAAGGGGTCGTGCTTGTTATTAGGACTTTGCACTTAGGAAATTCTTGTAATAGTGACTCCACTAATTCCGCTGAGGCTCTTACTTCCCCTAAAGACACGGCTTGAACCCAAATGTCTGCCGAGGCGTCATGGGAATAAAAGGCTAACCTTTCTCGAAGATTCACACGATAGGACCTATCTCCTATCGACCGAAATAATAATCTGGTAATCAGAACCGGCAATAAGACGGTTATTAGGGTCTTATACAGAAACAAAAGCGGTCTCATCTATTGGTTACCTGAACCACGGTCTAACAGATATAAATGTACATTTACGATTTGAGGCAGCCATGATTTGTAGAATTCTGCGAGAATCAATATATACGGAAACTTCTAGCTACGATCTAATAAACAAAAAAAATCGAGACGTGAAATCTGGAGATCATACTGAGCTTTAGCAAGGTTACAAACAACCTCAATTATTGGATTAGCCGAAAAATCGTATCACTTGGCTGGTTAGTATCACGAATGCCGCTGCGTTTTATTTTCCGGTTAGGCGCAGTGCTTGGGACGTTGTATTTATTTTTTGGAGGTAGACGCCGGAGAATCGCCAGAAGAAATATCGAGTTGTGCTTTAGTGATCTTTCTAGGAAAGAACGATCTAAACTCCTCAGAGAGAACTTTAAAGAATCGGGAATCGGCTTACTAGAATCTCTGATACCTTGGCTGAATCCTGATAGAGACCTCAAAAAACATTTTGAAATAACAGGTCTCGATCACTTAAAAAGCGCCTTATCGAAAAATAAAGGTGTGATCCTGATAGGGGCTCACTTTACCTCTATCGATATCTGCTGCCAGCCGTTGAGCGAACTCGAGTCAGTCGCCGTTATTTATCGCAAAAATAAAAATCCTGTTTGGGAGGATCTCCAAACCCTTGGAAGGCTCAATTTTTTCGACCACGTTATCGATCGAGGAGATATGAGAAAAACTCTCAGACACCTGAAATCTGGAAAGATCATCTGGTACGCGCCTGATCAAGATTATGGAATCAGACACTCCGTTTTTGCACCGTTTTTTGGGATACAGGCCGCGACAATTACTGCAACGGAAAGGATTGCTTCATCTAACAGCTCTCCAGTGCTCTGCTTTAGCGTGAAAAGAGATAACAAACGACGCAAATGGAGTCTTGTCTTTGATAAGGAGATAACAAATTTCCCTGCAAAGAGCAGTTTTGAGAGCGCTAAGATCTTAAATAATGCACTCGAAAAAATCATTAAGGAGTGTCCGGAACAATACCTGTGGATGCACCGTCGATTTAAAACACGCCCCCCTGGTGAGATCTCTCTTTACTAACTCAGCGTATTTTTTAGGATCGGTAGGGCGCGTTTCGGGTAATATCTGAGCAACAAAATGACAATACGACCCACTCCAAGTATGAAAACGTCTAAGGACAGAATTCGCCTGTTTATGGGGAGTTGAGACAAGGAAAGATCATGGTTGATGAGCGAAAGTATAGTTCAAGAGTCGTAGACGGAATCGAACAGGCGCCCAGCAGGGCGATGCTTTATCCCACGGGATTCAAAAAGGAAGACTTCAGCAAGCCACAAATTGGAGTCGCTTCGCTGTGGAGCATGGTAACTCCCTGCAACATGCACATAAACCATTTAGCTGACGAGGCCATTAAAGGAGCAGATAGTGCTGGAGGCAAAGGTGTCCTCTTCAACACAATAACCGTTTCAGATGGCATTTCCATGGGTACGCCTGGAATGAGATTCTCTCTCGTATCAAGAGAAGTTATCGCTGACTCAATTGAAACCGTTGTTTGTGCTCAGGGGTTTGATGGTTTCGTGGCTATTGGTGGTTGCGACAAAAATATGCCTGCCTGCGGCATCGCGATTGCACGCATGAATCGTCCAAGTGTTTTCGTCTATGGCGGCACCATTTTACCTGGGGAGCAGCGCCGAGATATCGTATCGGTGTTTGAGGCTGTAGGCAGCCACGCTGCAGGAAAAGTTTCAGACATTGAGTTACAGGAAGTGGAAGCTACGGCGATACCTGGACCGGGATCATGCGGTGGCATGTATACCGCCAATACAATGGCGTCATCGATGGAGGCATTGGGGCTGTCTTTACCTAATAGCTCTGCACAAAATGCAGTTAGCGAAGCCAAGCTCCAGGACAGTTACAACGCCGGGGCAGCTGTACGCAACCTGATTAAAATGGGGATCAAACCCAGTGACATCCTGTCCCGAGAAGCATTCGAAAACGCAATAACCCTCACTATCGCATTGGAGGGGTCTACGAACGCAGTACTACACCTGTTAGCCATAGCGCATGCTGCGGAAATCCCCCTAACTCTGGATGATTTCAGCCGAATTGGTAAGCGAGTGCCCGTTCTGGCTGATATGCGCCCAGCAGGTCACTACGCCATGAGCGAGCTTATAGAAATTGGTGGCATCCAACCGCTTATGAAGACTTTACTCGCTGAAGGTTTAATCCACGGCGATTGCTTAACGGTGACCGGAAAAACCTTGGCGGAAAATTTGATGAATGTGCCTGACTATCCGGCCACACAAAAAATAATCCGTCCACTTAGTAATCCAATCAAGAAAGACAGTCACTTAGTCATACTGCGGGGCAACCTAGCACCAGAGGGCGCCGTTGCAAAAATCACCGGTCATGAGGGTCTGACGTTTACGGGCACCGCTCGCTGCTTCCACGGCGAAGAAGCCGCTATGGCAGCAATTATGGGCGGCACTGTGGATAAAGGTGATGTGGTAATCGTGCGCTATGAGGGACCAAAGGGAGGCCCGGGAATGCGAGAAATGCTCAGCCCAACCAGCGCCATCAACGGCCGCGGACTCTCCGAACACGTTGCACTATTGACAGACGGTCGTTTTTCTGGAGGTTCCCATGGATTCGTAATTGGCCATGTAACACCCGAGGCTCATTTGGGCGGACCCATAGCACTAGTACATGACGGCGACACGATTACAGTCGATGCCGAACAGTGCACGGTGACCTTAGCCGTGAGCGACGAAGAAATGGCTCAACGTCGGGCTCAGTGGACACCACCAGAGCCTTATGCGACGAGAGGCACACTGGCCAAATATGCACAACAGGTCAGCTCAGCAAGTGAAGGCGCCGTTACTGATAAGTATCTGGACTGAAGTGCAGCCAGCCGCAGACTGCAGGCTATGCGATGCGCCGAGCGAGAACCGCCACAGCGTGCCGGTCTACCGGCTATCGGTTTGTGATTTGTGCTGGCAGCAGGCCCAGAACGGCTGGCCTAAGGAGGCTGAGCCTATTTTATTCGCCGCGCTGGCCAAGGCCGGTCTGCTGATCCCGGACCGCAACGACCGCGGTTTGTTGCCACGGCAATATGCGCCACCAAAAGACTACGCCCTTTAATCCAGCCCGCGCCTATGTCCTCAACTTGTAGGAGTTAGTCGCAGTGCTACCGAATCCTCTCTGGGCGCCATCATGCTGATGATCTGATCGCGCCAGCCGTACTTATCGCGCATCAACTCATTCACTAGTACTACTCGCTCCGGCTCTGATGCAATAAAAAACTCATAACGGACGCCATCACGCTCCAAGGCCACTGGCATGGATTGCGCAAGGGCGCGCTGGGTTCATCCCGAGGCGGCGTCTCCGCGCAGCCACATCGCGCCGTCGTGATCCACCACCCATAAGCCCGTTGTTGTTGGAGCACTAGTCGCCTGATCCACTGAAGTCAGTACCACCACCTCACCAGTTTCCGACGCCACCCCTTGCAGCAAGACGACAAACAACAGCAGCGCGAATACACTGCCTACCAGCTTTGCTATCAGTCTCATAATTCTCCCGAGTGGTGCGTCGAAACGCTTTAGCGGGCGCTGTGCTGATGCACAAAATCCACTAGGAACTTAACGTTATCCACCGGCGTCTCAGGAATGATGCCGTGGCCTAAGTTAAAGATATGACCGCCGCGACCTGCCACGTCGTGCAAAAGCTGACCTGCCTGCTGGCCGATTGCGCGTTGCTCTGCACACAATATAATTGGATCCAAATTACCCTGCACCGCCTTACAGCCAAGCTGCTCCCACGTTGCTACCAGCGGGGTACGCCAATCAAAGGCTAAAACGTCGAAGGGTAAGGTGGACACGCTCGGTAGCAGATGCGAATTGCCAGTACCGAAATAAATTACCGGTACCGTAGTGCCCAATTGCTGTAGCATCGTCTCTAAATACGGGTGCACAAAAGTGGTGTAATCCTGAATCGACAAGTTGCCCACCCAAGTGTCAAATAACTGCACCGCCTCCACCCCAGCACTGATCTGCAGCTGCAGATAACTGACCAGTTGCTGTACCAACTTTTCCATAAGGTGGGCCCATAAGTCCGGGCGGTTGTGCATCATTTTTTTCACTTCAACATAGTTGCGCGAGCCGCGTCCTTCTATGGCATAAGAGGCCAGCGTGAAGGGCGCTCCAGCAAAACCAATTAACGCGATGTGCTTGGGCAAATCCGCATTAATGCAGCGAACGGTATCCGCAATATAGGGCGTGGCTTCTATGGCAGGCGCTGTCCGCAGCGCCACAACATCCTTTTCATGACGAATGGGATTACTAAAAACTGGCCCCTCACCAGGCAAATAGTCTAAGTGCAATCCCATAGGCTCAAGAATAGGTAGTAAATCAGCGAACATAATGGCGGCATCAACTCCGAGAATACGCTGAGCGTCTAATGTCGCTTGGGCGGCTTTCTCTGGATTTTTAAAAAAATCCAAGCTCGGCAGGTCACCTTTCACTTGATGATATTCGGGCATGTAGCGCCCGGCCTGGCGATTCAGCCATATAGGCGTCCTGGGGGTCCGTTCTCCTCGACATGCCTGAAGAAATATTTTTTCCTTCATCTGTTTTCTCACCCGAAATCGAAAATGCGCTTTGGATCGACATCTAATTCATAATCAATGTCATCGAACCCGAAACCGAAGATATTCAAAAAATCAGAACGGAAACCCTCTAAATCGCCTAGTTCATCGAGATTTTCTGTCGTTACATTCAGCCAATTTTGTGAGACTACCTTTTGAACTTCAGGCCGTAATTCGAGGTCATCCATTCGAATCCGACCCTCATCGTCTAGACGCTGCTCAACGCCACCCAAAAGTTGCGTGGCGAATAATCGATATATATGCGTAATACAGTCTTCATGAAGATTCATTCTCTTCATCACACGAAACAGCAGCGCAACGTAAAGCGGAACGACTGGAATCGCCGCACTTGCCTGACTAACTATCGCCTTCAAAACGGCGACCTGCGCCTTACCGCCAATAGTAGTCAGTTTCTCTGAGATAGCTCTACTCGCTCTATCTAAATCTGCTTTTGCTAAACCGAGAGTCCCATCCCAATAAATAGGCCAGGTTAATTTACTGCCAATATAGGTGTAAGAAATCGTTTTTGCTCCCTCCGCCAAGAGGTCTGCTTCTGCCAACGCGTCAATCCAATACTCCCAGTCCTCACCACCCATGACCGCCACTGTTGACTTTGCCTCCTCTTCAGTCGCTGGTTCCAAAGTTATTTCGCTGACCTCTCCTTTTTCGACATGCACTGTCTTTATCCGAAGAACACTTTCCATGGGTTTTATACTTGAGCGGTAAAGCAATCCATCCTTTGG
>CAJXCK010000014.1 GCA_913051785.1 uncultured Gammaproteobacteria bacterium
ACTCCCGACCTCGTGAATGCCATTCACGCGCTCTCCCAGCTGAGCTATGGCCCCGTACCCGTCTAGTTGAATGTTAGGTAGCTCGCAATTCAGTGTCAACGCGTAAGCCAATCATCATAAAACTTCAATCTCTTAAGGCAATAAAATCCTTTTCTAACTTTTTGCGTTCCTTGCCTGAGACACCAATAACGTCCAGCGCATCTCTCAGCCTGGCTCTAGATAAATCAGATCCCAGAATAGCCATCGAATCGAATAAAGGCAGAGAAACCTTTTTCCCACTTATTGCGACGAAAACTGGTGACAAAAAATCTCGCATTTTCAGATCCATCGAGGAAGCAAGAGTGCCACACCTCTCAAACAATGAATCCCTATCCCACTCGACCTGAGTGTCAAGTGCTGCCAACAAGTGGTGCAAAATTTTCTTCGACAAATCGAGCTCCAAAGGAAGCCCCTTAAAATCAGTCAGAGACAATTCTGCTCGGTTTCCGATCAGGTAGTTCGAAATTGGCGCCAACTCCGAGAATGTTTCTGCTCGGTCTTTGACTAGAGGCAAAAGACGTTCTAAACCCCCCGAACTTTCCAACCAGCGGAGGAACCTCTGTTGGTAATCGGAGTCATCGAGTTTTCTCAGATATTGTCCATTCAACCATTTCAATTTCGACTGATCAAAAACTGGTCCGCTCGTACTGATTCTGTCCAGATCAAGAGCCTTTATCATTTCCTGTACATCGAAAATCTCTCTCTCATCTGGCATAGACCAGCCCATCAGACCGAGGAAGTTGAGCAAAGCTTCTGGAAGTACGCCCGTATCCTTGTAGTAATTCAGACTCGTGGGATTCTTTCGCTTTGAGAGTTTGCTTTTATCCTCGTTCCGCAGAAGTGGCAGATGTATCAACTCAGGCATATCCCATCCAAAATACTCGAAGAGTAGTTTGTGTTTAGGAACCGAGTTAAGCCACTCCTCTCCTCTCAATACGTGAGTAATACCCATCAAGTGATCATCGACAACGACCGCCAGATGATATGTTGGCATACCGTCAGCTTTTAAAATGACCTGCATATCGATCTGGTCATAGGCTATAGATATTGAGCCTCTCAACCGATCTTCGAAGACACATTCGCCAGTCTCGGGCACTTTCATCCGAACGACGCTCTCCTCTCCAGCCGCCATCTTTTGGTAAACATCCTCTTTGGACAAACCAAGACACAGACCATCGTATCCAGTAGTCTCTCCGGCTTTTTGTTGAGAAGCCCGCAGTACATCTAATCTGTCTTTTGAACAGAAACATCGAAACGCGTGACCAGCATTCAATAACTGAGCCACATATCCCGTGTATAAATCACCCCGTTCACTTTGACGATAAGGCCCAAACTCCCCACCGCAATCTGGTCCCTCGTCCCAATCGAGGCCTAACCATTTCAAAGAGCTGAAGATAGCTTCTTCAGAACTCTTCGTACTTCGAGCTAGATCAGTATCCTCAATTCGAAGGAGAAATTTCCCTTTGTTTGCTCGCGCAAACGCCCAATTAAAAAGAGCAACGTAAGCAGTGCCCACATGTGGATCGCCTGTAGGAGAGGGGGCGATTCTCGTCCGGACTTCCATTTACGATCGCTAGAAGCCCATCTCTTCTGCGTCTTCCGGTATAAGCGGATATTTAATACCTGCCATCTTCTGAACAACCCTGATTACCTGACACGAATAACCAAACTCATTGTCATACCAAACATACAACACAACCCTGTCTTCTTTAACGATCGTTGCTTCTCCATCAACTATACAGGCGTGACGATTGCCGACGAGATCTGAGGAGACGATATCAGGCGAGGTCGTGAAATCAATTTGACGTTGAAGCTTGCCATGCAATGCAGACTCCCTTAAAAAATCACTAATCTCCTCCATGGTAGTCGCCTGACTCAGCGTTAAGTTAAGAATCGCAAGAGACACATTCGGTGTGGGCACCCTAATTGCGTTTCCAGTTAGCTTTCCGTCTAACTCAGGTAGCAATTTGGTTACGGCGGAAGAGGCTCCCGTCTCAGTGATGACCATATTTAGAGGTGCCCCTCTACCTCTTCGATTTTTCTTGTGAAAATTATCTATCAGATTCTGATCATTGGTATACGCGTGTACGGTTTCCATATGGCCACTAACGATACCGAATTGATCGTTAACCGCCTTCAGAACCGGCACTATCGCGTTCGTCGTACAACTCGCCGCTGCTAATATGCCATCCCCAGGCTCAATCTGATCATTATTTATACCAGCAACAATATTCTTTACCTTTCCGCTTCCCGGCGCAGTAAGGATTACTCTTGCTGCCCCATTTGACTTTAAATGGCGGGACAAGCCCTCCTCATCTTTCCAAGCACCGGTGTTGTCGATTATTATCGCATCGGAGATCCCATAAACCGCGTAATCGACTTCGTCCGGGTTGCTTGCATAAATAACCCTAATTACATTTCCATTAGCGATAATGCACTGGTTTTCCTCGTCCACCCGAATGGTTCCCTGAAAACTTCCATGGACAGAATCTCGCCTCAACAAACCCGCTCTCTTCATCAAGTCATCGGCACCACTTTTTCTTACCACGATCGCCTTCAGCCGAAGCTGAGTTCCGCCTCCTGTCTTTTCAATTAATAGTCTCGCTAACAGTCGTCCGATCCTGCCAAATCCATACAAAACCACGTCCTGAGGTTTGACCAAAGGAGGATCTGTCTGATCTATGACTTTTTCGCACTGAGCTTTGACGAATCCATCTATGTCGATTTCATCGGCCTTCGGATCATCTATAATCTTAGAAGCCAACTTCCCTAGATCAATATGACAGGGGCCTAAATTCAATTTGCTCAGCGCTACTAGAATGGGATACGTCTCAAATTCTGACAACTCATTTTGAGCCAACTGACGAACATACCTATGTGCTTTCATTAACCGAGTCACGCTTTGGTTATATAGCGCTCTCCCATAGCAATAAACGACGACATTCTTTCTGTAAAGCTGACCTATGAGCGGAATCATAGCCTCCGCGAGGGCTTCTCTTTCTTTCCAGTCTGGAAAATAATCTTCAAGGCTAGGTAGTGCCACGGGAATTCCTATTTCGTTTGTTTCGCTTGGGCCAAAGTTTGACCATTTTTTTGCGGGGAAAGTGTAAAGGCTTTCAGGTTATACCAGCAACCCGGAATTCGCTGTCTATGATAGAAATTTACCTAAAGCTTTCGTTGATTGACTCCAAAATATTACTACCTGGACACAACTCATCTTCAGTCAGTTGCGCCAGCGGAGTCTTAACAGTTCCCATTATGTCATGGCATTCCACAGGATTTGAGTCGACGTATAACAAACCGGTTACGACGGTTCCCTCCTCTTGCATCTTCTGAACATAATTGAGCGCCCCTACCCGATCATGTGGATCATAGTCCGCATCCAATTTATATAGTCGCAACGTCGAACCATCAGGCATTGCTACATCCTCTCTTGCACCTTCCTCGTAATCCGCCATAACTTCAGGAGAAGTGAGAATAAGATCAGCATTGACTGCCGTATCGCGATGATCGCGGGTAAATTCATAGCTCTTAGTTGAACCAACATGGTTGTTGAAAGCCACGCAAGGGGAAATGACATCAATAAATGCCATACCTTTATGTTTCAGCGCAGCCTTTATTAGCGGCACGAGCTGTTTCTTATCTCCAGAAAAACTCCTCGCAACAAAACTTGCTCCAAGCTGCAGAGCCATGCTGACAAGATCGATCGGCTCATATAGATTTGCAATCCCCTTTTTGCTCGTTGAGCCTCTGTCGTTTGTAGCCGAAAATTGTCCCTTGGTCAGGCCATAGGTTCCATTGTTATCCACGAGATAGAGCATATTGATCCGCCTGCGAACAATATGGGCAAATTGTCCCAAACCTATTGATGCGCTATCACCATCGCCAGAAACGCCGATACCCAGAAGGTCACGGTTTGCCAGATTGGCCCCCGTCATCACACTGGGCATTCTCCCGTGAACGGAATTAAATCCATGACTTTTGTTAAGAAAATAACTAGGTGTTTTGGACGAGCAACCGATGCCTGAGACCTTTACAAACCTATGTGGAGGCAATGATAGCTCAGCACAAGCTTGAACGACCGACGCGCTAACTGAATCATGGCCGCAGCCAGCACAAAGGGTGGAAACCGAACCTTCATAATCTCTACGAGTCAGACCCAGGTCATTGCGGGGCAAACTTGGGTGATGAACTCTAGGTTTAGCTATGAAAGTCATGATTTCACCTCGAAAACTTTGGCGATATTATTTTGATCAAAATACTCGCTTATCTGCCGATATATATTGTTGGCGGAAATAGACAATCCGGCGTAATACAAGACTGGTCTCATTTTGGAGGGATCAACCTCTAGTTCATTAATCAAAAGTGTTCGCATTTGCCCATCTCGGTTCTGTTCAACCACGAAAATCATCTCGTGATCTGCAACGAACTTCGAAACCTCGGCTCCAAAAGGAAAAGCTCTCACATGACAATGATCTAGGATTATTCCATCATCCGCTAGCAGGTCTAGAGCCTCAGGCATAGGAAGTACAGTAGTCCCGTAGCACATCACTCCCATCCGACTGCCATTCATTGAGATTAACGCCTCTGGGACTAGAGTTTTTATTGTTTCCCATTTTTTCTCTAGGCGTTTCATATTTCGCTCGTACGCTTCGGGAGATTCGGTGTAAACAGCAAACTCATCCCTAGAGGTGCCTCTTGTGAAAAAAGAACCCTTGTCTTCATGTGTTCCCGGGAGGGTTCTGTAGCCTATGCCGTCTCCGTCTACGTCAAGATATCTTCCAAAAGAATCCAGCTCGTCTAAATCTTTGGCAGAGAGAACCTTTCCCCTGTCATATTTTGTTGAATCATCCCATTCAAATGGATCACTCAAATTTTGATTCATACCTAATTCTAGATCACTCATAACCAATACCGGTGTTTGAGCGCGATCCGCCAAATTGAGTGCCAAGTTAGCAAAATCAAAGCAATCCTTCGGCGTAGTGGGAAAGAGCAGAGGATGCTTCGTATCACCGTGGGACGCGTAAGCCGCGCCTATAAGATCACTCTGCTGAGTCCTAGTGGGCATACCGGTCGACGGTCCAGAACGTTGAATATCCCAAACGACTGCCGGGATCTCGGCAAAATAGGCCAGTCCTAAAAACTCTGACATTAAGGAAATACCAGGTCCGCTGGTTGCCGTAAAAGCGCGCGCTCCATTCCATGCGGCGCCAATCACGACACCTATCGCCGCCAACTCATCTTCCACCTGTATGATGGCAAAATTCTTGTCTCCAGTCTCAACATCGATCCGCAACTTATTCGCGTGCTTTTCAAAAGCCTCAGCAACTGACGTCGAAGGCGTGATCGGATACCATGCACAAACTGACGCTCCGCCATAAACCGCCCCCAGACCAGCTGCCTCATTACCTTCAACAAAGATCTTGTCGCCAACTTTATCTGATCGCTTAACCTGGAACCTAATTGGCGCATCGAGATACTTCACAGCATAATTCCGTCCAATCTCTAAAGCTCTTATATTTGGTTCTATTAAGTCATCTTTACCTTTGTACTGGGTGGAGACCATTCCGGTAATTATCTCGAACTCAATATCGATAAGACCCGCCAACACCCCCAAGTAAGTAATATTTTTAAAAAGGTTGCGCTGCTTCTGGATCGAAAATTCGGATAGAAGCATCGTCGATATCGGCACTCCAATGAGATTGATATCTGGCCTAAGCAAGGATTTAGGCAGCTCCTTGGAGTTGTCATATACCAAATATCCCCCTGGTAAGAGACTACTAACGTCCTCCTCAAATGTCTCAGCGTTCATTGCGACCATGATATCGACGCCCTCGCGTCTACCCAGATACCCATGATCGTTGACCCTGACCTCGAACCAGGTGGGCAAACCTTCGATGTTCGAGGGGAATATATTTCGAGTCGACACCGGGATCCCCATGCGGAAGAGAGCTTTGGCAAACATGCCATTAGCGCTAGCTGAACCTGAGCCATTCACATTCGCGAAGCGGATGACAAAATCATTTAGAGTGATGTCTTCTCTCGGATTCACGCGTTATAAGAACCTAATTGAGGCACATGGATAACCGACCGCTGCATATCCCAGGCATTTGTGGGGCATCGCTCAGCACAAAGACCACAGTGAAGACAAACATCTTCGTCTTTCACCATGACTCTTTTAGTCTTTAGCTCATCGGACACATATAGATCCTGACTTTCCTCCAAGGCAGGTGCGGTCAGTGTTTTTCTCAGGTCTTCTTCGTCGGCATTTTCAACAAACGATATGCAATCCATCGGACAGATATCGACACAAGCATCACACTCTATGCATAGGTCTTCACTAAAAACCGTCTGAATGTCGCAATTCAAGCATCGCTGCGCCTCACTAGCTCCTAGTTCCTTGTCGAAGCCCAATTCCACCTCCACTTTGATATCGCTAAGCGCAATGGTCTTCTCAACAAGCGGCACTTGAAACCTTAACGAGTCATCATGCTGGGAATCGTACGCCCACTCATGAACGCCCATTTTAGTAGACAGTAGATTAACTCCTTCCGGTGGCCTATCTTTTTTCGGGTCCTTGCCCTGGCAGAGAAGATGGATACTTATTGCCGCTTTATGGGCGTGAGCGGAGGCCCAGATGATGTTTTCAGGACCGAAAGCACTATCCCCTCCAAAGAACACTTTGGGATGCTGAGATTGCAAGGTTTCGTCGTCCAATACAGGACAATCCCATTTATCAAAATCCATGCCCAGGTCTCTTTCGATCCAGGGACAATGGTTATCTTGTCCAATCGCCATCAACACATGGTCGCACTCAATAAACTCATCGGGCTCACCACTTGGCTCGTATTTCAGCCTACCGTCCTCCCCTCTCACCGGGGTCACGCACTCAAAAACAATACCTTTCAGTTTGCCATTTTCATGCACGAACTCTTTGGGAGGGCGATTGTTTATAATCGGAATACCCTCTCTCATAGCATCTTCTTTTTCCCACTCAGACGCCTTCATAACTTCAAAAGCCGACCTGACGACCACCTTTACCGATTCGGCACCAAGCCTTCTAGATGTTCGACAACAGTCCATTGCCGTGTTGCCGCCGCCCATGACAATAACTTTTCCTTGGATATTTGATACATGTCCAAACGCTACACTGGAAAGCCAATCGATCCCTATGTGAATATGGTCATCGACTTCTTCTCGACCGGGAAGTTCCAGGTCTCTCCCTCTGGGTGCTCCTGTTCCTACAAAATAAGCATCAAAATTTTGGTCTAACAAGTCTCGCATGCTCGTGATTTCTGTTCCAAAGTGGCAGATCACACCCATATCTAGTATACGGTCTACCTCTTCCTCAAGAACTTCAACGGGTAAGCGAAAAGCAGGAATTTGAGAGCGCATAAAGCCCCCACCCTTTTCTTCTTTTTCGAACAAATGGACCTCATAACCAAGTGGTAAAAGGTCTCTCGCCACTGCAAGAGAAGCTGGCCCAGCACCGATAAGGGCAATTTTTTTTCCGTTTTTATCTGTTGGAACAATGGGCATATAGGCCGAGACATCACCTTTGTTGTCCGCTGCTACTCTCTTGAGCCGGCAGATAGCCACCGCCTTTTCTTCGGTACGGACTCGCCTGCACGCTGGCTCACATGGCCTATCGCAAGTCCTCCCGAGTATTCCTGGAAAGACATTAGAATCCCAGTTGAGCATGTAGGCTTCTGTGTATTTTTCCTCAGCGATAAGCCTAATGTATTCAGGTACGGGAGTGTGAGCCGGGCAGGCCCATTGACAATCCACAACTTTATGAAAATAGTTCGGATCACCGATTTTTGTAGGTTTCATGAAGATCTAGACCCTGTTCTTACTAATTTAATCGAGCGAGATCACTATCTAAAACCACTTTTCGGTCTCGCCCAGCCATCGAACAATAGCCAGACTCTACTTCATGACCACACTGATGACCAGCTTTTGTCCACCCTAGGTTACGCAAGATAGTCTATCCCTCGCCACTACGATAGATACACGGTTTTTCTATTCACCGAGCTGACCAACGTGACACAATACCGACCCAGGGAACGTCAACAAACACCAAAAATAAGATTGAAAAAATTGACCAATTTCTTAGTCAAATCATCCGCGATAGACCTAACGCCCACTACCGGAGGCACCAGCAAACTATGGAGCGGGCTGGCTGAAGGCGCCGGCCCATTGGCGTTACATGAATACTTAAACTTAGATGATGTCGCCAGTAACCCGAGCGATTTCGAAAAGGTTGTCGTTGTTACAAAAGACGCTGAGTCTGCGGATAGCTGGCTGAAATCCCTGAAATTTTTTAGAGATAATAAGGATCCAGAATCGGGCAACTTCGAATACAAAGCTTTTCCTGACTGGGAAACGCTACCGTATGATTTTTTCTCGCCGCATCAGAACATCACCTCCTCGCGAATAGACTGCTTGTATGAACTCAGCATCGAGAAAAAAAGATTAGTCGTAACAATACCCGTAACAACGCTTTTACAAAAGATAGCCCCTCCTGCTTTCATAACTGGGTCAACTTTCCGCTATGAAACCGGGCAGAAACTGATAATAAACAACGAGAGACTCAAGCTCGATTCCTCAGGTTACGTTGCCTCAAATCTGGTAACGCAAAGGGGACAATACGCCGTAAGAGGATCTGTGATCGATATCTTCCCAATGGGATCCGACTTGCCAGTTAGGGTGGATCTTTTTGACGATGAAATAGACTCTCTACGGCTTTTCGACCCTGAAACACAAATGACGGTTGAGGAAGTGAGAGAGTTTCGCTTGCTCCCTGGGAAAGAATTCCCCTTCGATGACGATGCAATCAAACGATTCAAACGCAAGTGGCACGAGACTTTCTTCGTAGACGCAAGAAGCTGCCCAATTTACCTCGACGTACAGTCGTATATTGCCCCGAGCGGCATCGAGTATTTCGCTCCATTGTTCTTCGACAAGATGGCTGATTTTTTTGACTACGTTCCGAATAGCACGCTTTTCGTCCTGGAGCCCGGCATAGAAGAACAATTGAACGAGTTCCATTTGAAATTGACCCAGCGATATAGCGAGATGTGTCACGACCTGGAGAGGCCTATTCTTGATCCATCCGAATTGTTCCTTAATCCTGAAGAGCTTCACGAATTGATCAAGAAGTATAGGATCATCCGTCTCAACAATATTGATAATGAGGGATATTCCTTTAGGAGTGGTGACCTGCAAGATGTGCTGCCAGATTCTGATCCCCGTTCACTTCATGACGACATCGCAAAATTTTTATCCTCTCAAGCAAAAAAGATCATCCTGGTGACCGAGTCCCTAGGGCGGAGAGAGATCCTCGAAGAAAAATTCAAAACCCATGGCCTACAACTATCCGCGACGGACTCCTTCACCGAAGCTAAAGGCCTCACCAAACACGCAATTCTAACGGGATCGCTCCAGAAGGGCTTCATCACCGACGAGGTGATAGCAATTTGCGAGAGGGACTTTAAAACAAAGACCCCAATAGTCGGCACACAAGGTCGGCGCACAAGTTTCGACAGTGATCAGATCATTCGGAATCTAAATGAGCTATCTATGGGATCGCCAGTGGTGCATATAGAGCATGGAGTTGGAAGATTCTTAGGCTTAGAGATACTTACCATAGACGAAGAGGAGGATGAGTTCTTGTCCATCGGCTACGCAGAGGGAGCCAAACTCTATGTACCTGTAAGCTCTCTCCACCTTGTTAGTCGATATTCTGGCGCCGAAGAGTCCTCTGCTCCTTTGCACCGACTAGGCTCGGAACAATGGAATCGAGCCAAAAGGAAGGCAACGGAGAAAGTGAGGGATATTGCTGCAGAGCTACTCGATATCTACGCTCGCCGGAAGGCAAGAAGAACCGAGAAAATGTCTATTGATGAGGAAGATCTTGAAGCGTTCTCGGAGGAATTTCCTTTTGAACTTACGAGAGATCAGGCTGACACAGTTGCTGAAACACTAAACGATCTAAGTTCCGAAAAAGCGACAGATAGATTGATCTGCGGTGATGTAGGGTTCGGAAAGACAGAGATCGCACTTCGTGCGGCACTCGTCACGGTCCAAAATCGAAAACAGATCGCCGTGCTGGTGCCTACGACGCTCCTGGCACAACAACATTTTGATACTTTCAAAAATCGTTTTGCGAACTGGCCTGTGTCCATTGCTAGCGTCAGTAGGATGAATTCAAACAAAGACAGTGCGATCGTTGCCGAGGGGTGTAAATCTGGCACGCTTGATATTGTGATCGGCACGCACAAGCTATTGGGCCCAGAATTCATCTTCAAAAATCTAGGTTTGGTAATCATCGATGAAGAACACCGCTTTGGAGTAAAACAAAAAGAGAGCATTAGGGCTCTGCGCGCCGAGGTCGACATTTTGGCAATGACGGCCACACCGATTCCAAGGACCCTGAATATGTCGCTCTCAGGGATAAGGGATCTATCCATAATCTCGACGCCACCGGAAAATAGATTACCAGTTAAGACTTTCGTAAAGCCCTTCAGAAAGCACCTAGTCCGAGAGGCCATTCGTCGAGAGATTCTAAGAGGTGGACAAGTATTTTTGATTCACAACGACGTCAAGACGATCGAGCTGTCTGCCGAAATCGTCAAGGAGCTGGTGCCCGAGGCTCGAATCGGTATCGCTCATGGCCAGATGCGTAAAACCCAACTCGGGACAATCATGTCCGATTTTCACCACCGAAGATCTAACGTTCTGGTTTGTAGCACAATAGTAGAGAACGGCCTTGATATTCCAAACGCTAATACAATCATTATTCAACGTGCCGATAAACTTGGCCTTTCGCAATTGCACCAGTTAAGGGGCCGGGTTGGACGGAGTAATCGCCAGGCGTATGCATTTCTATTGCTACCCGAAGAGGGAGAGATAACAAACGATGCAAAAAAACGTCTTGAGGCAATTGAACTGGCCGAATCGCTTGGAGGAGGCTTCACGCTCGCCTCCCACGATATGGAAATTCGAGGTGCCGGAGAACTGCTTGGTGAAGATCAGTCCGGCCAAATAGAGTCGATCGGGTTTTCTTTATACATGGAATTATTAGACAAGGCCGTCAAAGCGCTTGAAAGAGGCGAACTACCTGATGACGGATCACCTTTTGACTCTATCAACAAAGAAATCAATTTCCATACGTCAACACTTATTCCTGAGAGCTATCTTCCGGATACAGAATCCAGACTCATCCTGTATAAGAGAGTTGCGGGTGCAGAAACGAAAGAGGCGCTGACCCAACTTCAGGTTGAAATGATTGATAGATTCGGTCTATTGCCCAATACCGTGAAGAATTTGTTCGCGTGTAATGAAGTAAAACTAAGGTGCACTAACTTAGGAATCCCAAAACTCGACTTGGGCGAGAACGGAGGCACCATTGAATTTAGCAACCGAACCTCGATAGATCCACAAAAGATGATAACCCTAGTGCAAACGCAAAAAAGTGTGTTCGAACTTTCTGGCCCGAACTCCCTTAAAATTAGCTACGACTCTAAAGAATTCGACGGCAGGGTGCATTTTGCCAATGCTATGCTGGACTTTCTTGACGGCACAAGCAGTGAGCTGAATGTCTGATGGCGAGGGATAGTCTTTATAAGCTAATCGTACTTTTCTTTTGTATTCTTCCGTCACCAGCTTTATCCGAAGAGGTGGACATCAATTCCTCGTCGCTACAAGAATTGATTGATGGCAAGTGGTATGAGGTAGAGGTAATTGTCTTTAAGAGACTCAATATTCAAGCCACGAGCGAACAACTAGTCGTCCAAGACCCTACAATCTGGCCACCAAATATCCAGTCACTCACCAGTCAAGAAAATGATTCGATCGTTTTTGTCGAGCGGGAGAGAAAAGCTGAAGGTGATCCTTTTTGCGTATCTGATGAAAAGCCAGATTTTCCAGATGGCCTGGGGATAATTCTGAATCAGGGCTACGAGCCGGAACTTTTAAACGATTTTGATGCTACATCCAGTCAAGTTTTTAATTTTGAGACGCTCAGTTTGGATAACACAGAGGAGGAGGATTCAGACCTGACGGCAGAAATAATCCAGAATAATATAATATCTGAACAAGAGGATAATGAGCCCATACAGAATCTCAACACGGGTACATTACTGGACTCAGTAACTCAAGAGATAGCCAAATTCGAAGACTATCTCAGGCGAGCTAGCTTTTTCGAGCTAGCAGACAATCAAAAGGAACTTCTTGTCGAAAGGACGCTTCTTGACGAAGAGCCAGATTTAGTCGTGACTCATCACCTCTCCTGGCTACAGAACGTCCCGGAGCGAGGCAAACCTTTGTCTATCATGATTCCGAAGACCGACGCAAAATTAGCAGGTTATGTTCGTGTGACAATTGGACGTTATCTTCATTTCGAAGCCGACTTATGGATGCCGATGGAGAAGAAAGACGACGAATCCACTTCCCAAAATAACCACTTCGCGGCGCTAAGAGAGAGTAGAAGAATGCGCAGTAACGAACTGCATTATCTGGACCACCCAGCTTTTGGGATAATTACGAAAATATCCCCTTACTCGATCGAATCCGATGTCGCTCAACGTTGGCTGGGGGCTCAAAATCCAGAGGTCAGTATTAATTAGAAACCATAAATAGAGGGCAAATTCCTTCCATAGCCATAGAGATCCATGCCACAACCAAATAAGAATTTGTTCGGACTCTCCAACCCTACATAATCAGCCACGTGCTCTTGGTTATCGACCAGTTTTCTAGATAGAACGACGGTTCTGACTTCTCTCGCCCCCTCAGAAAAAGCCCAACTTTTTAGATGATTTAAGGTTACCCCTTCGTCAAGAACGTCATCTACAAACAATACTGATCTCCCCCCCAATTCGGGCATATCCTTGCCAATCCAGCGCAACTCTCCACCGGCGAGTTCATCTCCATATCTTGTCACATGGACGTAACCCTGTTGGAAAGGAAAAACGATCCGCCCATAAAGTTGCCCTGTCAGGTATAACCCGCCATGCAAAATACTAATCATTATTGGGTTTTGATCTTGCAATTGAGATGTTATGCGAATGGCTAGTTGGTCAAGTTTTTTAGCAACCTCCTTTTTGCTATGAATTTCTTGGGCAAGATGAAACCCTTCTCTGACTGATACAGGTACTGTCTCTGGCTGTGACATTAAAGACAGATCAAGTCCCACTGCGCAGCCCCGGCATTTGTGTAATTTCAAGACTCTGTGTTGGAAACGCAATCTGCGCTCCATGTTCTTTAATAATTTGAGCAATGTTCATGAGGATATCTTCTTTGACGGAATGATAACTTTCCCACTCTATCGTTCGGGTGTGCGCGTAGACGAAGAAATCGAGCGATGACGGTGCAAAACTCACAAAATTGACCATCAGTATTTCCTGATCATCTATTTCAGGATGTTCTGCAAGCATCAACCTGCACTTGTCGATTACATGTTTAACCCTGTCTATATCTTCATACCTGAGACCGATAGTTTCGAATATCCTTCTGTTCTGCATTTTCGACGCGTTTTCAACGGTCAAGCTCGCGAACGCAGAGTTGGGAATAAAAAGCGGTCTCTTATCAAACGTTCTTATTTTTGTAGACCTCCAACCAATATCTTCCACTACGCCCTCAATCTCTCTATCAGGAGACCTAATCCAATCTCCTATCGAGAAGGGCCTGTCTAGGAAAATCATGAGCGCGCCAAAAAAATTTGCGAGGAGATCCTTAGCAGCAAAACCTATTGCAATCCCACCTATCCCTCCAAAAGCCAAAACACCAGCGACGGAGACACCCAGTGACTGAAGCACTAACAGAACCCCCGTTATCGCAACCGAGGCGCGAAGTAGTTTCCCCAATGCAGCAATCGTTGCTATATCTAATGAGATATCAGATCCCGAACTATTCCTCTCGATCAAAGATCGCTCAATCAATCTAATGAAATTCATTGCGAAAAGAGCCAACAGCCAAACAATCGCGACGTTTCGAACATCAGAAAGATAGCCAAATATCTCTGCAGGGGAGTCCCCAGCAGCTATTTCTGCCGCAAACGTAATACCAATTATCCAGATACCCCATGAAATAGGTCTTCTGCCAGCTTGAACAACCGCATCGTCCCAATAATTTTGTGTTTTTTCCGCCTGCCTAGCTGCTTTATTCAAAAAGAATTTCGCTAAAAACCCAGCTATTAGCGCTCCTAATACGACAAGGAAGGATTCAAGAGCTGTGCTATATGAAACAATATAGTCGAAGAGACCGGTCATTGATTTACCGGATTGCTATGTAGTGAGTTCATTATAGCTTTTTCGCGGGCTTTTGGGTCTTAAATCAGAAAATTATCACTTCGTTAGCTGTGATTTTATTATCAACATCTCTTTGATTATATGTATATAATAACAGTATTGTTTATTTAGACAGTTAGCGAGTGAACCTATGAGCAAACCACTTACCAAACGACAGCAACAGGTCCTTGAGATCGTCAAAGACCATATTGAGGAAAGTGGCTATCCACCCACGAGAGTTGATATATCTCAAAAACTGGGTTTTAAATCGCCCAATGCCGCAGAAGAACACCTCAAGGCTTTAGCAAAAAAGGGGGCCATCGTATTAACACCCGGCACATCGCGTGGTATCAGACTGCCGGATAGCGTCAAAGAGGGCATCCCTGTCGTCGGCCGGGTAGCAGCGGGAGATCCAATTCTTGCGGCGGAAAACATAGAAGACAACGTAGATTTACCTCCCAGTTTTTTTAATCCGCGGGCAGACTATCTACTCAGAGTAAAGGGAGACAGCATGATAAATGTAGGGATCCTAGATGGCGACCTTCTTGCAGTCCACAAAACCAACGAAGCAACAAGCGGCCAGATAGTAGTGGCTAGAATAGAATCCGAGGTCACAGTTAAACGATTTAAGAGAACGAAAAACCCAAACCAGATATTTCTGCTGCCTGAAAATGACGATTTCAGCCCTATTGAGGTCGATTTAGAAAATCAAGCTTTCCAAATCGAGGGCCGATCAGTCGGAGTGATCCGACAAAACCTCTAGGTCTGTTCGTGAAAAAAAGCTCTGTGAGCTCATAAAGATTTGGCTAGTCTATTAGCTTGCTTTCCTCTTTTTTGTCCCTTTTTTTGGTGGCTGCTCTTGAACCCAAGATTTCCCCTGATAAAAAGCCTTCCAACCCGTAGCCTTGCCCTCAACTTCACTCTGAACATACTGCTCTTTCGTTTTACGACTAAACCGGATGATAGCCGGGTTACCTTGCGGATCGGTCTCTGGAGCGTCTACCAAATACCGAAATTTGGGGTCCAGCTCATTCGCGTGAGGCTTTATCTCGGAGACCTTTGGCGCCCTTGTCTCCCTATGCTTCGGGAACTGGCTTGCCGCAAGGAAAATACCGGAGGCGCCATCTCTCAGTAAGTAATGATCGGGAACCCTCTCACATTTCAATTCGGGCATCGATACTGGGTCAGCTTTGGGTGGCGCGGGCTCGCCACTACGAAGCAATTTGCGCGTATTGGAGCATTCAGTGCAACCGAAATATTTGCCAAACCGTCCGGACTTGAGCTGCATTTCGGACCCGCACTTATCGCAGTCAAGAACAGGGCCGTCATACCCTTTTATTTTGTAATTCCCTGTCTCAACAAAAAATCCAGGACATTCAGGGCCATTGGAACAGATATGTATTTTGCGTTTTTCATCAATTAAATGACTTAACATAACGCTCGAGCAACGGTCACACTTCCTGAGACGCCTCAAGAGCTTTGATTCACTTTCCTCGTCCGAGTCCAAATCAACTGCCTCTTCCCCCGGAATCAAGTTAAGGGTCTGCGTGCACCGCTCTTTCGGCTTTAAGCCGTATCCAGAACAACCTAGAAACACTCCCGTAGAGCCATTTCGAATTTGCATTATGCGACCGCATTTCGGGCAGATAATATCTGTATCAGTTGGATCGTTAGCGCGCATCCCATTTTCTTGCTGATGAGCCAACTGCAGCTTTTCACTAAAATCCTTATAAAAAGAATCTAAGACGCCCGTCCAAGAAGCCTCACCCGAAGCAACATCATCAAGATTAGCTTCCATGTTAGCCGTGAAATCATAGTTCATTAAATTCGTAAAATTTTCATCCAAACGATCTGTAACCAATTCCCCAATTTTTTCCGCATAAAACCGTTTGTTTTCTAATCTCACGTAACCACGATCCTGGATCGTCGATATGATGCTGGCGTAAGTAGATGGCCGACCGATCCCAAGCTTCTCAAGCTCTCGCACTAAACTGGCCTCCCCAAAACGGGGCACGGGTTTGGTAAAATGCTGTAATGGCTCAACCTTGTTTGATTGTAGCTCATCACCGACCCTCAAGTCCGGCAACTGCTCATCAGAATCCTTTTTTGCGGTTGATGGCAAGACTCTCGTAAACCCGTCGAACTCAAGGATTCTACCTCGAACCCTTAGCTCAAAGTCACCAGCCGCCACTTTAATCGTCGTGCTTTGATATTCCGCTTCGGCCATCTGGCAGGCTAAAAACTGATTTCGAATTAGGTCGTATAACCTTTCCGCATCTGGATCCATTCCATTCAATGAAGCAACGTCAATTTCAACATCAGAGGGTCTAATAGCTTCATGAGCTTCTTGAGCATCTTCTTTATTAGAGAATTTACGGACATTTTCTGAGAGGTAATTTTCTCCAAACTCGGCTTCAATGAGGCCCCGACAGGACTGAACAGCCTCTTTACTCAAGTTTGTAGAGTCTGTTCGCATATAGGTAATATAACCGCCCTCGTAAAGCCTTTGCGCCATGGTCATCGTTTTCTTTACGCTAAAACCGAGCCTCGTGCTTGCAGCTTGTTGCAGCGTTGAGGTTATGAAAGGAGGATTAGGCTTACTTTTTGTCGGTTTATCTTCACGACTTGTAACCACGAAAGCACTGGCCCCAATCTTTGCAATCGCCTCGTTCGTCTGTTTTTCGCTGATCGGCCTGAAGTTTTCGCCATGCTCTCTCGCAACTTGGAATCGAACCGGGCCTAGATTTCGATCATCCTCACTCAAATTGAAGAATAGCTCCCAGTATTCCTCCGGAATAAAAGCTCTAATAACCCTCTCCCGCTCAACTAGCAGCTTGACTGCGACACTTTGAACTCGCCCGGCGGAGAGGCCACGGGCTACTTTCGCCCATAAAAGTGGTGACAGTTCAAAACCAACCACTCTGTCCAAAAAACGTCTCGCCTGCTGCGCGCGAACTCGATTCATATCAAGTTCGCCAGGTTCTTGAAATGCAGCCTCAATCGCTTTCTTTGTTATCTCATTAAAAACCACTCTTTGGTAACGCGAGTCCTCTCCCCCAATCGTTTCTTTCAAATGCCACGCAATCGCCTCACCTTCCCTATCCATGTCCGTGGCTAGGAAAATGAAAGGAGCATCAGCCGCAAGCCTTTTCAACTCATCAACAACCTTTTCTTTTCCGGGCAAAGTCGAGTAGGCGGCATCCCAATTGTTATCGGGGTTTACCCCCATTCGTCCAATCAAGCGGTTACGCGCCCTCTCTTTTTTATATATTTCGCGTTTTTCTGGACTAAGAGCTCTAGTTTTTTTGGCCTCTTCCGCTCGTGCTTTCGGATCAACGGTTGCACCGCCTGTAGGCAGATCTCTTATGTGACCCACGCTCGACTTGACCACGTAATCCTTTCCCAGATAGCGATTAATAGTTTTTGCCTTTGCGGGGGACTCAACTATTACAAGGGACTTAGCCATAATACTCCAAAAGATTTGTCGAATTCCGAGAGCACAAGAACATGACCAATCAAAACAATGCCCCAGTTTTAATGCACTCTTCACGAATCATAATCCAGATGCCGCGTTTTATAGTGCCGCTTCCTTGGGCATGTCAAGAAAAAAGTTTCTAACTTAATTTGCTCATCAAATTTTCTAGTTCCAGACGACACTTGTTTATAGGTGCAAAATTCTCTTGAACTTTTTCCTCAATCTTCTCATTCGACAACCTTTTACGCTTGTTGATCTCACCTTGGCCCTCATTCCAAAAAATGGCCAACCTTTTTGAATCAATCGATAACCCTTGGACGTCTGAGGGGAGCGTTTCAAATATATTGATTAACTCGTTCCTGTATTCATCCCAAAAAGAAACCCTGTTGTTGAGTTCCCCAGCTCTATTTATCAGTGTTGTTTCTGTGAAAAGCCCCCAATCTGTTGACAACCGAGATATCGATTGGGGAACACGATCAGAAACTCGACGAAAGAGAAAGGAATCATGAAAATCACTTTTTGATTTAATTAGCCAAGCATAAGACATCAATTTATGTTTGGGCTGCACAGCACGCCCAGAGCTCAGAACAAGCTCCGACTCATTGACATCGAGCCTATCCAAACTCGCCATTTTTACCAGACATCCAGATTTCTTTGCCCTCAGCCTGAGCGCAGTTAGATATTTGTCTCTACTGGTAGGCAAGACATAGAAAATCGGCGCCACAACGATCATTAGAACAAGGGGAATGACTGCCCAGGCCAAGAAATTGCTCACTTGTTACTCCACTACGAAAGATGTATTTTCGGCAAGGTCAAAGACGCTTTATGGAAGCAACTGTGACAGATGCCGAAAGCTATAAAAAAATTCTTCTCGCGGTAGATCTTACAGAGGAATCAAATGATGTCGCTAACCGAGCGATTTTTTTAGCAGAGCAAAACCGCGCCGAGCTTCACGTCGTCCACGTGATAGAGCCTCTTGGCTTTAGCTATGGCGGGGATGTCCCAATGGACGTTTCCTCCGTGCAAGAACAGATACAAAATCAAGCGCAGCAACATCTCAATGAATTTGCCTCACGTCTGAGTGTTGCTGAAGGACGTCACCATTTAATATTTGGTAGACCGGAAAGCGAAATTCAAAAACTCGCCGTAGAAATCTCTGCCGATCTAATACTTGTGGGCAGTCATGGGCGGCATGGGATAGCACTTCTTTTCGGGTCGACGGCCAACGGTGTGCTTCATAAAGCCAACTGTGACGTGCTCGCGGTTCGAGTCGGGAGCACCACCCATAACAGAACGCAGGATAATTAAAAAAACGATGGCGGAATTTCGATGGGTGGTCTAAAGATTTTTGCTACAGAAACTCTCTCTAAATCTTTTCGGCAATGGACACTATTTATCAGCTTTTTGCTGACCTCACTTCCCTGTTTGGCGCTAGATAAAACAAAAGATTTATCAGATTTTAAGAAAAGACAAATATATTCGGAGTCTCTCGACAACTTGAGAAAAGGTGCATTAACCAAATTCAACAAAAATAGAAAAAAGCTCAAGGGTTATGTTCTAGAGCCTTATCTCGAATATCACCGAATAAACGGTAAATTAAACAACGTAGGGGCTGAAGAGGTGGAAACTTTTTTAGAGAATCATTCTGATTTAGCACCATCGCCAATACTCAAAATAAGGTGGCTAAAAAAACAAGGCGCTAAAAGAAAGTGGAAAAACTTCTTATCCATCTTCAAAGAACAAGACTTTTTGCTCTCATCAAATGCTGAGCTTAAGTGCTATTACCTAAGATCTCTTTACGGCACCGGCAAAAAAAAAGAGGCTCTGAGGAAAACGACTAAACTGTGGCTGAGCCCAAAATCTCAACCGAAGTCTTGCGATCCATTGTTTGAAGTTTGGAGATCTTCGCAGCACTTTAATCAAGATATAGCTTGGCAAAGACTAGAGAAAACCATCAAGGCAAATCAACGCACGCTGTCAAAGTACCTGCTGCGTTTTTTTTCTGGAGCCCACAAGACACGCGCAAATGCTTATTATCTTGTTCACACCCAACCTCGCCGGATTTTACAGACCAGAAACTTCACTGCTGATACAGAGAAAAATAGAACTGTAATTGAGCATGGCTTGGTTCGATTGAGCACTCGAGACCCACAAAAAACACTTCAAGCATGGAAGAAATATCGAGTCACACATAATTTTTCTGAACTACAAAAGAAGGTTATGACAGAGCGACTAAGCGTAGCGATTGCCAAAACGGGAGTATTTCCAGCAGAAGCCAAAAGGCCAGAGATAACGTCAGCTTTCGCCCTAATCGGACTAGCAGATGCGGCTATTGCAGCAGCGAACTGGCAAGAACTTAACTTTTGGGTGAGCAAATTATCTAAGGAAGAGAAAAGCACCCACAAATGGAGGTTTTGGAGAGCACTGAGTAAGGAAAATTCCATAGATTCCGACTCTGGGAGCAATTCCCCTGACCATGAAGACGACTTCCTCAAGCTCGCTCAAGAGAGAAATTATTACGGTTTTTTGGCCGCCGATCGACTTGCCATTCCTTCCTCTTTGAACGCAGAGACAGACTTGGCAAATTCTGAAAAAATCATCGCTCGAAACATTCATGCTAAAAGAGCCCTTGAATTGTTCGCTGTAGGGGAAGAGTTAAATGCTAGACGCGAATGGTTCAAGGCCTTCGACCAAATTGAAGATCAACATGAAAAACGTGTCTTGGCCCATGCGGTTAAAAACATCGGGAAGATTTCATTAGCAATTTTTAGCGCCAATTTGGCTGATGCAACTGACGATTTGACCCTGCGCTTCCCTAATCAATACGCCCCACAATTCGACAGAGCAAGCCACAAGGGTGGGATCAGTCCCAGCCTGCTCAAAGCGATCGCGCGCCAAGAGTCAGCCTACGATCCGAGGGCAAAATCCAGTGCGGGCGCGAGAGGCCTAATGCAATTGATGCCAAGGACGGCGCGCCTCGTAGCCCGAAGAATGAATGTAAAACTAACCAGCGAAGATAGTCTTTATGATCCGTTTGTGAATATACAGCTTGGCTCACATCATATTGCCTGGCTCATAGAACGATACAAAGGCAACAGACCACACGCTATTGCTGCATACAACGCGGGAGAATCCAGAGTAGACAGGTGGCTTAAAGAGAAAAATGGACTCCCTATTGAAAATTGGATAGAGACAATTCCGTTCAAAGAAACACGAAACTATGTCAAAAATGTCCTCGCTTTCACCCTAGTCTATGAACGTTTGTCCGGTAATTCACGCCCCTCCATTCTTAAGTCTGGCGAGAGGATTATTGGCGACTAGTTTGATAGACATTTGCGTCAACCTAATGCACCAGCAATTCGACAAGGATCGCCTAGAGGTCCTGGTTAGAGCTGAGTCTGCCGGGGTTCACGGCGTCTTATTGTGCGCGGATAATCTTGATACAGCTGAAGAAAATTTAAAACTCATCAAAGAAACGAATACTCGGAAAAACCTATCACTACCGGAACTCCTGACGACAGCAGGGACGCACCCTCATCAGGCCTCTGAGTGGAAAAACGATGATAAGGACAGGCTTCGTTGCCTGCTCAAAGAGAAATCTATTGCTGCGATCGGAGAGTGCGGATTAGATTTCTATCGCGATATCAGCCCTCGTGAGGAACAGATAACATGCTTCCAAGAACAATTAGAAATTGCATGCAAGGAGCGCATCCCACTTTTTGTTCATGATAGAGATAGTGAGTCTATGACGAACCAGATACTTAAGTCTTATAAGGCCTTGCCTCCGACGGTAATTCATTGTTTTACGGGCACTGAAAAAGAACTGCATGAGCATCTTGATCTTGGATGCTATATCGGGATCACAGGTTGGATTGCCGACCCAGCTAGGGGGCGGACACTGCGAAAGATAATCTCTGACATCCCTTTAAACAGAATCCTAATCGAAACCGACGCTCCTTTTCTTGTGCCGAAACGAAGCGCTCTTGAACAAAAAAATCTGGACTTACCAACCTCGTTTCGCTCCTCCAGAAACGAGCCTTGTTTCTTACCCGTGATATCCTCTTTTTTGGCTAGTGAACTTGGATTAGAAACAAGAGAAATACTTCAGCAAACGACGCAAAATGCTATCGATTTTTTTGGATTCAATGAAATCGAGGCAACTTAGAAATCCAGGTCTCCAACTGATTTTTGTCGAAAGGAGCTTCCAACTCAAAGCCGTCGCACTGCAAAACAGGTATTCTCTTTCCAAACTCTTCGACAAGCGTAGCAGATACAGAAATATCCCTGGTAGTTACCTTTAATCCCCCGGGGATATCTAATTCGAACAATTGTTCCAATGCTCGTTCACACAACGAGCAGTGGTCCGTAAGGTAAATTGTTAAATGGGTAACTGTTTTGGACAAATCGGCACCCCAACTTCATAGTGTGACACTGCAAAAACAGTGTATATGATCCCTTAATGGAACAAATAATTCGAGTGTCAGATGATTTTGCCGCCAACTATTATCCGTTGAAAGTGTCCTCCAACATTGATTGGATTGGCTTAAAGGGTTGTTGGAAGGCAGAACTATCCTTAGCAGAAATACCCGCGACCCATATCATCGTTCCAAGCTTTTCGATGATTGATGCTGATTATTCTTTCAGCTTTGAAATTCAAACTCCTTCCGGCAAGTGTCGTCTTTCGAATATTCCGGAATTAAAGGATGAAAAGAGGCCAGAAAATTTCTCAGAACAGCTCACTCCTCGTATTGATTGTTGGCACACCTCAAAATATATCCGCGAGGCAAAACTCGTTGCTGAAGTCTTCACAGAAAAAGAGCCCAGAAACTTTCTCTTAGTTTGCTCGGTTCGTCCTGTCAGCAAACATGTCGAATCCAGACTTCCAAATTGGAAAGGGGCACTCCCCAACGTCATCCCGATATCACAGATGCTTGCGGAAGAGAAAATTAGGCATCGAATATGTTCTCCATCTGCCCTGACAATGGCTCTTTGCAAGATAAAAGGATTTGCAGATATTGAGGCCAACGAAGTATGGAAAAGAATGATAAACCTTTGCTACGACCAAAATATCAAAGCTTATGGATCATGGCCAAAAGCGATGTATGCCGCTAGTAAATTCGGCGTTCTAGGTGGGATCGAGGCGCATACTGATCTTGAGAGTGCTGAAAAATGTCTTGAACTAGGTCAACCAGTCGTTTGCAGTATTGATTTTGAAAAAGGAAAACTAAAAGGCGCGCCCCTCGAAAGCACGAAAGGACACTTAGTAACCTTGATAGGTATCGAAGAGGAGCAGATTTTTGTAATGGACCCCGCCGCACCTGAGAAAAGACTAATAGCAAAAGCGTATGACCGAAAAGAGTTCGAGAATGCGTGGCTTCAAAATAGGGGTGCAGGCTACTATTTCTGCTCAACTTCAGAATGACCCTAGAATGACAGAAACTAAAATTATCCTCAGACATATATCGGCCTCGGATAAGAATGAATTAGTGTCGTTAATGGTGAAAAGCCAAGAATTCCATTCGCCATGGATTCAATCACCTAATTCTGGACCGATGTTCGAAGCATACCTAAAGAGAATAAAGAGATCAGATCACGAGGGTTTTGCAGTTTGTCGAGCGTCTGATTCGACTTTAGTAGGCGTAATAAACGTCAACAACATTGTCAGAGGCTCCTTGCTCACCGCTTCCCTGGGCTATTATGTAGGTCATTCATTTCAAGGTGAAGGCTATATGAGCGCTGGGTTGAAGTCCCTTGTTCAATATGCGTTCACAACTATGGGATTGCACCGTCTGGAGGCGAATATTCAGTCCGGAAATGTCAAATCTATTAATATGGTGAAACGATGCGGTTTTTCGTTCGAAGGCGTCTCAAAAAAATTTTTATTTATCGAGGGAAAGTGGCGAGACCATGAACGCTGGAGCATCGTTGATTCAAGGAGCAACTTAAGAGCATAGCTGTGAGCAACCAACTTAAAAACAAATCAAGAATCGCGGTCGTAACTGGCGGACCTTCTAACGAATCTGTAGTAGCAAGAAATACGGCTACGGAGATAGAAAGCGCTCTAAGAGAACTCGGTTTCACGACTTCTATTATAGAGCTCACTCCTGAAGTTACTGAAAAGCTCATAGATTTCTCCCCGGACGCGGTATTCCCCGCTTTGCATGGCCGACCTGGTGAAGACGGAACATTCCAAGGACTACTAGATATTCTTCAGATCCCCTACGTGGGAAGTGGCGTATTGGGTAGCTCTCTCGCAATGGATAAACCCCAAGCAAAGAAAATTTTTCGATACCACGATCTACCGGTTCCAGACGGGATAGTGGTTGAGAGCAATGCAGATTCGAGGGAAACGGTTGCTATTGTTGAGAAGCAATTTGGCAAAGATATAGTTTTAAAGCCAATCGCGGCCGGGTCTGCATTGGGCGTACACATCCTCAGGGGAGGACAGGACGCTGAGCCAATCTTATCGCAGGAGCTCAAAAACGGTCCGTTACTCGTCGAACCATTCATTCTGGGTAGAGAGATTACTGCATCAGTTCTGGAGAAATCAGGTAAGCCGATCGCCCTTCCCATCATAGAGATCAAAACAAAGAACGAGGAGTGGTACGACTTTAAAAATCGATACACACCTGGCAAAAGCGAGCACGTAGTTCCAGCTAATCTTGATGAAAATATCTCTGAGCAGATAAAAGAGATTGCACTAAAGGCGCATACGGGACTTGGACTTCGGGATCTGTCTCGTTCAGATTTTATACTGAGCGACTCACATGACATCTTCTTGCTTGAGACAAATACCCTCCCAGGGTTCACTAAAACAAGTCTCTACCCAGATTCCGCACGCAGCTACGGAATGTCATTCGTGGAATTGGTGGGGCACCTGATCGAGGCAGCTTTGGCTCGCCGTTGATTCACGGTTCAGAACGACATTCGCTCCAGGCAAAAAGCCCAGACGCTTAAACACCACAATTCGGATTTTCATAGCTTTCAGCGTCTAGGTTCTAGATACATCCTTGCTTTCTAAGCCCGTATAATTAAAACGAACTAGAGGTCATACCCTCGTTCATTGTGCGAAATTATGTCCAGACCATCTAATTCATCTTCTTCAGTCACACGCGCCGCACCAAATGCGCCTACGATTTTGAGAATAATAAACGTCAGAACTCCGGTATAAATGAAGACAGCTAGGACTCCTACTAGCTGAGCGATGAATTGACTGCCTATATCAATATCTTCCTGACCGCCAAAAACACCTAGAGCATTGCTAGCAAAAACTGCTGTCATTAAAGTCCCTAGGAGCCCTCCAACACCGTGAACCGGGAAGACGTCCAGAGAATCGTCGATCTTAAGCGTGCGCTTCAAATAACCTGTCGCTATAAAGCAGACAATCCCAGCACTGATACCGATTACAAGGGCCCCACCAGGACCAACAAAACCGGACGCTGGCGTAATTGTTCCTAGACCAGCGACCATACCCGTTATGGCCCCTAGAACAGAGGGTTTCCCGTACTTATACTGTTCAGCCATCATCCAAGTAAATGCCGCGGCAGCTGCGGAGATATGAGTAGCTAGCATCGCCATACCGGCGTCGCCATTCGCTGCAAGCGCGCTTCCTCCATTGAACCCGAACCATCCAACCCACAGCATCCCGGCCCCCATAACTGATAGCGTCAAATTATGTGGGGGCATCGCTTGGTCAGGAAAGCCTCGTCGACTTCCAAGCTGAATCGCCGCAACTAGCGCTGCAACACCGGCCGTCAAGTGAACCACGAGACCGCCAGCAAAATCCATTACACCCCAACTAGAGGCAAGCCAGCCTCCTCCCCACACCCAATGGCAAACAGGTGCGTATACGAATAATAGCCAGAGAGATGAAAAGACTAATACGGATGAGAAACGCATTCGTTCAGCAAAACCGCCAACTATTAAAGCGGGTGTGATAACAGCGAATGTCATTTGGAAAAGGGCAAACACGCTCTCAGGAATTGACCCGCTAACAGACCCCTCCTGGATCCCTCCGAGGAGAATATTGTCTAGTCCCCCGATGAACCAGTTTAAACTCCCGCCATCCCCAAAAGCTAGTGAGTATCCAAAGACCAGCCACAAAATCGACATAAGGCAGCAAATAGAAAAGCACTGCATAAGAACACTCAGTACATTTTTCGTTCGCACCAAACCACCGTAAAACAAGGAGAGCCCTGGCAAAGTCATAAACAAGACCAACGCGGTGGCAGTCATAATCCACGCAGTGTCTGCTCCATCCAAAGAACCGGTATCTGCTATAACATTTGTACTCGCGAGCGCGAGTAGAAGCCCAAGAAAAGCCTTCATAAATTTCCTCCCAAAGAAATCGCCGAAAAGCTTAGTCGAATTTTAACCCTTGCGCCATTTTTTTGTGCGTTACTTCAGCCAGATGCCTTTATTGATGACCCAATCAATTTATGCACCAGTTTGGTGCCTTTATAAATAAAGCTGGTGTAAATCTGCAAGAGGTTCGCTCCTGAATCTATCATTTTTTGCGCCCGCTCTTCCGAGTCGATACCGCCAACCGCAATGATAAGGTGGTTTTGGCCAAGCCGAGCTCTCATGTTCTTCAAGACCCAAAGGCTGAGATCGAACAGCGGTCTTCCACTCATTCCACCAGTTTCGGAAAGGTGACGATGATCAAATTCTGCAATTCGACTTACGGTTGTGTTGGTCGCGATCAAACCATCTATTTTGGTCTCTATAAAAACCGCCGCTATTTGGTCTAACTCTTTCTCAGATAGGTCCGGCGCTATCTTTAAAAAAACCGGCTTGTTTGCAACTTCCTGCGCAAGGGCCAGCTGCCCTTCTTTAAACTCAGTCAAGAGCTTCCGCAAAGTCTGACCATATTGAAGCTGCCTAAGGCCCGGCGTGTTGGGAGAAGAAAGATTCAAGGTGAAATAATCAGCAAGCGATCCCACCGCCCTCATACAGTTAAGATAATCCTCGACGGCTCTTTCATTTGGCGTGGTTTTGTTTTTACCGAGATTTACTCCCAGTACGGTGCTGCCCAAAAGATTCTCGCGTCTGATTTTCTCCAACCGTCCCACCATCGACTGCACGCCTTCATTATTAAAGCCCATCCTGTTGATCAAAGCCTCAGACTCTCTAAGTCTGAAAAGTCTTGGTTTTGGGTTGCCCAGTTGGGGTTTTGGAGTCACTGTCCCGACCTCGATATGCCCGAAACCTAACCTTGCGAGACCAAGCAGAGCTTTTGCATCCTTATCGAGACCTGCCGCCAAACCAATCGGATTGAGGAACTTCAAACCTGCTAAATCTTGCTCTAAACCCGGAAGCGGGCCTAGCGGCGGTAACCAATCACCTGATATCTTCAAACCTCTAATCGCCAGGTTGTGGGCCATTTCAGGTGGAAAATAGCGCAGGATTTTATGAGACTCATTGATCATTGCTTAATCGTATCGCGAACCCAGCTAGGACCCAATCTTTAGTTGCGAGGTTCCCTTTCTTCAGCTCAAACCAAAATATACAATCAGCGTTGAAGCATTTTTCAAGACACCAGCATGAATCAAACGGTAAACAAACCTGACTCTTTGAGCGCAATGTTAGAGGCCAAAGCCTGGCTTCGAGAGCGGGTGATCGGCCAAGAAAAGTTGATCGACCGCCTCATCATCAGTCTGATAACAGGAGGCCACCTACTAGTCGAGGGCGCTCCAGGACTTGCCAAAACTCGGGCTATAAAAGAACTGTCGACGTTAATTCAGGGAGATTTCCATAGAATCCAGTTCACCCCAGACTTGCTGCCAAGTGATGTTACTGGCACGGAAGTTTATAGGCCTGAAGACGGTACTTTTGTATTCCAAAAAGGACCGATATTTCATAATTTAGTTCTCGCCGATGAAATTAATCGCGCACCTGCTAAAGTTCAATCCGCATTGCTAGAGGCGATGGGCGAAAATCAGGTCAGTTTTGGAAGAAAGACATTCGAGCTCCCGAAACTCTTTTTTGTAATGGCGACCCAAAACCCGATTGAGCAAGAAGGGACCTACCCTCTACCGGAAGCCCAGTTAGACAGATTTATCATGCAAGTCCTTGTCGATTACCCAGACCATCAAAACGAATCGGACATACTTAAATTAGTTCGTGAAGAAAATATTTCCAGTCCAAGTAGCGCGCCACTCACTATCTCGCAAGACCAGCTTCTAAATGCGAGAAAGGAATTACTATCGCTTCACATGGAAGAGTCGATAGAGAAATACATCGTAGGTTTGATAATGGCAACCCGAGAACCATCCGGACCAGCCTCGGAGTGGATTGAGTATGGATCAAGTCCTCGAGGCACCATAAGCTTAGACCAGTGCGCTAGATCTATCGCCTGGTTATCAGATAGAGATTTTGTCACGCCTGACGACGTCCAAAATATCATTCACGATGTGATGCGACACCGCTTGATCCTCACTTTTGAAGCCGAATCTCAAGGCATTACTGTTAGCCAGGTCATAGATGAGATCGTGAGAACAGTGCCTGTTCCTTAGCGAATAGCTTAGAAAGTTTAGATGATAAAGCCTGAGCGAACATCTCAATCCGTGACAGGAGTCTATACCTCTTTGCGAGATCTGATTAACCTGCGATACCGACTGGGACCAGAACTGTCGTCCGGCAAAACCTCAACTAACCTCCAGCCAGGCCAAAAAGCATCAAAAATCAGGGGCAGCGGATTAGACTTCGCCGAGGTCAGAGTTTATCAACCGGGAGACGACGTCAGATCTATTGACTGGAAAGTTTCAGCCAGGAAACAGAAAGTTCATACAAAACTGTTCCATGAAGAAAAGGAACGCCCAGTTTTAGTCTTTGTCGATCAAACACAATCGATGTTTTTTGGCTCGGGTGTGCGTTTGAAGTCAATCGCGGCGGCCGAGCTAGGAGCATTAGAAATCTGGAGAGCCGTTGAAAATGGAGAGAGAATCGGCGGCGCTATAGCCACAAACGAAGAGGTAATACTGGCAAAACCGAGACATGGAACAACCGCTGCAACGAAAATGCTCTTTCATATAGCCGAAGCAAATCGATCTCTAACGAGAGAAACTTTCAAGCGAATCAGCGCATCAGAGGCGGTTGCTAATCTTTTAAATATCAGCAAACAAAGGTTCAAAATTGTAATAGTAAGCGACTTTCAAGGTTTCCCAAACGATTGGGAAGAGATCGTAAAGCGTCTTGCTCGCAAGAACTATCTAGATTTAGTCCATATCTATGACCCGATCGAAGAAACCTTGCCACCACCAGGTCGTTATGCGGTCTCGGATGGGAAAGAAAATGCGATTTTTTCTTCAGGAGATCCTGATCTGAGCGACGAATACGAAAAGGCTTTCAATCAGAAGAAATCTCGCCTATCTCAGCTCGCCAAACTGAACTCTATAACCTATCGGAATATTTCGACCGATACTCAGTCGATCTAACCAAATTAGCTCGATGATCGGAAACCCCTTAATTGACTTACGTGACATTCATACTCCACTGGAGCCATCCTGGTGGCCGCCTGCACCAGGATGGTGGTTGCTTGTTATTTTGACAGTGACACTTGTCGCATGTGCAACAGTGACTCTCTACAAAAGAAGTAAACTTCTTCGACCGAGGCGTGAAGCGGAGCGATTAATCATCGAGCTTTACAAAGCGACCCTGACAAAAAGCGCTTCTGACAGAGACTATATAAGGGGAACTAACGAGATTCTAAAACGTCTAGTTGTAAACGTCCTCGGCAGGAGAGATCTCGCCCCGACATCTGCTACATCTTGGTTGCAGGCGCTCGACAAAATGAGTGGAACCATCGAATTCACCCAGGGAGCAGGAAAGGTTTTTGGCGCGTCTAGATATAGTCGAAATCCACCAGAGGTGGAGCTATCTGAACTACATAAGCTTGTTATTTCCTTGGTTTCGAGAATCAAAATCCACAAAAATTACGAACCTAAATCGAGAATCACTAATGATTGAGTGGATTTGGCCATTGGCATTTTCACTTCTGCCATTGCCTTGGCTAGTGCGGCGCTTTCTAAGAGAGGCTAAACAAGACAGACCGGCGCTCCTCGTACCCTCTTTAGGGCCCTTTGTCGGAAGCGTAAAAGATGAGGTCGCTGAGTGGAAACACCTAAACCTCAAGCTTTTGCTACTTTGGTTGATATGGGTCTCGCTGATAGTGGCTTTGGCGCGTCCTCAATGGACAGGCGATCCCATTACCCTGCCAACTACGGGAAGGGATCTAATGCTTGCGGTGGACATTTCGGGAAGCATGGCGACCGAAGATATGATGATAAACGGGGAATACGTGGATCGTTTAACTGCTGTAAAACTGGTTGTCTCAGATTTCGTGTCTAGACGCATCGGGGACAGAGTGGGTCTAATTCTGTTTGGAACAAATGCCTATCTGCAAGCGCCACTCACCTTCGACCTGAAGACTTTGGACCGTTTTTTGCTCGAGGCCCCGGTTGGGATCGCGGGCGGCAAAACCGCTATTGGTGACGCGATTGGTCTAGCAGTGAAACGACTTCGGCAGAGACCTCAGCAAGACAAAGTAATCATCTTGCTTACAGACGGTGCGAACAATGTGGGAGAAGTTGAACCTCGGAAAGCATCTGAACTTGCAGCAAACGATAAAATCAAAATCTACACCATTGGCGTCGGTGCAGACGAGATGAGATTGCCAAGTATTTTTGGTGCTTTTGGCAATAGAGTTACAAATCCGTCGGCCGACTTGGATGAAAGGACACTTACAGAAATCGCGGAGACCACATCGGGAGCCTATTTTCGAGCCAAGGACCCCGTTAAGCTCGCCGAAATATATAACCTAATTGACGAATTAGAGCCAGCGGATCAAGAAGCGGAGGTCTTTAGGCCGAGGAAAGCTCTATCTTTTTGGGCTCTTAGTGCTGCTATCCTAGCCGCATTTGCGTTTTTTCTAATCGATCTCTATCGGCGTCCCATCGCCCAGCAAGAGTGACGCAAATCCCGTGATCCTAGAGAACTTCCATATAATAAGACCTTACTGGCTTTTGTTGTTGCTGCCTGCCCTCGTTTTGTCATTTCTTTGGATGAAATCGACCATTCAAGAGAAAGCCTGGAAAGAACTGATGAGCGCAGAGCTACACCAAGCTCTAGTAAGCGGCGGTTCCAAACGAAAAAGGTCATTGATGGCTGTTGTTACGAACATGCTCCTATTTTTTGCCATTCTCGGCGCGGCGGGCCCGACTTGGGAAAAAAGACCACAACCTGTCGAAAAACAAAGTGATGCACTTGTAATCATCTTAGATTTATCCCTTTCAATGATGGCAGAGGACATAAAGCCATCGAGAATCATTAGAGCTAAGCAAAAAATAATCGATATTCTCAGATACAGAAAAGAGGGTAGCACCGCTTTAGTCGCGTATGCAGGAGACGCACATACTGTCGCACCGTTGACCGACGATTCTGGAACTATCGAAAATCTTCTCAGCTCTCTTGAACCTTCGATGATGCCCGTTCTCGGAAGTGCTCCTGCACACGCGATGGAAATCGCTACAGAACTAATCAAGAATTCTGCACTTACTCAGGGGAGAATCCTATTCCTAACAGATGGCGTAACCGAGGTTGAACAACTAGCCAAAATGGCCGGTCCAGCTATACCGCTTTCGATCATCGGCTTCGGCAGTGATTCAGGAGCCCCGATTCCGCTCACCTCCGATCGCCAAAAAAGGCGCCTACTCAAGGACAATCTAGGCAAACCGATCATCACGAAAATAAACGAAGACGCATTAAAAAACCTGGCTCAAGCAGGCTATGGCGCCTATTCCCGAGTGAGCTATGATGATTCCGATTTCAAAGGAGTTCTTGCGGAGAGTTTTGTCAATGATATCGAGGCTATCGATGCAGAGCGAGACTTCGATACCTGGCATGACCAGGGATACTGGATAGCCCTTCTGCTAGTTCCGTTCGTTCTCTTCGCATTCAGAAAAGGAGTCTTGATATCGTTTGCCGGGTTCCTACTCACCCTGCAGTTCAACGATACGGTGGCGGGAGTAGCGAACTCTCAAAACGAGATACTTTCGAACACCGAGGCCAACCTGTGGAGCCGTCTGTGGTTCCGTGATGATCAGCTAGCCTTCGAGCTACTTGAGAAAGGCGACGCCAAAACAGCTGCGCATCTTTTCCAGGATGAAAAGTGGAAATCCGTCGCTAACTACCGAAACAAAGAATGGGGTCCGGCGCTAAACGGATTCTCAAGCGACTTATCAGCTGATGGCTTATATAACCAAGCAAATAGTTTGGCACAACTCGGCTCTCTTAATGAAGCAATCGAGAAGTACGATCGCGCTTTAGAGCTCAACCCCGAAGACGATGACGCCCGATTCAACCGAGATCTCGTTAAGGAATTGCTGCAAAAGCAGCAAGAGCAACAAAAAGAAAAAACAAAAGATAATGAGGGACAACAATCCGAGTCACCCGATCAAAAAGATCAAAGCGATCAAGACGACGGTGAAAAAGCAGATGACCCTTCCGCAGATGCGCCCTATGAAGAGAATCGGCAGCAACAAAACGAAGGCGACAATCCCGAGGAAACGGATAAAGGCCAATCCGAAGGAAAATCAAATGAAGATGAACAACTTGCCTTGAACGAGGAGGAACAGAAACAGGCGCTGGAGCAATGGTTGAGGAGAGTCCCGGACAATCCGGGCGGTCTTCTAAAACGAAAATTTAGATACGAAACCGAGCAGAGACTAAGAAAGGGAGATTACAGATACCGACAGGGTGAGGAACCGTGGTGAACAGGCTGGGCGTTAAATTCTTTATCACAATTCTCTCTTTAGGACTGAATCTCAATTTGCCATCCGTCTTCGCCCAAGACGCTATACGTGCGGAACTTTCGGATATTGAGATCGACGAGTTAGAAACCGTTAGGCTCTCGATTAAAGCATTCAACACTCGAGAGACAGAGCGCCTCAATTTAAGTGCCCTGGAAAGCGATTTTCAAGTCATGGGCACGAACACCAACAGTCAATATAAGTACGTCAACGGCCGATCAGAGAGCTGGGTCGAATACGCAATCACTCTTCAACCGAAGAGGACTGGCACTCTAAGAATTCCTCCGATAAGTGTGGGTGGGAGATTTTCCGAGGAGCTTTCCTTGTTTGTTAAACCACTTTCATTAGCAGCTCGTGAGAAAATGAAGAAACAGGTCTTTTACGAAATCGATTTATCGACAGATCGAGCGTTCGTCCAAAGCCAGATCTTGATCAAACGAACACTTTTCTATGCCAACGGCGTAAAGCTTTATGGCAAACAATTAGGGCCGCCCAACATAGAGGGCGCAAGCGTGTTCCGGCTCGGTGAGAACATATCAGGCGAGTTGACGAGGGAAGGCAACTACTATGGTTACCTCCAACAACGGTTCGCTATTTTCCCTGAACAAAGTGGAACTATAGTCATACCAGCAGAAATCACGACGGCGAGCGTTCCATTTGTAGAGCGCGGTCGGTTTTCTCGAAGAGGAGTGCAGATAGAAACTCCTGAAAAGACAATACAAATATTACCAATTCCAGACGAGTACCCGAGAGATCAAGCCTGGATACCTGCAGAAAACCTAACCATATCACAGAGTTTTTCGGGAATACCTGATGCAGGAGTATTGGGTCCGGGAGATTCGATCACGCAAGAGATCAAAGCCACCTTTTGGGGCAATACCTCTGCAATCAGCGACAAGCTGCTGCCCCCGTTGAATTTAACTGTATTCAGAGAGTATCCAGAGCCTCCAACCCTAGAGGACAACGTGCTCGGAGAGAGTCTAGTTGGCCAGAGGAAAGAACGACGCGCGATACAGCCCAAACAAAATGGATTAATTGTCATCCCTGATATAACTATCGTTTGGTGGGACACCTCACAAAATAGAGTCCGTGAAACCCGGGCTCTTGGACGGGAATTCAAGGTCGCGGGTCTGGAAACCATCAAAAAAAACCAAATTACAAGGAGCTTTGACAAAACAGACCCTGCCAATGAAAGAGTTAAACCAAAATCTCTGGAACCTTTACCTGCTTCAACCGGCCAAATAGGAACGGATGAATCTCAGCTTTCTACGTCAGGCTGGCTCGGCTCAAGAAATATCCTTATCCTTGCCATTCTGATTACTATCATTGGCATTTACCTCTTGATGAGGCAGGGAAGAGGAAAAAAGACTGCTACGGCGCAAAGCAAATCCCTGAAAAGAAAAAAACAAG
>CAJXCK010000015.1 GCA_913051785.1 uncultured Gammaproteobacteria bacterium
TCGGTTGCATGGTCTTCTTACCTAGTCGATGGTGATTTGGGACATGAAATTGATGCCAGAGAGATGCCAGAAGATTGGGAGTTCGGATACTTTGCCCGCTATACAAAGTTTCCTTTTGATCCGGATAAGCCTGAACCTACCGGTGAAATGTTCCAGGCCAATCCAGTCCTTCGAGACTGGGCATATGACTTGACCAAAGACATGCAGCTGCCAGATTACGAGAGCTTAAAAGAAGAACGAAGTCTTTATCTAAATCATCCGGAGGCGCAGAAACCCCCCTTCGTTCTAAAAGGCGGACACATAGCGGCAATGACCTTCTGGCATGGCGAACTGTTGAACGAATGGGCCAACCAATGGGTCAGCTATTGGTCTAATGGGGAAACGGATTTTGTTACGTCAGCGATGGAGGACACGGGGACGTTTCAAGCAATGGTCTATTTAGACAATATTGGTAAAGCGGATAGCGACCGTATGCTCGTCTTGCGCGGTGGAAGCAATTACACAATGCAGCCTCCGGGACTCACCGCTGCCGAGAATCTATTGAAGGAAAATGATGGGTATGCTGGTCTCGACGCTTCATTGGAATCACTGTATATAGTTGGCTCGAAGGTGGTTAGTGAACTGCTCGACAACTGGGGAACATACAAAGATAAAATACCAGGGTCTTAGTATTTTGGGAGTCAGAATGTACTTGCTGGCTTGTCTCTCCGCTCTTTTTGTCCCAGTTATGGGAGACGAAAAAGAAGCAGGTTTGCATTTTGAGTCGATCAAAGATCGCCCCCTCAAACTCCGGCATTTTCTCGCTACGATGCCCAAAGGTGGCGACCTTCATAGCCATTTGAGCGGCGCTATTTACGCCGAATCGTATCTTGCCTGGGCCGCCGAGGATGATAAGTGCATAAACTTATCCAACCTTGCATTGACGCCTGGTCCCTGCGATGCAAGTGAAGACTTGAAGCCAGTAAAGGATTTCTACCCAGGCGGACCGCAAGACGTGGATGATTTGCTGGTCAGAGTTGTTGATGCTTTATCTGTAAGAGACTACAACCTGAGAGGCTTGTCAGGCCATCAACAGTTTTTTTCCACCTTTTCTCGGTTCTATCAGGCTAGCGCTGGCAGGCTGGGAGATATGCTTGCGGAGGTAACAGGTCGTGCGGCTCAACAAAATATAGGGTATTTAGAGCTGATGCACAGTCCTGGAATGATTGCTGCCTCTGTTGAGGCGGAGCGTGAATCTGATATCACTAAGCCATACGGTGAAAGAGTTAGCCACTCGGCGCTCAGATTGATTGCCGAGAAAGCGATGTTGGAAATCGATGAGATGGAGAAGGGCAGGTCTTTATTGCAGAGTTGTCAGATCAGAAATGAGGCGAAAACAGGATGCAGGGTCACCGTCAGATATCTCGCGCAAGTAATACGAACTTGGAAGCCGGAGCAGGTATATGCGCAGACATTGTTAGCCTTCATGTTGATGGAAATGGATGAGAGAGTTGTAGGTTTAAACTTTGTGGCGCCTGAGGATCACCCGGTCTCATTAAGGGATTATTCGACTCACATGAAATTTATCCAAGAACTCTCAGCAGAATTTAAAGATTCAAATCAGAACATAGCACTTCATGCGGGAGAACTAACCTTGGGTCTGGTGCCACCGGAATATTTGGGTTGGCATATTCGAGACGCAATTGAAATCGCGGGAGCGAAAAGAATTGGTCACGGGATCGACATAAGCTACGACCCACAGATGTTCGCGACATTAGCAAAGATGCGCCAAAGCGATGTTGCGGTAGAGATTAATCTAACGAGTAACGAGGTAATTCTTGGCGTTTCTGGAGAAAATCACCCGATTAGCATTTATCTGGAGGAGGATGTACCTATAACCATCTCTACGGATGATGAAGGGGTTTCAAGGATTGACTTGACCAATGAATATCTAAGGGCCGTTCGGACCTATGATTTGGATTATAAGACAGTTAAAGGCATTTCCCGTAATGCCCTGCAGTACAGCTTTTTGGATGGAGCGGCTTTGTTCCAAAACCCAAAAAACGGGGTCCTAGCCACTGCCTGCTCTGCAGGGTTACCTGAAGATCTAAGTGAGGCCTCACCCTGTGCTGCCTTCATTTCCAACAATGAAAAAGCCACAAAGCAGTGGGAGCTGGAAAAAAGTTTCGATGCTTTCGAAGACCCTTTCTAGACCCGATAGCCCAACTCGTTGAGAGGCATTTTTCTGACTCGAGACCCAGTTGCTGCAAAGATCGCGTTAGCGACCGCAGGAGCTAGAGGCGGCAGTGCCGGTTCGCCTAAACCAGTAGGATCGTAGTCGCTCTGGATAAAATGAACGTCTATCTCGGGCGCAGAATTTATCCTTAGCACTGGGTATTGATCGAGATTGGTCTCTTGGATCCGGCCGTTTTCCATCGTAATTTTCTGTCCTATCATGGTGCTTAGACCATCCATTATCGAGCCTTCGACTTGGTTGAGTGCGCCACTCATGTTAATGATGGGGCCTACGTCTACTGCCGCAGTTATTTTATGGACGGTGACCTCTTGGTTTTTACTAATGCTGACATCTGCGACCTCAGCGACGTGCGCCGCGTGGCAGAAATAGAATGCGAGGCCTAACCCCCGACCTTGGTCTAACGGTCTTTTTGATAGACCACTTTCTTTGGCTACACGATTTAAAACGCCGATGGCTCTCTCGGTATTCAACGCATTGACTTGTCCTGGCGCTAGCCAGCGAGGTTCGCCGAGTATTTCTAATAAGAACTCTAGGTGATCGCGGCCTGCTTTGCTGGCGAGTTCATGAATGAAGCTCTGTGAAACAAAGGCATGCGTATTCGAGTAGGGCGCTCGCCAAGCTCCTGTCGGTGTATCAAGGCGAAAGGTCGACAAAGACGCTCTTACGTTTTCTATACTGTTAAAGGGAAACGCGCTAGGCCAGGGACCAGTTAAAAAGCCTGGCTTACCCGGATAATCAGCTCGTATCAGATGTTCATCCCAACCGACCAATTTTCCTTCTGGATCGAGAACACCGCGGATCTTATTGAAGCCGCCTTCTCGAAAGAAGTCACCTTTCATACTATCTTCTCTAGACCACGTCAGCTTTACGGGTTTCCCAGATCGTTTTGAAAGTTCTATTGCCTCGGAGACATAGTCGTTTGTATTTCTTCGACCAAAACTTCCTCCCATTCTTTTAATATGGATGGTCAGTTGGTCTTTCTTCAGCCCATAGAAACTCTCTGCAAACTGCTGGAATCGAGGACCGTTTTGGGTCGGTAACCAGATCTCTAAATGGTCTTTATCAGCGCTTTCGCCTTTAGTAAAATGGGCTGTGCAATTCATTGGCTCCAGACAGAGATGGGAGACATAAGGATATTCGTAGAAGCTTTCTAAAACGGTGTTTTCCGAATTTCCGATAGACGATTCGATGTCACCGATATTGATTTTGTCTTCTGAATCTTCTTTCTTAACTGTCTGCGCGAAGCTCTCAAAGTCAGACCAACTTGCCTTGGATGCAAGAGATTCATCCCAGACAACCTCCAGTTTTTCTCTGGCCTTGAAAACGGACCAAGTACTGGTACCGACGATCCCCACCCCGTCCATTAATTCGTTGGGCTTTCCGTTCCCTTTCACGATGTAAGCATCAACTACTCCTGGTAGTTCCTTTACCGCATCGATATTGGCACTAACTATTTTTCCTCCCACCGCATCGCATTTTTCGTAGCAACCGAACAACATCTCAGGAACTTTAGTATCAATGCCGTAATCCCCAACACCTGTGACGATTTCTAAAGAATCGACCTGGCTCTTTGAAGTCCCCAGTATCCGGTAGTCCTCTCGGGCCTTGAAAACCAGGGAGTCTTTCTCCGGTATCGGTTGCCGCTGAGCAAGGCCGGCAAGTTGGGCAAAAGAAAAAGATTTGTTAGTCCTTCTGTGTCGAATCTGGCTCTCGGCTGCTTCTAGTTCAGATTTTGGTACTTCCATTATCAAAGCGCCTGCGCCGAGAAGCATTTCGCGCGCGGTTGCTCCCATCTCCCGCATGAGGTTCCAGTTTCGGTACAATGTATATGACCCTCCGGTTGATTGGCGACCGTACTTTTCGGTATCCACCTCCGGAGTTTGTTCTACGATGACGTCGGACCACTTTGCTCCCAACTCCTCGGCCACGATCATTGGCAGGGAAGTCTTTATACCCTGACCCATCTCCGGTGAGCCTGAGTAGATTAGTATCTTCCCGTCCTCCCGAATTTGAATAAATGCGTTTAGCTCAGAAGATTCAACAAGGGGTTGCCCGTCTTTGGCAATAGATGGAATCGAGTACGCTAGAATTAAGCCTCCACCGGCAATACCGGTCTTTTTAAAGAATGCTCTTCTGGATATTTTTTTTAATGTGAAATTACTCATGCTTCCCTCGCTAGTTGGTCAATGGAAGTAGCTTTGGCGGCTGAGTGAATGGCTTTTCTTATTCGAATATAGGTACCGCATCGACAGTAGTTTCCGGCCATCGCGGAATCGATGTCTTCGTCGGTTGGATCTGAATTTTTCTCGAGAAGGGCAACCGCCGACATGATTTGTCCTGCCTGACAATAGCCGCACTGTGCTACGTCCTCGCTTATCCAGGCTTCTTGGACCTTGTGTAAGCTCTTTTTTGTAGCTAGACCCTCGATCGTAGCTATGTTTTGGCCTGCGGCATCTGCCACCGGTAAAAGACAACTGCGCATAGGTTCGCCATTTAGATGAATTGTGCAAGCGCCGCATTGTCCGATGCCGCAACCGAATTTGCTGCCAGTGAGGCCGAGCAGGTCGCGTAGCACCCAGAGAAGGGGCATTTCGGCTTCTGCTTCCACAGTTTGTTTGGATCCATTTACTGAAAAAGAATATTTTGGCATTTAGTTAGACCCTCAATCGTTAGCAGGACGACTCTTCCTCTCAAGCATAATTGGTCTTTATTAACGACGACCCGATTGCGTACCACCAGAGCAGAAGTGTTTCTAGATGATAAATGAGTTTCTTACTAGAGAGAAAGACTTAACTCAGCAGGAATTCGTTAGACACAAAGTTTGTCCTAGTTCCTGAATAAGCTGATTGGGGCAAATTTCATTGGTGCTGTGACCATAAACATATCGGTCCGGCCGCGCCAACAAACACTTTGCGTGTTCCAAACATCTGTCAAAACGGCCCTCGAGAAGTTCAAAGTCGCCTATATTTAACAGCTGGATGTTCAACCTTTCGATTATTTCTAAGCTCTTGCTATCGAAGTTGAGCGGTTGACTCATCAGAATGGCGAACCTGTTTCCGATCAGGTCGTCTAATCTGCATTGCTCACCGCTTTTTGTTCTTACTGTCGGTTGATTCATTAAGTAACCCGTTGAACCATCGTCGCTGACTTGATCCATGCGTAGAAGTCCTGACCTGAGGGGAGGTATATGTCGCCCTTGGCCGTATCCCGCGGACTTCTGTTTTTTTGGCTCAGCAGGAGGCGAGTCGCCGACTCTTTTGGCTGCATCGGTTGCTGCGATGTGCTCCATAAGATTACCAAAGGTGACCGACCACTCTACAAGATCCTCCGCATGAGGAAGTCGCTCCTTCTCGTAAGTGTCGAGCAACGACTCTTTTGCCTCTCCACTGATCACCAGGTTCAATTTCCACGTAAGATTCAAGACGTCTCGTAATCCCGTGTTCATGCCTTGACCTATGAATGGTGGCATTTGATGCGCCGCGTCACCGGCAAGGAATATCTTGCCCACCCGCCAAATCTTCGCGACGGCGGCGTGAAATTGGTAAACGGCCTTACGTCGGATCTGGTAACTGTTCCTCGGTGTCCATGTGCTCAATAGCCTATGAATAGCCTCGTCCTGCAGGATATCTTCTGCTTTCTCCCCAGGATTGAGCCGAAATTCCCAGCGTCGAAAAGGATCTTTTGTTGCAACGAAGGTGTGAAGTCGATCTGGGTCGCATACTTGCAGCACGTCATTCGGCAAGGTGCTTTTTGAGTTTATCTCTGCATCCACAACCAACCATTCGTGATCATAACCGAGGTCTTGCCACGAAATTTCTAATGCCTTGCGCGTAGGACTGTTGGCACCATCACAAGCGATCACGTATTGACTGAGAACCTCTCTTTTCTTGCTTTGTAGACGAACTCCATTTCCATTCTGCGAACAGTCTTTGATTTCTTCTCCAAAGAATATATCTATGTTCTGGTATGTCTGAGCCGTGTCTCTAAAATATTGATCTAGCTCTGGTTGATAGAACTGCGAATTATGCGGCCAACCGTTTGGTCCATCGGCTAGCAGCCTAGTACCAAATAACCAATTGCGTTTGGCATCTGCGAACCCTGCGCGATCATCGGGCCTTATCGGTTGCAAGATTTTCGCTAGCTCGTCTCCTTTGCCTATACCTTGGAAGGCCCGGACAATCTCGCCATCGATTGAGACTGCGCGAGGTAATGGATAGATATCCTTATTTTTCTCGAAGATCGCTACCTTTATACCCGCGTTAGCTAGATGAATCGCAGCGCATGCACCCGTTGGGCCCATACCGATGATAGCAACGTCGTATCGGTGGGCATCTAAATCCCTATTCATAAGATTCCGTCAAACGATTGAGTGGAAAAGAGCCTGGTATTTGTAACCCTGAGACACTATCGTTTTTCCGCCATCGCATTCTCCAATGTCTATTACCGCCAAAATTAAGACGTTTTCGCCGGGCACATCGAAGTTTTTGGAAACGAGATTTGCAGCAGCCAGAGCCGTGCCCCCTGTGGCAACGAGGTCGTCGATTATGACAACTTTGTCGGTTTTGGATAAAACTGAATCTCGGTGTAACTCAATCGACGTTGACCCATATTCGAGCTCATAGTCTTCAACAAACGTTTGCTTTGGAAGTTTTCCCGGTTTTCGGGCCAAGAGTAGGGGTAACCCTATTTTATTAGCCGCGACGCTTGCGAAAATGAAACCACGACTTTCAATGCCAATGATTTTAGTGCCAGCAAAGCCCTTTATTTTTTCGGCTAGGCCAGAGTAAAGCGTTTCTGATATCTGCGGTGAGCCCAGAAGAGGCGTGATATCCCTAAAAATGATTCCTGGTTCAGGAAAGTCTGGAATTAAACTAAGGCTTTTCTTGATAGTAATTGGATCGATCATTGCTCTTTCTTAGCGTGCCGGCTTCTATATTTTTCGTTTCCATGCTCGAACCGAAACGAATCGTTGATTATGGATCGAAGATAACGCAATCTCTTTAGCATGCATCAAACTTACCTTAAATCCTGGTGCTTCGTATTTGTACTTTTAGCGGTTGCGGCTCAGTCATCTGTGTCTGCTGAAAATATTTCTGCTGCGAAGAAGTATCCGTTCGTTTTTCACCTAGTACAGGCCCAATTATGGGATGAAGCAGTCGATTCCAATAGCACTTATTTCCCCCCGACCTATCAAAAAGACGGTTTTACTCACGGAACAGCCAATCCAGATAAATTGCTTACTGTCGCAAACCACTTTTATCAGGGAACTAAGGGGAATTGGTATTGTCTCAGGATGACGACCGAAAGCCTTCAAGCGACAGCAGTAAAGGTTATTTTCGAGTCAACCGCACCAGTTGGTGACCATCAGCCAGATTTTGAGGGTTCCGACGACGAGTTGTACCCGCATATTATGGGTGGAATCTCACCGGAGGCCGTTCTAGAGGTTCTCTCGGTCGAAAGGAATCAGAGTGGTGAATTTCTTCTGATAAATGGACTCGGCCAGCTTGAGTGAATGGGTCAGTGCGCCTGCTTTTGTATTTACCAAGTCATTCAAAATCCGAGCGCTATCTGGGTTGGAGAATTGATAGCTCTCTTCACAGATTCTTATTCCAATTTTGACGGATAGCCAAAAAAAGTACTGGATTGTGAGAGTGAATCCCAACAAAAAGGCTGAGCATGCCTGAGGCCGCCCGAACCAATATCAAAAAGATGGATGAACAAGTTGAGATGCTCGAGCATTTTGGGTTAAAAATTGTTTTTCTGGATCCGATTGGCGTTGCCATATTCAATGCTGATCTCGCGGCTGACGAAATCCCTAAGGCCAAGCTCACCGATGCCATAGAAGGGATTATGGCGGATAAAGGATTTGTTGTTTTTAAGGGTGATATACCACTTGGAGTCGAAGATTTTCTGAGAGTTAGTTGTTGGTGGGGTGGTAGAGCTCTTCTCAGCACGCATAGTGTCCACCCCGCAACCCCTGAACGTAATCCTCATATTTTTCGACTTTCTAATGATGCAAGTCAGGGAATCGTGGGGGTTGGTCCGCAGTGGCACAATGATGGCAGTTTTATTGCTGAGACGTTCTCGCATGCGGGTTACCATATGGTCCGACCGGCGGAAAATGGTGGGGGCACTTTTTTTTGTCATCAGGCGAAAGCCTTTAACGCACTTCAGCTTGAGCAAAAAGAATACTGGGGTCGGCTCTCCTCAGTAAATGCCACCTCTGGTGCGGTTCACCCCCTAGTACACGAGCATCCCACATTGCGCAGAAACTGCGTCTGGCTTCACCTAGGGATGACCGGGGCGGTGATCGAGAAGTTACCCGACGAAGAGGGTTTTCGGCTACTTAATGAGCATGAGCTGAAAGATCTTTGTCATCAATACAACGATCTCTTGAACTCGGGCTTAACGGAAGGTTACTCGATCAAGTATGAATACGACGAAAATGACTGCCTATTTATTGACAATTTAACTGTGGCCCACCGAGCGGCCTTAGAAGCTCATGCCTCGCCAGATTCCCAGGGCCTCCGAATAATGCACCGAAGCACGGTGAGGGGAGTGCATCACTTATCTCCGAGATTTGGATTGCCACCTTTTTTCGATATCTATGCTTCAAGTCCTTTCGGCGAAGGGGTTTGGCAGTCGGGCGGCCTTGGTTTCAGATGGGATGCAGAAGCGAAGATGCAAAATTAGCTCTTATGTTGAGCAGCAGTGATTCTTTTCGAGCGATACGAATATTGAGGGGATTTTTGGGAAACTATCCTGTAATACTTGAGGGCCGAAAAAAAACTCGCTAAGTTGGTGGAACTTTAAGTTAAATGATAAGCGGTGGAGCTAACAACCACGTAGACTCAAGGAGGTCGGTGTCGTTTCATTTGCCGAACGGGTAACAAGCTCAAGAAGTTGGGACGCTTCACTAGAGTTAGATTTGCTCAATGTAGAGGGCATAACCAAGGTGAAACGCTGCAGGCATATCGGCCCGCTATATATCCAAAAACCATTTTATCCGGAAGGTTTACAACACCCTCACTTATACATTTTGCATCCCCCAGGTGGAGTTGTTTCCGGAGATGATCTGAATATAAAGATTAACGTCGGTTTTAACGCAGGTTGTTTGATAACCACACCTGGAGCATCTCGTTTCTACAATGGAGCGACTGGTGCGCCCTTACAAAAGCAAACCGTGAATATAGATGTAGCCAAAAATGCTCACCTTGAATGGTTTCCTATGGAGACAATTATATATGACGGCGCACGAGTGGAACTTTCCACAAAAATCAATTTAGCCTCAACCAGTTCTGTATGTGTGTGGGATATTTGCTGTACCGGCCTTCCTGCTAGCGGTCAGGGCTTTCTCGATGGGCGACTCGATCAGAAGTTTATGGTGTTTACAGAGAGCTTACCCGTTTTCGTCGATAGACTTAATCTCGACGAAAATTTGAAGACATTTAGTGCCTCTAATGCGGGGCTACGAGGCGCTGCGGTTTCTGGTTTTATGCTACTTGGTCCGATGGATGACGGTAATGATAAAGATGGAATGGTTTTAAGTTTAAGGGAAGTTGTCGAGAAAGAGGGTTTGCAAAGCGCTGCGTCGATCACAGAGTTGGGTAAGTTTTTTGTTGGCAGGTATTTGGGAAATAGTGCTTTCGATGCCAGAAATATTTTTTGTCGTTGGTGGGAAATCTTAAGACCCGGACTGCTGGGTAAACAGGCTGTATGGCCGCGAATTTGGTCTACGTAAAGAAATGAGGTGAAACAATGGAATTATTGCCGAGAGAAAAGGATAAATTATTGGTCTTTACCGCCGCACTATTGGCGGAGAGGCGTTTGGGGAGAGGTCTCAAGCTGAATTATCCGGAAGCGGTTGCCTATATAACGATGGCGATCATGGAAGGTGCACGGGACGGTAAGTCAGTTGCGGAGTTAATGGGAGAGGGGAGAGAAGTTTTGAGCGTGGACCAGGTTATGGAAGGCGTCGGAGAATTACTCAAGGAAGTGCAAGTGGAGGCGACATTCCCGGATGGAACCAAATTAGTAACTGTACACAACCCAATCAACTAGTAATCGGGAGTATCAATTTGAAACCAGGCGAAATAATTATTCAGGACCAAGATATTGAACTTAATGAAGGTAGAACTCGAGTAACTTTGAGAGTTCAAAACTCAGGTGATAGGCCCGTGCAAGTGGGTTCCCATTATCATTTTTTCGAAGTAAACCCTGCTTTAATTTTCGATCGTAAACTGGCAAAAGGTTTCAGATTGAATATCGCGGCCGGAACGGCAGTCAGATTTGAGCCGGGACAAGATCGCGAAGTTGAGCTCGTAGAAGTGGCGGGTTCCAAAACGATTTACGGTTTTCGAGGGGAAATAATGTCAACGATTGGCGGGAGCGCATAATGACGACAATTGATCGAAATACTTACGCATCGATGTTTGGCCCTACCATTGGGGATAGGGTTCGTTTGGGCGACACGGCGCTGACCATAGAGGTCGAGAAAGATTTCGCGACGTATGGAGAAGAGGTCAAGTTCGGCGGAGGCAAGGTTATTCGAGATGGCATGGGCCAGAGTCAGGAGCCGAGTTCCAAAACCGTGGATTTGGTAATTACGAACGCACTTATTTTGGACTATTGGGGCGTCGTTAAAGCGGACGTGGGCATCACTGGTGGACGGATTACAGGGATTGGTAAAGCAGGCAACCCAGATATTCAGGACGGAGTAACTATCGTGATCGGTCCTGGAACTGAGGTGCTCGCAGGTGAAGGGCATATTTTGACTGCCGGTGGAATCGACTCCCATATTCATTTTATTTGTCCCCAGCAAATAGAAGAGGCTCTTATGTCCGGCGTGACAACTATGTTGGGCGGTGGAACAGGACCGGCAACTGGCACTAATGCGACGACCTGCACCCCTGGACCATGGAATATAGGTAAGATGCTTCAGGCAACCGATGACATGCCGATGAATTTGGGTTTCCTGGGAAAAGGCAATGCGAGTCTGCCCGCTGCTCTTGAAGAACAACTTGAGGCCGGGGCATGTGGCCTAAAACTTCATGAAGATTGGGGTACTACGCCTGCGGCTATTGATAATTGCCTTAACGTTGCTGAGAAATATGACGTTCAAGTCGCAATCCATACGGATACATTAAACGAATCAGGTTTCGTAGACGATACCATAGAGGCGTTTAAGGGCCGAGCTATCCACACCTATCATACGGAGGGTGCTGGAGGTGGGCACGCTCCCGATATTATTAAGGTGTGCGCCGAATCTAACGTCTTACCATCATCTACAAACCCAACAAGACCGTTTACGGTCAATACGGTCGACGAGCATCTGGATATGCTGATGGTTTGTCATCATCTAGATTCATCGATCCCCGAAGATGTAGCCTTCGCGGATTCGCGTATTCGGAAAGAGACTATTGCGGCCGAGGACATCCTCCACGATTTAGGCGCGTTTAGCATGATTGCATCAGACTCGCAGGCCATGGGGCGTGTTGGGGAGGTTATTACAAGGACCTGGCAAACTGCACATAAGATGAAGGTCCAAAGGGGGCCGCTAAAGGAAGATAATGAGAAGTCAGATAATTTTAGGGCTAGAAGATATATTGCTAAATACACCATCAATCCCGCTATCACGCATGGGATCGATGCTGAAGTTGGTTCCATCGAGACAGGCAAAATGGCAGATCTGGTTCTTTGGAAGCCCGCTTTTTTTGGGATAAAGCCGGCGATCATTCTAAAAGGGGGATTTATTGCGGCGGCCCCAATGGGCGATCCCAACGCCTCAATCCCTACCCCTCAACCGGTTCATTACCGAAAAATGTTCGGTGGCTTTGGCAGCGCCCCGGCGCAAACTTCGATCACTTTCGTCTCCAAAATCTCGGCCGAGAACGGCACGAAAGAGAGGCTCGGACTGCGGAGAGGCCTTGTGGCCTGTAAGAACACTCGATCGGTTACAAAAAACGATATGTTGCTAAACGCGTGGATGCCAAAAATTTCAGTAGATTCACAAACCTATGAGGTAACAGCCAATGGCGAGTTGCTGACCTGTGAGCCAGCCTCGATTTTGCCGCTCTCTCAGCTCTACTGTCTTTTCTAGAAATGACGGTTCTTCAAATTTTTGAAAGGGTTGGTGAGGACTGTTCGGATGATCCTGATGATCATCTAGTCCTCGATCACGGACAACGAGAAAAAGCCCGTTTCAAAGCGGTTTCTCGTTCTGGTTCAGAGGTTCGTGTGTTTTTAGACAGGGGTAAAGCTCTGGTGCCAGGAGAAGTTTTGCGAACGTCTTGTGGGAAGAAAATAGAGGTATTGTGTGCGAAAGAGAGAGTTTTGACCGCCAGAACGAACTCTTGGAGGACCTTTAGTAGGGCCTGTTACCATCTGGGTAACCGACACGTGAAGTTACAGGTTGGTGATTGTTGGCTAAGAATCTCTCCCGACCACGTACTTTCGGAGATGCTCTCTGGTCTAGGGCTAGACATTGCAGAGGAGTTCGCGGAGTTTGTGCCTGAATCGGGAGCATATAAAAACCATATGAGCCAAGGAGCTGATCACCATAGACACTAGCGTGCCCTTGTTCAGACTGTTGCAGTTAAGCAGCTCAACACTACCAGTTGGCGGCTACAGTTATTCGAGCGGACTTGAATCGGCTGTTGAGAAGGGTTGGATAAAAAGCTCTAGTCATTTGAAGGAGTGGCTTAGTGTCCAAATGACTGATTCTCTCTCTCTACTGGATCTCCCAATAATCCTTTTCCAGATGAGCACGCTCAATTCTCACGGAGACGAGCATAAACTGCGCTTCTGGAACCAATATATTTTAGCCTCTCGAGAAACGAAGGAACTCAGATTGACTGAAGTTGAAATGGGCCGAGCTATCTCAAGGCTCCTAGATCGCTTAGGAGTGGATACTCCATTGAAAACGTTTGAAGAACCAACGTTTATAACAGGATTTGCTGCCGCGGCTACCGCATGGCGTATTCAGGCAACACTTGCGGCTTCAGGTTATCTGTGGAGTTGGCTCGAGAATCAGATTATGGCCGCTATTAAAACAATGCGCTTTGGTCAGAGTGACGCTCAGGAGCTTTTGGGTGAACTAATGCAACTAGCCCCGGCATGTATCGAAAAATCTAGTCAGCAGGTTGAGAATACAATAGGCAGCTCTTTGCCAGGACTTGCGATGGCTAGCGCGCATCACGAGACCCAGTATTCAAGGATATTTCGATCTTAGAGGAGGACTTATGGAAGGAAAACAAACTTTGAGAGTTGGGGTTGGCGGACCTGTTGGCTCGGGAAAGACAGCTCTACTTCGATCTCTTTGCGGTGAGTTGCGTGACGACTACGATATCGCTGTCGTCACAAACGATATTTACACGAGGGAAGACGCGAATTTCCTCACAGAACATCAGGCTCTGAGTGCGGATAGGATTATAGGCGTAGAGACTGGGGGATGCCCGCACACTGCCATTCGGGAGGATGCTTCAATGAACCTCGCGGCTGTTGACGAACTTTGTCACCGTCATGGCCCGCTGGATGTAGTTTTTGTTGAAAGCGGTGGAGACAATCTTAGCGCGACGTTTAGTCCCGAACTCTCTGATCTGACAATCTATGTGATTGACGTTGCTGCTGGCGACAAGATACCGAGAAAAGGTGGGCCGGGCATCACCAAATCTGATCTTTTAATAATTAATAAAATTGACTTGGCACCGCTTGTCGGCGCCTCAATCGATGTGATGGATCGAGACGCCAAAAAAATGCGAGACGATAAGCCGTTCGTTTTCAGTAACCTGAAATCGGGGCAAGGTCTTGAGGAGATTAAAAGGTTTATTCTCGATGAGGGTATGTTGTAGCCGCGCTAGCAGAAATTGCTTGAATGCTTGACCAGGTTAGTGAGGCGTATCAAACTTGACACAAGTGTCAGGTTTTAATGCATTAATTTATAAGTCTTTGCGTGTCGCGCATATAATTTTGCGAGCGATCGGTTTTATTGGGTAAGAAATTGATTACTTTCTTGCTCAATGAGGAACTAAAACAGCTTTCGGACACGGACCCAAACCTGACCGTTTTAGAGTATCTAAGAGACGATCTCGGCCTGACAGGCACCAAGGAGGGTTGTGCTTCCGGAGACTGTGGAGCTTGTACGGTAGTAACCGCAGAGATGGGGCCCGGAGGGGAGCGGCTTCAATATCAGTCCTCGAATTCATGTATCGCCCTGGTAGGAAGTCTTCATGGAAAACAATTATTGACTGTAGAACATTTGCGATCTGAGAAAAGTCTTCATGTTGCTCAGAGTTGTTTGGTCAATTCACATGGATCCCAGTGCGGATTTTGCACACCTGGTTTTGTAATGTCCTTGTTCTGCTATCGAAAGAATCATAACGAGCCGGATCTAGAAACCATCAAAGAAGCGCTTGGAGGTAACCTCTGCAGATGCACAGGATACAAACCAATTATTGAGGGGGCGCAAAAAATGTTCCTGGATAAATCGCGAGATCAATTTGATTCGCGAGAGCCGATAACTATCAAGGCATTAAATGAAATTCGGCAAGTGAAAGAAGAAATTGGGCTTATTGCGAAGGCTGGAAAGTTTTTTTCACCGGTAACAAGCGATGAGCTTGCTAGTTTATTTTGCCGGTACCCTTCAGCGAGATTGGTAGGAGGGACAACAGATCTGGCTCTTGAAATCACTCAATCGCTATCGAGTTTCGATGTGTTGATTGCTGTTGATAGGGTTCAGGAGATCAAAACAATCGTCGACTCCGAAGGGTTTTTATCCGTGGGAGCCGGAGTCAGCATCGAAGAGCTTTCTAGGGCACTCGTGGGCGTTTACCCGTCACTAAAGGAAGTTTTTGTGCGGTTTGGGTCCTTGCAGGTCCGCAACAAGGCAACTATCGGCGGGAATCTCGGAACTGCTTCCGCGATAGGAGATATGGCGCCAATTTTGTTGGCCTTAGATGCGATTCTTGTTCTTCGCAGGGGAGATGTTACGCGTCAACTGAGCATCTCCGAGTTTTTTATCTCTTACAAAGAAACAGCTTTGGAGACTTCAGAGTATATTGAGCGAATCTTAATTCCTCGAAAGACAGAAAATGAAGTGCTTAGGGTTTATAAGATCAGCAAGCGTTTGGATGACGATATTTCAACGTGTTCATTAGCGATATGGCTTCGACTTGAAGATGAGTTGATATCCGATGTTCGCATTGCCTTCGGTGGGCTCTCAGAAATTCCAAAAAGAGCGGCCGTCTCTGAGGATTGTCTTCGTGGTGGGAGGCTGGACGAGCATCAATTTATAAGAGCAATGAGCGCAGTTGAGGCTGATTATGCGCCGATCTCAGATTTTAGGGCGAGCAGTTCCTATCGATTGATCGTGGGAAAAAATTTGTTATGGCGGACCTATCTCGATATTCACGGTGATGGCCTGAGAAAATTGAGGGTTACGGAAATTGATTGATCTGACCAAAACCAAACTTTTCGACGAGTCCGAGAAGAAAAACACCGTCGGAAAGAGCTTGGCCCATGAAAGCGCGGAACTTCATGTTAGTGGAGAAGCTGTTTACGTTGACGATGTGAAAATTCCATACGGGACAGTTCACGCCTACGTCGGGATTGCCAACGTTGCGCGCGGCAGAATCAGAAAACTAGACCTTCTAAAAGTGCAGGAGGCCGAGGGAGTTGTTGCGACGCTCACGTTGGCGGATGTGCCTGGAGAATCTGATATTGGTCCTGTCTACCCTGGCGATCCAGTGATGATAAATGAAGGAGGAATGATTGAATTTCACGGTCAAGTACTCTTTGCAGTTGCGGCTACCTCTTACAAGTTAGCGAGAAAGGCAGCGCGTTTGGCTGTCGTGGAATATGAAGAAGATGAGCCCTGTTTGGATGTCGAAAAAGGACTTGAAGCTAAGCTGTTCGTTCGTCCCAGCCATCAACAATCTCGTGGCTCATCCGGTAAGGCGATAAGCGAGTCTCCTCTTTCCTTGGCCGGGGAGCTTAGGATTGGTGGACAGGAACAAATGTATCTTGAGGGTCAAGCATCACTTTGTATTCCGACGGAGAGTGGTGGGATGAAGGTCATCACCTCCAATCAAAATCCTACGGAAGCTCAGAAGTTAATCGCTAAAATTCTTGATGTCCCAATGAATATGGTTGATGTTGAAGTCCGTCGCATGGGCGGTGCATTTGGCGGGAAAGAAACGAATGCCAACCAGTGGGGTTGTATTGCAGCATTGTTAGCTGCAAAAACGAAAAGGCCCGTTAAAATCAGGCTCGCCAGGAGAGATGACTTTATCGTTACTGGGAAAAGACACCCGTTTCTTGCCAAATACGAGGTTGGTTTCGACGGTGAAGGTCAAATAAACGGCCTAGATATGGAGCTATCTGCTGACTGCGGTATGTCAGCAGATCTATCAGATTCGATCGTCGATCGGGCAATGTTCCATGCGGATAACGCCTATTTTTTGCCTGCTGCCAAAATTACTGGTCATCGGGTGAAAACGAATACGGTATCGAACACCGCTTTCAGAGGTTTTGGCGGCCCGCAAGGTGTTTTAGCGATAGAAAATGTTGTCGATGAAATCGCGAGGGCTGTAGCAAGAGACCCACTAGATATTCGCAAACTGAATTTATATTCGAGTAACGGTGGTCGGAATGTCACTCACTACGGTCAGAAAATTGAGCAACATGTTTTGCGTCCCATAATCGATCGGTTGGAAAAGACCTCGGACTACCGCGGGAGGCGAATTGCGATTTCCGAGTTCAACCAGAAAAATCTTTGGCTTAAAAAGGGGCTGGCGTTGACGCCGGTCAAATTTGGAATCTCGTTTACGGTAAAGCATTTAAATCAGGCTGGGGCCCTGATACATGTCTACACAGATGGATCAATCCACTTAAACCACGGTGGCACAGAAATGGGACAAGGTCTATTTACCAAAGTTGCCCAGGTAGTAGCAGAGGTATTCGGCGTTGATATTAGTCTTATTCGTTGTTCCGCAACTGGCACTGACAAGGTTCCGAACACCTCGCCAACGGCAGCATCATCCGGAGCAGATTTAAACGGTATGGCGGCTAAAGTTGCTGCAGAAGAGATAAAAGCGAGACTAATCGATTTTGCTAGAGACCATTTTAAAATTGCAGAAAACGAAGTTGCTTTTTCGGATGGTAAAGTCGTCTTTGGCGAACGTGTTCTCCCATTCCGGGATTTTATAAACTTGGCTTACATGAATCGAATCAGTTTGTCCTCCACTGGTTACTACAAGACCCCAAATATCTATTACGACAGAGAGCAGGGTATCGGCTCTCCTTTTTATTATTATGCTAACGGGGCCGCGGTATCTGAGGTGGTACTAGATGTTCTAACCGGAGAATATCGAGTCACCAGAGTGGATATTTGCCACGACGTTGGTCACTCTCTCAATCCGGCACTGGATAGAGGTCAAATTGAGGGCGGGTTCATTCAGGGAATGGGCTGGCTAACGACCGAAGAGCTGGTCTGGGATAATAATGGTAGGTTAGAAACTAACGCTCCTGCCTCCTACAAGATACCGGCGATTGGTGATACGCCCCCTGAGTTCAATGTCGAGTTATTTGCCAAGATTCCCAACACTGAGGAAACCGTATTTCGCTCGAAGGCGGTGGGAGAGCCTCCCCTCATCCTGGCGATTTCCGTATGGTGCGCATTAAAAGACGCGATTTCGAGTTTGAGTGGTTATACCCTTAGTCCGAAGCTAGATAGCCCAGCGACCCCGGAGAGGGTGCTTTTTGCATGTGGGCAAATGAATGATACGCAGGAAGGAGTGCCCCAGAATGCGTTGGTTTGAGATTGTTGCGCAGATGTCAGAAAAGAGTAAGGCCTATGTGATTGTAACTGTTTTGGAGGTCAGAGGATCGAGCCCTCGCGAGGAGGGCGCAAAAATGATCGTTACTGAAGATCAAAGCTATCTCAGCATTGGCGGGGGCAACTTGGAGTATCAAGCGATAGCGCTGTCCCGAGAATTGATCCTAGAAGCGGGATTAGTTAGTAAAATAGAAGATTTCCCATTGGGGCCCAAAGTAGGGCAGTGTTGCGGAGGTAAGGTGAGGTTGTTGTTTGAGAGTTTTCCCGCAGAAACTATAAGAATCTCGATTTTCGGTGCTGGTCACGTTGGAAAAGCTTTGATCGGGATTGTATCTCAGTTGCCTTATCGCATCCGTTGGATTGATAGCAGAGAACACGAATTTCCGAAGGCAATTCCGAGTAATGTGGAGAAAGTGGTCTCGGGACGTCCTCATTTGGATATCAGATCGAGTTCCATGGCAGATTATTTCGTCGTCATGTCGCACAGCCATAAGATCGACTTTGAAATAGTTCAGGCTGTTCTGAAGATGGGTAATTACCGATATTTAGGCCTGATTGGTTCTGAGAGCAAAAAAAAACGTTTCGAATCACGATTGATAAAACGGGGAGTTCCGGACGACCAGATATCGCGTTTGAGTTGTCCTATGGGAATTGGTCAGATAACAGGCAAGTCACCGATCGAAGTAGCTGTATCCGTCGCGAGTGAGCTCATTAGTGATATAAATGACTTGGAGAGTGATCCTGTAAAATTCGACACAAAGGCTGAAGCTAAAGAGCTTGAGACCACAAAGGGCTTGATCGGTTCTACCCGAATCAATGTAGAAATGGAGGAATATCGATTTGAATAATTTCGCGATCCAGAGCCTTCGGACTTTTGTGGATGGAGCGTTTAAACCTGCTACGGTTTTGGTTAAGGGTGGAAAAATATCAGCGATTCTCGACTTTGAAGAGAGTCCCGACACCGAAGAGTTTTACCCTATAGGGAATAAAATGTTAATTCCCGGTCTAACAGATACCCATGTTCACATCAACGAGCCTGGAAGAACCGAATGGGAAGGTTTTATAACTGCCACCCAGGCAGCGGCGGCTGGTGGAATTACTGCTTTGGTTGACATGCCTCTCAATTGTACGCCAGTCACAACATCCGCTTCCGCTTTGAAGCAAAAGCTTGATGCGTTGGAGGGGAAACTCTGGGTTGATTGCGGTTTCTGGGGCGGATTTGTGCCCGAAAGCCTACCGGAGCTTGATGGACTGTTAAAGGCAGGGGTGCTTGGAGTCAAATCCTTCACGATTCACTCTGGTATTGACGATTTTCCAATGGTAGGACGAGAGGATCTTCGTGCTGCGATCGAGGTCATTGGCGAGTATGACGTTCCGTATCTGATACATGCAGAGCTTGACTCGGACGAACCTCGGGATGCTGATAATCAACGCGTTATCGGAGAAAGCTACCGGAGTTTTCTGGAATCCAGACCAAAAAAATGGGAGAACGATGCCATTGATATGATGATCGAGTTAGCGCGTGAAGCGAAAGCGCGAGGCGATAAAATAAAGGTACACATCGTTCACCTCTCTTCCGCTGAAGCGATTCCAGCCATAGTAAGAGCTCGAGAAGAGGGTATTTCCATAACAACTGAAACTTGCCCGCATTATTTGACTCTTTCGGCCGAAACCATCCCCGACGGATCGACAATATTTAAGTGCTGTCCCCCCATTCGTGAACTAAGTAATTGCAGAGAGCTCTGGCGTGGCCTAGAGGATGGTATTATAGAACTGATTGTGTCGGATCATTCTCCATGTACGCCGCATTTAAAAAAAGTCGATTCTGGCGATCTTGAGACGGCTTGGGGTGGAGTATCTTCCCTTCAGTTTGGTCTTCCACTTGTTTGGACTGAGGCTCAGAAGTTCGGCCTTGCTCCGGAAAAAATTATCCAGCTGATGGCCGAAAACACAGCAACTTTTGCTGGATTCGGTGATCGGAAGGGCAAGATAGAAGTCGGCTTCGATGCGGATCTGGTTGTATTTGACCCTGATACTGAATTTGTTATTCGACCTGAAATTATTGAACATCGACACAAGCTGACTCCCTACGAAGGCAGGTCAGTATTTGGCGTGGTTGAGAAGACTTATCTTAAAGGTCAATTAGTCTGGAATTCGGGACATCCAGTAGGAGAAGCTAGAGGTGAGCCGATTTTGAGAGATGTCTCATAATGTGGAGCAAGCGAAGTTGAGTTCAGAATACAAATCGGATGATCGTTTCTCATCGATTTATATTGACCTGTTAAGCGAGCGACTCGGCGGAAGGGTCATTGCATGTAGTGATGATTGGTTCGCGGGCGCGGAAAACATGCTGAAACCGGGGAGAGGAGTTTTTAAAGAGGGCCTTTTTGTTTCGACAGGTAAATGGATGGACGGTTGGGAATCCAGACGAAGCTTTGGCAGACATAATAGGTCGCAGCAGGGGGAGGATTTTGATTGGTGTCTTCTCAGATTGGGTTCTCAAGGTGTCTTAAAAGGACTGGATATTGATACCAATCATTTTCACGGTAACGCACCAGAATATGTCGCCGTCGAAGCATCGATGGTAAGTGGGAATGATATCCAGGGTGCAGATTGGCGAGAAGTGCTAAAAAAAACAGCCGTTCGGCCTCATAGTCAGAACCTTTTCTCAATTGAATCAAGTCGTACTTGGAACCATTTGCGGTTGAAGATATTCCCCGATGGTGGAGTGGCGAGATTTCGAGCCTTTGGAAGAGCTGTGCATAATCAAGAACATTACGCGGCCGGCGAATTAGTCGATTTAGCGTCCGCACTGAATGGCGGTATTGCGGCCGACGCTAGCGATCGTTTTTTCAGTTCGCCAACCAATTTGGTCATGCCTGGTAGGGGTATAAACATGGGTGACGGATGGGAAACCAAACGTCGGCGAGACGAACACAATGATTGGGCGATCATAAGGCTTGGGATGGTTGGTGATATCAGGAAAATTATTATTGATACTGCTCATTTCCGAGGGAACTTCCCGGAGTCAGCCTCTCTGCAGGGGGCGATGGTCGAAAATGACTCAGATCCAGACGAGAAAACAAAATGGACTGACATTCTCGACCGAAGCAAACTCATTGCTGACTATGAACATATTTTCACTAGTTCTTTAAATACTGCGCCAGGGCAGATGTTTAGCCATGTCAGACTTCAGATCTATCCGGATGGAGGCGTGAGCCGTCTCCGTGTTCTTGGTTTGCCTGAATCCTAGCACTAGTCTTGAACGCTATTGAGATAAATGAGATGAGTCGTGGGGAAGCCATTCAATACTTCGGCTTTTGCTGCGCGTCTGATTCATGGATCTACAAGATGTTGGCTGCTAGACCATTTAAGTCTATGGAGAAAATGAAAGAAATCGGTGATCGATTTTGGAGTGAGTCCACGGAAGAAGATTTGCTTCAAGCTTTCCAGGGTCATCCAAAAATAGGTGGCCATAAAATACGTTCGGTTAGGTTTGAAAATACGGCCGGCGCTGCGTCGAAAGAACAATCGTCGGCGATGAAGGCGGATGATCAGACAAAACAGGATCTTAGGGTAGCGAATGAAAAATATTTAAAGAAATTTGGATTCATCTTTATAGTTTTTGCGTCCGGGAAATCTGGCGCAGAAATACTCAAACTTTTAACCGAGAGGTTCGAGAATACAAGAGAGCAAGAATTGAGAAATGCAGGGGAAGAACAGAGAAAGATTATGCAGTTGCGTTTGAAGAATGGACCATGAGTAAGATTTCGACCCATATATTAGATACCAACAAAGGCTTGCCCGCAGCCGGAGTAAAAGTGAGTTTGTATCGTGGGCCAGCAGAGGGGCCTAGTCTAATACGCTCTTGCACTACTAATGAGGATGGGCGAATAGATAATTTCTTGAGCCCAGATGAGACGCTTAAAATAGAGAGTTATCGGTTGGAATTCGAAACCGCAAGCTACTTCGTAGCCCAAGGCCAACCGGTGTTTTATCCCAAAGTTATCGTCGAGTTTCTCGTGCAGGATAAAGATAGATCGCATCATGTCCCATTGCTCTTGTCTTCGTTTGGATACTCAACCTATCGAGGTAGTTGATGGTTGTAAGACACATTGAGTTGGAAACCCTTAGTAGCTCTTCATTTAAAGATTATGGGGATGTAATTGATGGCGCCTCTATTGGCTCAGGAAGTCTAATAAACAATGGTTATACGTTACGGTCCAGTGAACGGTCTACCGTGGTGAGCGGTGATGAGAATGGATCAGCCGTCGTCACCATGTTCGAGACGCAACCGATAGAACTCCCTTTTCGTTTAAAAGCGTTGGAAAGACACCCTTTGAGTAGCCAAGCGTTCATTAATATCGATAACAATCCCTATATCGTTGTTGTCGCGAAGCCTGGGGACCTTGAGCTGAATGAGGTCCGGGCATTTTTGGCTAGACCAGATCAGAGTGTCAATATCGGGAGAGGAGTTTGGCATCATCACAATCTATGTTTGAACAGCACGACAAGATTTGTCGTAATTGAACGATCAGGCCCTGAAGACAACTTTGACGAATATTTACTTCCGTCTGATCAGTCTCTCCTAGTCGTAAGATGAGCTTTCGTTCTCTAGTTTCGAATGATCGTCGCTCTTAGGTGAGAGCTTATCTGCCATGATTGCAGCTCATCGCGGCAGCTTACTGCACTTTCTAGATGATCCTAGTAAGTCGAGTGTTGACTCAATTTTTGAGTATTACGACGACGGCTTGCTTGTTACTGAAAATGGTCTGATCTCAGACTGTGGAGACGCGGCGAGTCTTATGCCTCGTCTGCCAAGCGGTACCAAACTAGTTCAGCACGCTAATTCTCTTATTTGTCCTGGATTCGTAGATGCCCATGTTCACTATCCGCAGTTAGAGGTAATGGCGTCGCACGGTGAGGAGCTTTTAGATTGGTTAAACCGATACACTTTCCCAGCAGAGGCCAAGTTTGCGAATCCAGAATACGCAGAAGTCTGCGCGGAGCGATTTCTTGATGAGCTACTCCGGGTGGGCACGACCACCGCCCTAGTATTTGGCACAGTACACCCGAATTCGATAGATGCCTTTTTTCGCAGTTGTGAGAAGCGAAATTTACGTATGATTTCTGGGAAAGTAATGATGGATCGTAATGCGCCCGTCGGCCTAACAGATAGTCCGGAGTCCTCTTACGTTGATAGTAAGTCCCTAATCGAGTCCTGGCACAATAAAGGTCGTCTTCGTTATGCGGTTACACCGCGATTCGCGATAACTTCCTCTCCGGAACAGTTGAATCTTGCAGGATTATTACTGAAAGAACATCCCAGCGTATATCTTCATACACATCTCTCGGAGAATCGGTCAGAGGTGGATTCCGTACGAGAGCTTTTTCCGGGTGTGAAAAATTATTTGGATGTTTATGACCAATACGATCTTCTCGGGCAGAGAAGTGTTTTCGCGCATTGTATTCATCTTGATAATGAAGAGTGGTCGCGATTAAACACTTCAGGATCCGCTATCGCACACTGCCCCAATTCGAATCTTTTTTTAGGAAGCGGTCTTTTTTCTATGAAGGCTGCTGTGGAACACGGAGTCAGAGTTGGAATCGGATCCGATATTGGAGGAGGCTGCGAGTTCTCTATCTTGCGGACGCTCGCGGACGGCTACAAGGTCGCCAGACTGAGGGGTGAGGATATCAGTCCCATGCAGGCATTCTATCTGGCGACGCTCGGGGGCGTTCGGGCACTTGATCTAGAGGACAGGATAGGAAATTTTTTGATTGGGAAGGAGGCAGATTTCCTTATTTTGGACAGAGGAGCTACGCCGATCATCAAACATCGTTTAGATATGAGCAAAAATCTAAATGAACAGCTTTTCGCCATGATGATGCTTGGCGATGACCGGCTGGTTAAGGAAACTTGGATTATGGGAGAAAAGTCCCATGATAGAGATGCGAACTTTTGAGAGTAAGTTGTTTTGAAATCTCTATGTAGTGGAAGCAGTAAATAAACATGGATGCATATTTTCTAGATTGGCTTGCACTCTTCTTTCGCTGGTTTCACATCATTGCAGGAATCGCCTGGATAGGCGCATCGTTCTATTTTATCTGGCTGGATAATCATTTAGAGATACCTCCCGATTGGAAAGAAGAGCGAGGTATAAAAGGCGAACTATGGGCCATTCACGGAGGCGGAATTTATGAGGTTTCAAAATATAAATTAGCGCCCGGATCAATGCCTGAAGTACTCCATTGGTTCAAGTGGGAAGCCTATACGACTTGGTTGACAGGCATGGTTCTCATGACGCTTATCTACTATCTGGGTGCGGAAGCCTATCTCATAGACCCTACTATCGCAGAACTGAGTCAGGGTCAGGCAATTACCCTCGGTCTTAGTACGATTTTCCTAAGTTATATCTTCTATGAACTGCTCTGCCGAAGCCCGCTGAAAGACAATAGTATAACTATAGCGATTATCTTAGTTTTGTTCGGTACCGTCCTCGCTTATGGGTTGACGCATCTCTTCAGTGGTCGAGGCGCCTTTATGCACTTTGGGGCGATTATTGGAACAATAATGGTGGGAAATGTCTTTCGCGTAATCATTCCCTCTCAAAAGGCCCTGGTGGCTGCGGTGGAGCAAGGGGATCCACTAGACCCCGCTTGGGGCCAGAGAGCGAAGCTGCACTCGACCCATAATACTTATCTGACCCTGCCGATTATTTTCATAATGATCAGTGGTCATTACTCAATGACTTACAGCCATTCCTATAATTGGCTGATCTTGATCGCTATATGCGGTATCACTGCGCTGGTCAGATACTACTTCGTTCTTCGTCACAAAAAAATTAATCGCCCGATCATATTGGCGGGCTCGTCCATGGCAATTATTTTGTTGGCGTTCTTAATATCCCCCAAGCAATTATATGAGCAGCCGACAGAGACGAGCGTACGTGTCGATCGAGCTCAAGTGGTCAAAATAATTAACGACAGGTGCGTTCAATGCCATTCTTCTGCTCCCTCTGACGAGATCTTTAAAGTAGCCCCAAGTGGAGTACTTTTAGATGATTGGGCGCAGATCGAGAACTGGGCGCCCCGGATTAAAGCGAGAGCGGTCGACACAAGAGAGATGCCGTTTATGAACAAGACCGAGATGCTGGACGAAGAAAGAGAGTTACTTGGCCTTTGGATAGTCGGCGGCGCGGCAGATTGATATGACCCATCGGCGAGGGTCGTGGGTTTTAGACCGAATCGAGAATTTCCTTAACACCAGGTTTATGAGTCTCAATTTCTTCCATCGTTAACCCGGTGAGCTCGTATGGAAGAACGAGCCATTCATCCGTCGTATTTATATAGAAGTCAGGTACCTGCTCGCCTCGGTTGCGCTTGGGTTTGTACCAGGTGGCGGCGATTTTTGTGTCTTGTGGCATATTACGTTTGAGCCTTGCTTGTAATTGATTGATGACGGCCTGGGTATTACTGCCAGAACTGAAGACGTCGTCTACGATAAGAAGGCGATTGTCGTTATTGAGATTCTCAAGAAGGTATTGCATCCCGTGGACTTTAATTTCTTGATCACTATCAATCATATCTTGGTAGTCTGGTTGTCCCTGATAAGAGGTTCGAAGAGAGATGTGGTCGGTCTCCACGCCCAAGTACTGGAGACACTCTTGTACATAAATTCCTACCGAGCTTCCTCCTCGCCATAGCCCGATCAAGAAGTCGGGTCGAAATCCACTTTCATAGACCTTCATTCCTAACTTAAAGGAATCCTGAATAAGCATTTTTTCGCTGACGTACTTTTTAGCCATTATGCATTAACCTAGAGCTTGTGACGCGTATTCCCGAGATAAGGAGTTCAGCACCATGATAAACCAAGTTGTTTGGATATAAGACGGTGGCTTCAGAGAAAGTATTTATTGAGGCAGATGAACTACTGTTGGATTCCTACAGGCTCGCGGCTCAGGTGATACAGGCTAATTTTAAGCCGAGTTTTATGATCGCGATTTGGAGGGGTGGAGCACCTATAGGAATCGCGGTACAGGAGTTCCTTCAATATAGAGGTATAGAAAGCGATCATATAGCCATACGGACGTCCTCATATCATGGAATCGACGATCAGGCCTCTCAAGTGCAAGTGCATGGGTTGAACTATTTGGCTAAGAACGTGATACACGAGGATCGATTATTAATAGTGGATGATGTTTGGGATACAGGGCTAACTATTGAAGCAGTGATCAAGGAGTTGTCCCGAAGGGCAAGACTGAACACTCCAAAAGAGATTCGAATAGCGGTACCTTATTTTAAACCCGAGAGGAATAAGACTAATCTAACGCCAGACTTTTACGTTCATGAAGTTGATAGTTGGCTAAAATTTCCTCATTCATTAGAGGGATTAACGATCGAGGAAGTTCAATCCCACAGACCAGATCTTTACGAAATAGTATCTGGCGCTATCGACTCGGACGAGTCTTAAAAGAACACGGATAAAAACATTCCGGTTATGCTACCGAGGACAGTTCTCTAGCTATTTTCTGCAATCCAGTCAGCTTGTCTTCGCATATCTTCCGAATATCTCAGCCACTTTTGGGCAGATTTTGATGTCGATTTTTGGGATCTCGCCTTTCTCAATGAAGTACGTGCGGCATCGAAATTCAACAGCTCACTTTGAGTGATGCCCAACAATAACCAAGCTTTGCCCTTATCAGACAGCTCATAATCTAGCGCCTTTTTGAGGGCTTTTTCAGCTTGTGACCACCGATTAAATTTCATATGAATATCCGCAATACGGACAAAGGGCTCGCCGGTTTTTGACAAACTCGCAGAAGTTTCGTGTGCCATGATCGCATTGTCATACTCTCTCGCTTCACGCCATGCGTGGGCCATGAGGTCATAATATTCCTTCTCTTCTGGCACCAGACCGGTTTTGAGGCTCTCTTCGAGTATTCGGGCAGAGTTTTCGGGAACCCCTTGTCTAATACTCAGTTGAACCAATGATTTTATCGTAGATTCTTTTTCTATAAGGCCAACTTCGAATGCAACCCTAAGCGAAGCCAGAGCATTTTCTAGGTTTCCCTGAAGCATATTGACGCTAGCTAGTTGTTCCCAATACATGATCTCATTTGGCCAGAGGTCAATCATGATTCTGAGTGTGCGCGCCGACTGCTGAAAGTCCTCAATAGCAAAATAGTTTGCGGTTAGAAGTTGATACCAATTTTCTTTCGGTTTCTCAGCTATATCTATCGCCTCTAGCGCATAGCCTATCGATTCTTCATAGCGCTTTTCTTGGGCGTAGATATTGCCCATGAACATAAATTGGTCAGCTGATGGGTTTTCGAGGCTTGCAAACCAATCTCCGGCAAAAGACAGAGCCTCAGTAAAGTCGCCTAACGCGGCATATAGTTGAGCCACGATATACCCAACATTAAAGACCACATTTTGAGGCAGTTTGTTTGTCTCGAGGCTGCGCCTGAGGTAATCGATTGCAGGCTCAAACTCTTCGTTCGACATTACAGCGTAACCCAGTGTCTGAAGAGTCAGTGCCTCGTCAAGGGAGCCTTCGGAGACTGTATTTAGGAGTTCCTTGAGACGGACAATTCCTCCATTGAGATCGGGTTCGATTTCATCGCTGCCTGCTATCTGCTCTTGAATGCTTGTGAGCGCCCGATAAGTTTTCGTTGTAACCGAGTCACCAAATGTCTGGCCAGCGATAGAGATGAGTAGTAGAAACCAAAAACAGAATCTCGGTATTTGCCAGCTTTTGAATGTATTACTCATGTTGCATTGTCGAGTTTGAACTCGATTACTTGTCTAGCTCGCTGGGAGACTGGTGACCCGTTTACAACTTTTGGTCGAAACTTCCATCTTTTTATCGCGTCTAGTGCGGACTTATCAAACAACCTCTTCGGTTTAGATTCCAAGATTTTGGCGTTGGATACGCTGCCATCTGGACGGATGGTCACAGCCATCGTAACGGAACCCTCTATTCCAGCCTGCTTAGCCGTTCTGGGGTATATAGGGGCAACTCTCATTAGCGGTATAACGTCAGTATCAAAACCCTGCATCCCCGCGCCTTGTTGTAGGGTTCCAAGAAAAGGACCATTGCCCGAGTTCACGGGGAGTCCAATTGTTGGCATATCCATGGATATATTCGGATTGAGATTGGCCATCTGATTTGTAAGTTCAGGGGTTTCAGGAGTTTCTTCTGGAGATGGCGGCTCTGGCGGAGGCTTTCTTTTCTTGGTTTGCGTGGTTTCATTTTGTTTGACTCGCACGAAGTCCAAGAAGACTCTATTTTTCTCCGGTTTTTCAAAAATAGCGTCCGGTCTGATCATGAGGTGCATTGCGTAAAAAAGTGTGGCACCAACAAAAGCGGACAACCCCCACATTAGCATGGCGCGTATAGACAGCATTTAGTTAATAGCCTTGGTCAGCGGCCACAGAAACGTTAGTAGCGCCTGCCAGACGCGATTGATCCATCACCTCGATTAAAGTCTCAGTTTTTGAATCAGCGTCCGCTACAATTATGACAGCTGCGCCTGCGTTTTCGGCTAGGCCTCTCTCGACATTAGCTCTTACAGCTCTTTTGTCGATTTGGCGTTTATCCATAAAAATCTGATTCGATGACGTGATACCTATCTGAATACTGTTCGACTCAGTGACGACAGCGGTATCCGCATTGGGTCGACTGACATCGACACCCGACTCTTTTACGAACGTAGATGTGACAATAAAGAAAATAAGCATGATGAACACGACGTCTAACATTGGCGTTAGATCAATTTGATTTTCTTCCTCTTCGTTCAGAAGTGAGTCGATCGAATCTGACACGTTATTTATGCTCCTGGTTTTATGGTGTTTTTCAATGTGCGAATTTCGGTTTGATATTTTCTATTTAACTGAGTTGAAAAGGGTATTGCGAAGAGAGCCACGACCATTCCGCTCATCGTGGGTATTGTTGCCGCACTTACTCCACTCGCCATTGCCCTAGGGTTTCCCGAACCCAGAAATGCCATAACCTCAAAGACCTGGATCATTCCTGTAACGGTACCCAGGAGGCCAACCAGTGGTAGGAGCGCGATAATGACTGGGATCAATCTTAAATTGTTAATCATATCCACTTCTACTTCTGAGATGAGTCGCTGACTCGTCACGACTGCTAACCAGGATGTCTTGTCATCCGTTTGTTCCCAAGCGGATATAGCCTGATTGCTCATCTCTGGTTGCACTCTAAAAAAGAAGAAGTATCTATCCATAATAAGCCAGCTGAGCCATATCGAAAGACCTAGTATGATGTAGAGGACTTCTCCACCTCGACTAAAATAAAGCTGTAGGTCGCTTACAAAATACATTTCTACTAGTTCTCTTTGACGGCCTCTTGTTGGGCCTTATCTGCAACGACTGAGAGGAATTGCTCCCCAATCAGTTTACCTAACTTCGTTGATTGGGCAGCCAAAAGACCATGACTGAGGACTAAAGGTATTGCAGCGCATAGTCCCAAAACAGTCGTAACAAGGGCTTGTGATATCCCCCCTGCCATCAATTTTGGATCCCCCGTTCCGAAAAGGGTAATTGCTTGGAATGTGCCGATCATGCCTATCACGGTTCCTAACAAACCCATCAATGGTGCGACAGCAGCGAACACTTTAATCAGCTGCAATCCTTTTTTGATCTCCGCAAGGTCTGAAAACATGACCTCCTCTACTCTGCTCTTTATCGTATCGAGGTCAAGGTGCTTGTTTTCAATATAGCTAATCAGGATTCTCCCTAGCGGATTATCCGGGCGTGGGGTCTCCAAGTCCTTCAGTTGGTTGTTTATTCTGGAACGAATTCTGGTGAGGGTTATTAACCTCTGCCCGACGATTATGAGCCCGACGATGCCTAGAAGAATTATTGCGTAACCTACTGCTTTTCCTTGCTCTACCCGCTCTCCCAAACTCGGAGACTGGACCAGCAAGCCTAGTAGAGCTCCTCTTGATGGGTCGATAAAGAAGCCTACTTCTTGGCCTAGATCGGCATCATGGAGATCTGCAGCAGAGCTTCGGACTGCACTCGCGGGTTGCCGGGGTAGCTCTATCAACTCGTTATTTTCCGCAAGGTAGTTGAGATACAGGTCTTCGGTGATCACGTTAAAGGAGCCAACACGAGTGACATCTGCGTCGTATTTCTCCCCCGATGGTCTCACCACGCTAGCCTGGAACTTGCTAATGGTTCCCGAAAGTGCAGACTCTTCGATGAGAAGGGTCCAAAGTGCTCGCATCTGTTCGATCGTTGGCACTTCGTCACTTTCCGCAAGCTCAGATATTTCAGCGCGGCGAGTTGGGAATTCCAGAGTGATCAAAGAGTCAAAAAGCATGGTTTGAGTGTCGTCAGCTGTTTGGCGAAAAACTCCGAATAGTTCGCCGAGGTCTCCAACCCTTTTTTCAAGAGAGGATTCAAGCCCTATAAGTATCTCCTCGTTGTCGTCAAAATCTTTTTGAAGTCTATTCCTGACGCGCTCTTGGCGTCTGACGTCGTCTTCCGCGGCCCTCAACAGAGCCTTTTGGTTAGATGCTTCTTGTTTAAATTGTGTTTCTCTAGTCCTGTATCTGTCTGCGTCCGTTTGGTTCATCGAGCGGATTTCCCGCAAAATGTCAGCCATTGTTTTCTCCTGCTCGGCCTCCAATGACCATGCAAAGTTACTGACAAAAAACAAAGTCGCGGCAATGAGTCTAAGTAGATAATCGAATTTCATATTTAAGACTCCTGTTTGCTGATTGGTAATTTCAGCAAATCTGGCGGCGCCTGTTTGCGAGCTATTCTAAGTCCGTCTCTAACGGTTCTCGTATAGCCATCATCAAGGGTTTCCCAATCCTTCTTTTGCTCGTTCCAGCGCCCAGTCTCATTTCCATCTAGGGTTTGGAAATAGAGGCCTGTCCTTCCGATACGCAGAAAATCGACGGACTTGATCTGCTCCTCTAATTTGATATCGCCGCGATATGCCTCAACCGTTCGTCCATAGTCCGCTTCTATGATATACGCCTCCATGATTCTCCGGAATTTTTCGCCAGCGGTGACGTCGGCTCTATCGATAATTGAAGCAAGAGTTGCGGCTCTATCTTGTCTTTCTGCGAGGAGAAAAGGAGTGTCTGCCAGTATCATACGCTCCAGCGTGTCTGTCATTTCTATCATCAAAGGGAGAGCCCCAGTTTCTATACTCTCTATCTCTTCCATTTGGCGTTTAATGGACTCAATCTCCTCCTTTTGAGAGTCGACCAACCTGGCCAGCTGTTTGTTAAAAATTTCAAGACTTTCTGCTCTCTTTAGGGCTACCCGATAGGCCTGCAGAGCAGCTTTTGCTTCGTCATCGTATTTGTTTATTCGACTTTGGCTATCAGCAGCCCGAGTGTCAGCCTCTACCTGTATGTCGATCGCGTCTTCCCCGACAGCTGTCAGTGAGTAGCACCCTAGAATAAGAAATGGAATTAATCTCGCTACAGCTCTTATTATTGACATTTTGAACCTTTTATTTGATGGACTTTTACTTGGCTCAGAAGGTTGGCAAAGCTACGCCTTGGTTACTCGAAGAGTCGAAAGAGCCGGACATCTTTCTATAAATTAGGGCGGCCGAGGTATTTCTTGCTGCGTTATTCCTTCCCAGTAATTTAGCCGCTCCCTATCTGGGACGGTCAACTAAGCCTTCCTAACAGTCTGCAGCAAAAGTTATGCCAACGAAAGTAGTCTGGTGAAGTTCGGCATTATTTCAGACTCCGGTGGCTCGTTTGTCGGAGAAATCCTAATAAATCGGATGCAAAGCGGTGCACTTTCGCGACGGTAGGACCGTATTTGGTGCGTGATGTCGGCCATACTGTTTGGGCTATAAGTAAGATTATCTTGGGCACCCTGCCTCTTAGGTTGCTTGCTCGACTGTCGGCAAAATGACCGTTCGGGAAACTAACGAACCATCGATTTGGCTTGGGTATTGCATCTCTATACCGCTAAGAGTTAGTTTTGAATATGCTCGCTCGCTGGAAGAAACGCAATCATGAATGTGAAACCGAAGCAAGTTCTCAGTTACGGCTTGGAGGATGAGCCAGGCCTGAGAGATTCTGTTCTCACAGCTTTTGCGCATTTGTTCGCGATAGCAGCAAGTATTTTAACTGCGCCGTTATTGCTGGCTGGTGTTATCGGTTTGGACTCAGAAGCGACCCGATACGTTATAAATGCATCGCTCGTAGTCTCCGGCATAGCGACGTTCATACAAGTTCGTCGGTTTGGAAGTTTGGGATCGGGCTTACTTTCAGTCCAGGGAACTAGTTTCGCGTTCATTGGTCCCATGGCTTACGCCGCTTCGGTCTTACCCCCTGGTACTGGCGTCGATCAGTTGATTGGTACGCTAATGGGGTGTAGCGCGGTCGGGGGAGCAATAGTTATTGCAGCTAGTTTTTTTCTCGATCAACTTAAAAAGGTTTTCACTCCCGAGGTAACGGGCACCACCATATTTTTGCTGGGCGTGTCATTACTTTTTTCAGCTGGCAATAATATTTTATTCACCATCTCTGACCGCGAAGGAGCAAGACTTGCTTATACCTTCATAGAGCTCTTTGTAACTGTTGGAACAATAATTTTCCTCTCTACAAGGGCTTGGCCACTAGGTCGACTGTTGAGTTTGTCGCTTGGACTGGCAGCTGGCTTTTTTGTAGCCTTTTTGTTGGGGGATTTAACAGTGAACTCGTCAGAGGAGATCGGCGTGTTTTTTCTTTTAGCTCCATTTCGGTTTTCGTTGGATTTCGATCTTCTTATTCTTTTTCTTCTACTACCGATTTTTCTCGTTTCTCTGACAGAAACGATTGGTGATATTACGGCGACATCATCTGTCTCTGCTCAACCGATAGAAGGTCCAGTTTATATGGACCGGTTGCGAGGCGGCGTAATGGCGGACGGCGTAAATACTATGTTAGCTGCCTTTCTTGGCGCCTTTCCGAATACGACGTTTAGTCAAAATAACGCCGTGATCGCGATTACCGGAGTCGCCAGTAGGCGGATCGGCTTGGTTTTGGCGATCCTTTTAGTATTGGTTGGATCGATACCGTTAGTTAGCTTCTTGTTCACAATGATTCCCGGAGGTGTGTTGCACGGGGCAACAGGATTTCTATTTGCATTAATCGCTTATACCGGCTGGACCATTAGTCGCGATCGAGCTCAAACGGGTGTTCGCACGCTTATCATTGCTTCTACCTGTTCACTTGGGTTAATGGCTATACCCGGATTTTTGGGATCTTTACAGATTAGTATCCCAACATATTTGAGCATTCTTTTGGGCTTTCCAGTTGCGACTGGTACTTTTATTGCTATCGCACTACAAATTGGGAGCCTTTTGGCGTCTCGGAAATCTTAAGAATTCAGGAACTGATCACGGCTCATTAGACTTTTTGTTGGTTTTATCTTTTGTGCTCATGGCCTACTTCCTAAAGCCCCACAATGGAGCATTTTGGAAAAAACTGATCGCATTCTGAAGCATGGATCAAACTCTGCAGGGCTTTTTAATCTCTGAAAATAAATTAATCTATATTTATCAGAATCTTGTGTTCCTACCTCAATCAAATCCGCTTGGTATATTTCTTGCTTTAAGTCAGCTGGTAAAACAATTTTTTTGGGGAAAAGATGTACGATTTGAGGAAAAAACTTCATTACAGTCTACTTATCGGACTATTTGCTTTTCAAAGTTCGTTGTGGGCGGAGGAAGACGCAGAAGATGGTGTCGCGGAATTAGAAGATTTTACGGTAACTGAGATATCTGATGATCTCTCGATATTACCTAGCGAGCCTTCAGAAGGTGCCTTCGGGTTGTCGCTTTCTTTGCTAGAGACTCCGCGGTCCGTTTCGGAAGTTAGCGCTGATCTGATCAAAACTTACGG
>CAJXCK010000016.1 GCA_913051785.1 uncultured Gammaproteobacteria bacterium
CCTGGCTTGCTTTCCAAAACATACTCAGTGAAACAGCCACCAGATAGATACCAAATAGTCGCTTGAGAACGTCCTCATCAAGTGAGTGAGCCCACTTGGCTCCTATTGGAGCGGTGAAAAGAGACATAACTCCCATTGCAATCAGCGAAGGGACGTTGATATACCCCATAGAACCGACCGGTAAGTCAGACTTGCCGAGGCCGAGGATTAGAAAGCCAACAGCACCGCCGAGGCCGATTATAAAGCCCACTCCAGATGCTGTAGCTACAGCTTGGTAGATAGGTCTGCTGCACGCAACCATAGTGATGACAGTGGGTGTCCCACCGCCGATTCCAAGTAGGGCTGAAAAACCACCAAGCACGGATGCAATGGTAGCCCGGGTTAGTCCTGTCGGCATTGTTTCCGAGAAGGTCATGTTGGAGAGAGCTTTTGGAAAGAGAAAGTAGATAGAGTAAACCAAGACTCCACCAGCGAACACTGAGTACAGCTGATTTGGTCTGGCAAAAGAGGCCAGATAAAGCCCAACACCGACGCCAACAAGAAGCCAAGGAGCCCAAGACCTGACCACCTCAAAGTCCACGGCTCCCCTCGCTCTGTGCGCTATAACTGACCTAGCTGAGGATATTACTATCGTTGCGAGTGAGGTACCGATTGCAACAAAGATCAGATCTGACGCTGGATCCGCTAAGATGGAAAAGACAAAGACCAGTGCTGGGACCACGACGAATCCACCGCCATTGCCAAACAACCCTGCAGTGATACCGGCCAATGCGCCGGCAATAAGAAGTGTTAGGAAAAGTGGAAGTAAATCTATGATCACGTTATTTGTCTAGCTTTGAGGGCGCGTCCTGAAAATCTAACGACTCTGACCTCGTTAACTTCAATTATTGTGCCAACCCGCGTCGAACGTGGGAAGAAAGGAAACTAGAATAAATACATAAAAGTCAGTTGGTTATGTATGACTAAAGCCCGCCTTAAAGCTTGTTTCACCGACTCACTATGTAAACTTTCGATTTGATGCTCTGTTTAGTGAGTTAACTACTTGAATCGCCTCTTTTTAGTGCGCTATAAGCTTGTTTTTTAGACCGAAATTTGGAATCACGCGACATAAAATATTGCGATGATTTGCTTGGCAAAGTAGGATCAAGGAATGGTTCCTGAAGTCGCGATTAAGGGTTTTTTAGTTCCTTTTCAAGGCGTTCTTGATTCTTCCGAAGTGAAACTTGCTTTCATTTTGGTTGATTCGCTCTCATGACATATTGTTTGGGTATAGCCCTCACTGAAGGCATAGTCTTCTGCTCTGACTCTCGTACAAACGCCGGCCCTGATCGAGTAAATACCTACAGTAAGATGCACTCTTTTTTCTTTGAAGGAGATAGATCAATTACTTTGCTTAGTGCCGGAAATTTAGCCACAAGTCAAAGTGTGATAGCGAAATTAAACAGAGATCTTGAAGGGGCAGAAAGTATTACAATCAGGTCCGGGAAATATGTATCGGACGTCGCAGACTACGTGGGAGAACTGTTGGTTGCCGCAAGAAGCAGGTATGCATCGGAGGAGGGGCCTGATGCAGGATTAGACGCAAGCGCTTCGTTCATAATCGGAGGGCAAATAGCAGGACAGGACCCCGAACTTTATTTGGTTTATCCCGAGGGGAATCATATAGCTGCATCCTCCGCGCAGCCCTATCTGCAAATAGGGGAAACTAAATATGGGAAGCCTATTCTCGACCGCATTATGCAGGCCGATACGCAGCCCGAGACTGCAATGAGATGTGCGATTGTCTCGGTCGATAGCACGATGCGGTCTAATGCAACCGTCGGGCCTCCGATAGAGTGTCTGTTTTATCGGCGTGATAGTCTATTAAAATGGGATAAATACGTGCGGCTTGATGACGATCATCCTTATCTTACGAAGATTAGGAAAAGCTGGGATGAAAATATCAAGAAAGCCTTTGACCAGCTCCCCGCATTAGATCAGTCGTCTGAAGCTCCTGTATAAAGGTTTTTACAAATCCTAGTTTTTCTGCAACTAGTTCGTTGACCGAAAAATGATAATGATCAGTAACTCCTAGACTACGATTTAGTTCGTCAAGGCGAGAGCTTATCTCTTCCCATGCTTTTAACTTATGTCCTAAAGGCTGGCTCAAGCCTTCCTCCTCGGTGAAACCTAGCTGCGCTGCTGTCTCTAGCCCATCGATCAGGTGTAGATAGTGGCTCCAGGTTTCGGCCCAATCTTCGAATGGATGGGAGCTAGCATAGGGCGTGATATATCTTTCCCACCAAGCTGTCTGTGCTCCATTTTCATAATAGGATTCTAATGCGAGATCGTAATCAATATCTGGTGAGCCGAACAACCTTTCGAATTGGTTTTTCAGATACTGATTATCCCTCATAAGATACCAGAAGTAGTGACCGCTCTCATGTCGCAGGTGACCCAATAAGCTTCGATGTTTTTCCTGATGAGCCGCCTTTTCCGCAGCTCTGGCGACAGGCTCAGCCTCGAGAATATTGATTGTAATAACACCGTTCGCATGCCCCGTCGAAACAAAAGGTTCCAGTGCATAATCATTGGACCTTTGATCCTCTAAGAAATCGAATAGAAGGCCGTTCTTCTTAAGTTGCCAGCCATCGATTAGCGGGACCCCTTGGCTTAACAAAGTGAAAAATAGCCTTTTCTTTGCCTTTTCTAGTTCTCCCCACCGCCAGAGATTTCTCGGATTAGATAGATTAGGTATGAAGCGGTTGAATTTGCATGCGAAACAAAGACTGCCGATCTCTTTTCCCTTTGTGACCCAGTTACATACGCCGTGGTTAGTACCATTTGAACACAGTTGGTAGTCTGAAACAGCTTGGTCGTTTTTAATTGTCTTGAAAGTCAATGATGAAGGATCGAAGCCTACCGATGAGCCGCATGCGTCGCAACGAGTGCTCTCAAAGTATAGCGGTTGACCACATTGGCATTTAAATCCGATCATTTTGCTCTCCAGTAAACCAGCTCGAGTAGAACTCTTCATTTAGGACGAGTAAAGATACTTGGAATTTGTCTATGAACTTATGGAGCTGATCTCGCGTTAATGTCGATGCATCGAATTTTCTTAGCTTACGCATGGAGCTGCGCAGTAATTTGGTAACGTTTTGGCGATTTGGTTTATCTCCAATTTCGATAGAAATTTCTCGCAAGCAAAAATAAATTGATCTAGGAAAATTCTCCTCTTTGAAAAGGAAATCAACGATTGGGTCTTTCTCTACTATCGGACTAACAGCCTTTCTGTAGGCGCTTTTTGCCGAGAGGGCTTCAAGTAACGAACCCCAAAGGATTGGGTCTATTGCGTCATATAAGCCCTCACGATCTAAAATGTCACCGGCTCCCACGTCTGTGATTCTCGCTGTCATATCTGCCCTCTCAATCAGGCAACCTATTTTTATAAAGTGATAGGCATTGTCTCTGGGCAAAGTCGAGTCGATGAGGCCGCTGATCATCTGGCAACGCTGAATAATTTCGTCTAGATATGCGAGCCTGGCTTTTCTCCTACCGCACTTGGTCCGGTTCTCTGATGAGAATAGAAATAATCCATTTGTATACTCCCAGGCTTCTTCAGGGAGAGCGTCCCTAGTGGTACGCATGTTTTCCCTTGCTTGGGCGATTGAATGGTGAATCCCACAAGTTACTGAGGGTTTTTCCACGAGAAATTTGTGAACATTTTGCTCGTTTTCATTTTTGAAAATCCTCGAGTACTTGTTTTTCTCATCGAGAATATCTACCAGGATCATCCACGAGGGTTCAGAACCTATGGGAATGTCCATGATTAAATTGTTGTAACTTTTTATGAGTCTGGCGGTGTTTTCTGTTCTCTCGAGGTATCTCGCTAACCAATAAAGACGTTCAGCGACTCTAGAGAGCAGTTTCATTTAGTTCTCTCCACGATCCACGTATCTTTGCTCCCCCCTCCTTGTGAGGAGTTCACCACCAAAGACCCTTTTTTTAGTGCTACCCTAGTCAGTCCACCGTTGGTCGCCCAGATTTTCTTTCCTTGCAAAATAAACGGTCTTAAATCGAGATGCCGCGGCTCTATATTGCCTTCAATAACTGTCGGAGCAGTAGACAGGGCTAAAGTGGGCTGTGCGACATAGTTTTCTGGACTTTTTTCGAGTTGTTTTACGTACCTGCTACGTTCCAGATCGGTCGAGTGAGGCCCGACCAAAATGCCGTAACCTCCCGACTCATTAACGGGTTTGATCACAAGTTTTTTTATATTCTTGAGAACGAAGTCTAGATGTCGAGGGTCTCGGCAGAGATAGGTTCTGACATTGTGCAGGATGGGCTCTTGTTTAAGATAATAACGAATAATGGTTGGCACAAAGGCGTAGATAGCTTTATCGTCGGCGACGCCGGAACCCGGAGAGTTCGCGATTGAAACGTTTCCGCTTTTCCAAGCGCGTACAAGACCGGGTACGCCAAGTAGAGAATCTTTCTCGAAAACCTCTGGGTCTAAGAATTCTTCGTTAATTCGACGATAGATCACGTCAACGCGCACGGGCCCATCGACTGTATTCATCTGAACATAGTTATCCTCGGAAACAATTAGGTCACTGCCTTCTACAAGTTCAACCCCCATTTCTCTTGCGAGGTAAGCGTGCTCGAAATAGGCGGAATTATAGATCCCAGGGGTCAACACCACTATGTTCGGCCTTTTCCGATCTCCGGGCGCCAACGAGGCAAGCATCTCAAAAAGTCTCGAGGGGTAGTCGTCTACCGGAAGGATACTGTGGTCGTAGAAAAGTTCAGGGAGAACTCGTTTAGTTACTTCTCTATTCTCAATCATGTAAGAGACGCCAGAAGGAACGCGCAGATTATCCTCTAATACGAAGAAGTGTCCTGCATTGTCGCGCACCAGATCAGTGCCACAGACATTAGCCCACGCACTTTGTGCGGGCCTCATGCCGACACATTCAGCCCTGAAATTGGGAGAATTTAGCACTAGGTCGGCGGGGATAACGTCCTCCGCCAGAATTTTTTGACGGTTATAAATATCGTCGATGAACCGATTAAGCGCCTTCAATCGTTGAGCTAGACCTTTACTCACGTTCTTCCAATCGCTAGCAGAAATAGTTCTAGGAATTATGTCGAAAGGCCATTCACGATCGATGTTGGTTTCTTCCGAATAGACTGTAAAGCTTATTCCCATTTGGCGAATAGCAAGCTGTGCGAGCTCCGAAGCTGTTCTGAGTTCCTCCGCGTCGTTGGATCTCAACCACCGGGCAATATTTCCAACACCCTTCCTCGCTCTTCCCTCGGGAGAGATCAACTCATCGAAATGTTTTTTGGATTTGTATAAACGCACGCTTATGTCTTGACGAAAATTGTTGCCATGAAAAGATTTACACACGTTAATTAGGCAATATATATACCACATTGAAAGCGGCCCCGATTATGCATTGGAGTGGTCAAACTTCTGTTTTTGAGGGCTTAGGTTGATCCGTCTTTGTTGGAGTAAAGTTTTGGTTAGACAAACACTAAATATTTGTACCCTCCTTTTGATGGTCAACACAAATATTTTGGCTAGGGAAGGTGGCTCGAAATTCTCTGACACCTTTGCTGATCTGGTTCTAACCGGTGGCACTGTGGCGACAGTCGACCAAGGGATGTCGATCGCAGAGGGGATTGCGATACGCGGGTCGAGAATCGTTGCAATCGGAACGGCCTCCGAGATTTCCAGATTTGTTGGTCCAACGACGGCAGTTATTGATTTAGAGGGAAAGTTTGTCATGCCTGGGTTTATAGAAGGCCACGGACACTTCATGAGTCTTGGTAGGTCCTTGCAAATCTTAGACTTGAGTGAGGCAGAGGACTGGGATGAAATAGTTTCACAAACAGCGTTAGCGGTCGATTCGTTGGAACCTGGCCAATGGCTATATGGCCGAGGTTGGCATCAAGACAAATGGAAAAATCTTCCTGAGAAGATGGTCGATGGCGTGCCTACCAACGAGAGATTAAATGAGATTGCTCCAGAAAACCCCATAATCTTCGGCCACGCGAGTGGCCACGCTTCATTTGTTAATGACTATGCCCTGGAACTAGCGGAAATAAATCCCTTCACCCCGGATCCATTAGGAGGAGAAATCGTACGAGATAGTGCGGGTCGTGCGACCGGATTGTTACGAGAGACGGCACAACGACTTGTGAGGCGAGTCTCGGAGGAATCGCAGTCAAAAATAAGCGAAGAGCTCAAGCTTTCCCAAATGATAGACCAAGTGAGATTAGCTGGCGAGATGGCTTTAAGAAACGGCGTTACAACTTTTCATGATGCCGGAACTGATCTGGCGACAATAAAATTTTTAAAGCGGCTAGAAGATGAAGGCAAACTGCCTCTAAGGCTCTACGTCATGATCCGAGGTGTAAATGATGCAGAATTTTTTGGCAACCTCAAAGGCTCCTTGGCTCTTCCAGAGCCTGACGACTTCCTGGTAGTTCGATCTATAAAAACTCAGTTAGACGGTGCTCTTGGTGCGCACGGGGCGTGGCTACTAGAGCCTTACGAAGACTTGAACTCGAGTGAAGGCTTGGTTTTGCAAACCTTGTCAGACATCGAGTCAATAGCAGATGCCGCGATAGAAAATGGCTATCAGTTAAATACTCATGCGATTGGCGATAGAGCAAATAGAGAAATCCTGGATCTGTACGAGCGAGTTTTCAAGAAGAACTCCTCGACGGGAGAAGAATTCAGATTCAGGGTGGAGCACGCGCAGCATGTTCATCCGTCCGACGTCCCTCGTTTCGGAGCTCTTGGCGTCATTGCCTCGGTGCAGGGGATTCACTGCGTATCCGATGGTCCTTGGATTCCCTCCCGGCTTGGAGAGATGCGAACACGCCGTACGTCTTACCCTTGGCGCGATCTAATTGATTCAGGAGCTCTAATCGCGAATGGCACAGACGTTCCGGTGGAGAAGATAAGTCCTCTTGCATCTTTCACGGCGTCTGTGACTCGAACAATGAATAATGGGGAGCTATTCTATCCTGCTCAAAAAATGAGTCGGTCAGAAGCCATTAAAAGTTACACAATAAATAACGCTTTCGCGGCTTTCGAGGAGTTTGAAAAGGGTTCATTAGAGGTTGGGAAGCTGGCTGATATTGCCATTCTATCAGATAACATTCTTGAAATTAGCGATGAACGGCTGCCGACAGTCAAAGTTGACATGACGATATTGGGCGGTCGAATAGTTTACTCTCGTGGGTAATTTGGACGGTGCGCAAATTTCACATATTTACGGATTTGGATGGAACTCTTTTAGGTAAAGAGGACTATCGTTATGAAGTAAATGTGCAGCTTATTTCTGAGCTAACGGCCAAGGGTATCGGTGTCAGCCTGAATACGAGTAAAACGCTAAGTGAAACAGAGTGTTGGCAGAGTAAATTGGGTTTGGATGGCCCTTTCATTATAGAGAATGGCGCAGCCATCTTGTTTCCCAAGAACAAGTTTGAGCTCGAGCAGCTCGAACCGTACAAAGTTGAAAGCCGAGGAAAATATTTTTGCATAGTGCTAGGGATGCAGATTGATAGGCTAGAGCGGCTGTACCAGTCTTATGCTAAAAAAGTAACCAGTTTGGTTCACTGTTCTCTAAACGACGCCATGAGGCTGACTGGGTTAGGAGGATCTGATTTGCGGAGGGCAAGAATGAGAGAGTACACACTGCCTTTGATCATCCCGGACCCCTCCATCAAAGAGGAGATTGCAATGGTCGCGAGCCAAAGTGGCGCCAAGTTGATAGAAGGTGGGAGGTTTTCCCATCTGCAAGGGGGCTCTAACAAGGGGTCCTCGATGCTAATCGCGAAAAAAATCATTGAGGAAAAGCTAGAGGGTGAGCTTATCTCTATCTCGCTTGGTGATAGCGAGAATGATTTGGAAATGCTGAGAGCCGCGGAATACGGGGTTTATCTCGGGAGCGACGAGAAGATGGTAGACGAATGTGCTCGGAACAATATTTTCATTGAAAATACAGCTGCACCTGATGGTTGGGTCAAAGCTCTTAAGAAAGCTTTAGAACATTATTCGGTCGATTAGAGGAATATTTGATGGCAGACAATTTCCAGAACGGGAAGATTACGACCCTTCACAACCTTGTCGATAGGCCTATTGAGGACCTAGAGAATGAGTTAATGGGTTTCGCCGAGAAACGCCCGCTTGGACTGATACTACCTTCTCTATACTCTGAACTTGAAGGACCTGCTTTGAACAACATTGTTACAGAGTTACAGAAAGTTCCCTATTTGAGTCAGATTGTGATTGGTTTAGACAAAGCTGATGAAGGAGAGTACTTCAAAGCGAGAGATTTTTTTGCGCGGCTCCCGCAGTCGCATCAAATTCTTTGGAATGATGGTCCTAATTTGAGGAAGATAGATGAAGAGCTGAGGAGCAGAGGCTTAGCGCCAACGCAATTAGGGAAGGGAAGAAACGTTTGGTATTGTATGGGCTATACGCTGGCAGTAAACGCCGTCGAAGCGGTGGCTCTGCACGACTGCGATATAGTAACCTACGATCGATCACTTCTCGCGAGGCTAATATATCCGGTAGCCAACCCTAATTTTAGGTTTCAATTCAGCAAGGGATATTATTCCAGGATTGCGGGAAAGTATTTGGGGGGTCGCGTATCTAGGCTTCTAGTCACTCCTCTGACCAGAGCATTTAAACAAACTCTAGCTAATCAACAAACAGATTACCTTGAATTTATCGATAGCTTTCGTTACCCATTAGCTGGGGAGTTCGCGATGCGTAAGGATGTAATGGCGGGCCTTCGAATCCCTAGTGACTGGGGTCTTGAGATCGGTGTGTTAATCGAGATGCTTCGGAATTTTCGACCAAAGCGAATTTCTCAAGTGGATATCGCGGATATTTACGATCATAAGCACCAGAGTGTTTCTCAAGATAATGATCAGGCTGGTTTATCGAAGATGTCTATAGATATCGGCAAAGCCTTTTTCAGGGCGCTTGCTACCGATGGCGTCATTTTCGATAAAGGCCTCCTCAGAACATTAAAGGCGACTTATTTACGGGTCGCTCTAGACTTGGTGGATAGTTATCGTTGCGACGCCGTGATGAATGGTCTTGATTATGAAGTCCATGTTGAAGAAGAAATGGTTGAACTGTTTGCCGAAAATTTACTGAAAGCAGGGGATACTTTCATGGAGAATCCCATGGAGACGCCGTTCATTAGTCATTGGAATAGGGTAGTAAGCGCCGTACCAGATATTTATGCCAGATTGAAAGCCGCTGTAGATGCCGATAACGCTCGGCAATTAGACTTAGGGTAATTTAATAGTGAACTTTCCTCTCGAGTTGCGGAGCAAAGTTGGTGGCCATTTGGAGCGAATCTACGGAGAGGCTTCAGATGATTTAATCGATGAAGTCCTGCAGCGAATGAACTATGAAAGTATTGAAATAAATCATCCTCCAGGAACCAACTACTGGGACGAGTCGAGGACTATTTTGATTAGCTATGGTGATTCTGTTACGAGCTCGTCGATGCCTCCACTAGCTGCCCTTAATGAATTTGTGGAGCAAAGGTTGGGTGATGTAGTTAGCGATGTTCACATACTGCCATTTTTTCCTTCGAGTTCGGATGATGGTTTCGCCGTGAAGGATTATTTGAGCGTTAATGATGAACTGGGCCAATGGTCTGACATTGAATTGATTTGTAAAAACCGTGGCTTATTAGTCGACCTCGTCATCAACCACTGCTCCTCGGAACATCCATGGTTCGAGCAGTTCAAATCTAATGCTTCGCCTGGAAAGGATTTCTTCGTTGAGGTTGACCCCTTATCAGATCTATCACGGGTGGTGAGGCCAAGAACCTCAAGGCTTATTCGCAAAACTGAGAGGGCAGTCGGTAACGCATTTGTTTGGTGTACCTTCAGTCATGATCAAATCGACCTTGATTTTGCAAATCCGGACGTTTTAAAAGAGATGGTATCCGTCATCCGATTTCTTCTTAGCAAAGGTGTGCGTGGTTTCAGATTAGATGCGGTTGCATTTTTGTGGAAGGAATTAAATACGACTTGCCTTAACCTCCCTCAGACGCACGAGATAGTCAGGCTGCTGCGAACTTTGATTGAACACTTCGATCCGTCTGTGCTGTTAATTACAGAAACAAACATACCCAATCGAGAAAACCTGTCGTATTTCGGAAACGGAAACGAAGCCCATATTATTTATAACTTCGCTTTACCGCCTCTAATTCTTCAGGCCATGATCACGGGTAATAACTACTATCTGAATAATTGGTTGATGAGTATGCCGCCAGCGCAGGATGGCACTACCTATCTTAATTTTATCGCATCTCACGACGGTATTGGTTTGCGTCCAGTAGAGGGGATACTGTCTCGACAAGAAACCCAAGAGCTGATTGAGACGATGCGGGATTTTGGAGGTTTAATATCAAGCCGAAATTTAAATGGTAGTTCGGAGAAACCCTATGAAATAAATATCAGTCTTTTCTCAGCTTTGCAGGGTACCGCGGCCGGGCCGGATGAATTTCAGGTGGAGCGTTTTTTGTGTGCTCACACAATTATGATGGCGCTGGAGGGTATCCCAGCTTTTTATCTTCACAGTTTCTTGGGTGCGGAGAATGACTTGCAACTTCTCGGTAAGACGGGGCGAAATAGATCAATCAACAGAGGGCGTTTTGATTTATGCCAACTGGAGAGAGACTTAGACGATATCGACTCCAACATGCATGGAGTTTTTTATGGGCTTCAAGAAATTCTTTCCGTAAGACAAAGGCAGACAGCTTTCCATCCAAACGCCACGCAGTATACCTTGCACTTAGGAGAAGGCCTTTTTTCTTTTTGGAGGCAAAGTAGAAGTCGGAGCCAAAGCATTTTTTGCGTCCATAATATTTCCGATCGAGAGAGAGAGTTTTCTTTAGATCAGCTAAATCTGATCGAAACAGATGAATGGTTTGATCTTCTAAGTGCCAGATCCTTTCCGAATCTCAAAGCAAAATTAAGCCTACAGCCATACCAATGTCTATGGCTTACGAATGGCGGACCCCTTGGAAATAGACCGAATCTCTAATCTGGACTGGCTAGTTGTTGCCCTCTATCTAACTGGCCTTATTGGCCTGAGCTTCTTTTTGTCGTTAAAGCAAAAAGATCGCCGAGATTATTATGTTGCAGGAAAAAGCACCGGTCCAACCGCGATTGCTGTCTCTGTCTTAGCGACTCAATGCTCAACGAATAGCATTCTCGGTGCACCAGCCTTCGTCGCCTTTGCCGCTGGAGGAGGCCTACTTTGGCTACAGTACGAATTGGCCGTGCCCCTCTCGATGATATTCATTATGGTTTTCATGATGCCCATATTGTACAAGCTTCAATTAATTTCTGTTTACGAATACCTCGAGAAGCGTTTTGACCTGAAGACGAGGCTACTGTTGAGTGCCGTTTTTCAATTGATCAGGGTCTTCGCCACTGCTGTTACGGTTTACAGCATATCTATTGTGATCGAACTGATTACAGGTCTTTCTTTCCTGGCCTCGGTGTTATTGCTCGGAGTCTTTACCGTGGTTTACGACGTGCTCGGTGGTATGAAGGCGGTCATCTACAGTGATGTTGCTCAAATGATCCTGCTAGTAGCGGTCTTAATCTTTGTTCTAATTATGCTGATCGGTGAATTTGATGGTCTGGTGCAGATGATTTCAAGCCTGCCAAGCGAGCGCCAAACCACTATCGATTTCGGTGGACATGGCTTAGGAGATGGAAAGGATTTTGCCTTTTGGCCCATGTTGTTGGGTGGCTTCTTCCTCTATGTATCCTACTACGGATGTGATCAAAGCCAGGTTCAGAGAGAGTTGTGCGCAAAGAACCAGGACGACAGCCAACGCGTCTTGCTGATTAATGGTCTTTTGAGATTTCCGATCGTATTACTCTATTGCCTTGTTGGAGTGGGAATAGCAGTCTACGCGGATAGCACCCCAAGCTTTCTACCCAGTTTGCCGACATCTGGAGGCGAGCCTAATTATAATTTAGCGGTTCCGGTTTTCCTGATACAGCAATTACCAGTTGGGATAGTAGGATTGACCTTAGTGGCACTTTTCGCGGCAGCGATGTCATCCCTGGACTCTGTTATAAACAGCTTGTCAGCGACGTCGATGGAAGACTTCTTGCGCAGGTTCTCGAGATCGGAAGAATGGTCTGATAAGAGGGAGCTCCTTTACTCTCGCCTCTTAACTGTGTTTTGGGGTGTGGTTGCCTTATCAATGTCTTTCTTCGTTGGAGATATCGCTTCGACTGTCTTAGTAGCTATTAACAAAGTGGGCTCCTTGATTAATGGTCCAATTTTAGGTGTTTTCTGTCTAGGCTTGCTCACGAAGCGGGCGGCTGGAAACGGTGCATGTATTGGTTTGATTCTTGGGTTTCTGCTTAATTTAGTTTTGTGGTTATTTGTACCGACCGTCTCATGGTTGTGGTGGAATGTCTTTGGCTTTTTTGTGACGGTTGTATTTGGTTATCTTGTTAGCTTGTCTTCGAGGACTTGGATTGATCTGTCGGAGTTAGTTTGGTCCAAGCGGGCTTATGAACAGGCTAGAGGAAACCAACGTTGGAATATGCGATATGGCTTACTTACTTTCTGGACTTTTGTGATCCTTGTCGTTTCCTTTACCCTATCCTTAATTTAGAGGTGTTGAAGATCCTTCCACTTTAGCGAGAATCGTTGCGTAGGATTTTAGGGTGGATTGATTCAAAAGAGGGAGTGTGATGGACAAGTACGAAGTAGCGATTATTGGTTGTGGTTTTTCTGGACTGCTCTGCGCGAATTATCTTCGAGAAGCTGGTGTTGAAAATTTCTGCATCATTGAGATGAATACAAACTTAGGCGGTGTTTGGAGTCACGGTGGAGTTGGCTCATACCCCGGGGCCGCCTGTGACGTTCCCTCATATACATACTTGCCGTTTTTAGATCGCACTGGATTTATTCCCTCAAAGAAGTACGTCAGTCAAAGTGAAATAGCTGATTATGCTGAGATGTTGGCAGATTACTGCCAGATTAGAGACAAGATTATTTTTTCTACTAAGGTGGTGGAGGTTGATTATCAAGATCTCGGGGAATGGGAGCTAAGTACCTGGAATATCGCAAAGGGCTGTTCTGGAGAATCGATTCGAGCCAAGCATGTCGTTTGTGCAAATGGACCTCTCTCCAGCCCGCGCATGCCTGAGGTGCCAGGTATGTCATCATTCAAGGGTGAAAGTTTCCACACGGCTCTCTGGGATCGCTCGGCAGATTTGAAGGGTAAAAATGTCGGCATCATTGGTACGGGCGCCTCGGCGGCTCAGGTAATTACTTCGATCTGCGATGATGTCGATTCATTAACGGTATTTCAGCGAACAGCCACTTGGGCCCTTCCAAGGGACGATGAGCCAACCCCTCCAGAAATAGTTAAGGCTTTCAACGATGGCGGCTATAGTGAAAAGCTGCGCTATGTTGACTGGAAGGGAGAATTTCCGCCTGACCCGAATGCTCCTTTTACTTTTGACATGTTACACAACGAAGAGCAAAACAGTGCTATCTGTAAAGGCATCGCCCAACGTATCAAAAAGGAGGTCAGCGATCCTGTGCTGGCAGAGACGCTGACGCCGGATTACCCGTTTTTTTGCAAGCGAGTTCTCTTCATAGATGATTACTATACGACTTTTAATAAGCCCAACGTTCATTTGGTGCACGAGCCTGGGGGAGTTTCCTCAATCACGGAGAACGGACTAGAGACGGCCTCTGGCGCGTCTTACGATTTCGACGTAATCATCTATGCAACCGGTTTTGACAACGGTCTAATTCCCTTTCCCGTCGTAGGAAAAAATGGAGCGACGTTAGCGGAACGTTTTGGTGCGTCTGAGGGTAATAACTTTCAAATGACGGATCCCGAGACGCTTTGGGGAATACATGTGGTCGACATGCCAAACTTTTATATGATGATTGGTCCTCAAAGCCTTAACCCAGTTACGAATGTCACGTTGTTATGTGAGGAACAAAGTAAGTACATTGCTTCAATTGTTTCTGAAATGAAAAAAGACGGGCACAGTGAAGTTGAGCCAAAACATGAGGCTGTTGCTAGATGGAGCAATAAATGTAACGAAACGGCTGAGGGAAAGGTTTGGTTGCAGTGCAACAACTGGTACACAAAGAGCACGAAGACGGATGAGAAAGCGGGTCGGCAGCGGTCTCGATTGATGTGGATGGAGTCTTACGAGACCTACCTAAAGCATCTCATAGGAGGAGAAGAGGGAGCAAGGAACGAGCACTTGCGTTTTTCCTGATTTTAATAAAAACGAGCACTCGTCGGAGGTCAAGCCATGGATGTAGCAGAGCCGCTTAAAGGTGTCACCGTTTTAGATTTTGGACAGGTCTACAACGGCCCGTATTGCGGATTCTTGCTTGCTCAAGCGGGAGCGCGAGTCATCAAAATCGAATCGACTAAAGGGGAGACCCTCAGAGGTCCTGGTCGTCCCGTAAACGGTACTTACCCTTTTGCCACCCTAAATCGTGGCAAGGAATGTATAACGCTCAATATTAAGAAAAAAGAAGGACAAAACCTTGTTAGGCGCTTAGTTGAACATGCGGACGTGTTGCTGGAGAATTTTGCACCTGGCACGCTTGCCAAGTATGGATTGGGGAGCGACGAGTTGAGGACTATTAATCCCGAATTGATCTATGCGTCGAGCACCGGTTACGGTGGCTCTGGTCGTTATAAAGACTACCTCGGTATGGATATAACCTTACAAGCGATGACAGGAATAATGAGTGTTACCGGTCAAGCGGATGGCCCTCCTCAGAAAGCCGGTGCTGCCCTATGTGATTTTCTAGGAGGTATTCATACTTATGCTGGTATCGTGTCAGCGCTGTATGAGCGAGAGCGCACAGGGATTGGCTCTACGGTCGACGTGTCAATGCAAGATTGTGTATTCCCGACTTTGTTAACCCAACTGGGAGCCTATTTTCAGCAGGGTGAGCAGAGACCCAGAACCGGTAATCGTCATGCTGGACTAGCGGCCGCCCCGTATAACGTTTACGAAGCTAAAGATGGTCACGTAGCGATCATCTCTATTCGCGAAGGGCATTGGAGAAAATTGTGTGAGGCGATGGGTGAGGCCAGTTTGGCGTCGGACGAGCGTTTTTCATCAGTCCACTTGAGATCAAAAAATATGGATGAACTAGACGCAAAGGTTGAAAAATGGACGCGTAGACATAACAAGGCGGAAATCTTCTCGAAGGCGCAAGCTTTTGGAGTCATTTGTGCACCAGTGCAAAACCTGGAGGATGTTGTTAATGACCCTCATTTGCACGAGCGAGGATCTTTGGTCTGGCAAAAGCATGAGGGTGTGGGTGAGGCTGTTTTCTTTAATACCCCTATAAGGTTCAAAGGAAAAAACACACCTTACCTAAAGGAGGTGGCGTCTTTGGGCGAGCACAGCAACGCAATACTTTCCGAAATGCTTGGGTTAGGTAAGGAAGAACTTGAGGTCCTTAAGAAAGAAGACGTGATCTAGTAAGAACGGCAGACTTCTAATTCTTGATGTTAGGTATTGTGTTAAGGTACTCACACCTTTTTTTGGTCTTTTATTTCAATGAAGTTTGATTCGATAGAGGATGCTCTGCAGGCGATTAAAGCCGGCGAAATGATCGTCGTTGTGGATGACGATGATCGTGAGAATGAGGGCGATTTAATTATGGCTGCGAGCAAAGCTACCCCGGAAGCAGTCGCTTTTATGATCAGGCATACGAGTGGAATACTATGTACCCCTATTTTGCAAGATCAGGCAACCGCCCTGCATCTTGATCCTATGGTGGGGCGTAATGATGCTCCAATGAGTACAGCTTTCACCATATCTATAGATTATAAGCAGGGGTTAACCACGGGAATATCGGCCGAGGAACGAGCAGCAACCGCAGTTGCCTTGACCTCGAATAATGTAGCTGCCGAGGATTTTGTGAGACCTGGCCATATATTCCCCCTAGTGGCCCGTCAGGGTGGTGTTTTAGTCAGGTCCGGGCATACAGAGGCCGGCACTGATTTGGCTCAGCTAGCAGGACTGCCGCCGGTTGGTTTGTTGGCCGAGTTAGTCAATGACGATGGCACTGTACAGAGATTGCCGCAGTTAGAGGACTTTGCCCAGAAGCATGAATTAAAGATTGTTTCAATTGCAGACTTAATAGCTTATCGCCAGCGTCGCGAGAAATTGGTCGAACGTTCCCATGAGTTCCCTGTATCTACGCGAATTGGCGAAGCGCAAGCGTTTGCTTATAGAACACGTTTTGAGGATGCTGAACACGTGGCTCTTGTATTTGGAGATATTGGGTCAATGTCGTCTGTGCCAGTTCGAATTCATAGGGAAAAATTAGTCGAAGATATTTTTGGAACGCAAGGTGAGCATAAAACCAATATCCTCAACGCATCATTGGATAAGATTAGTGATTTGGGTGGAGGTGTACTCATTTATCTGCGGACCGGCTTTGTGGGCGTGCCTCATGAAAATATTGCGGATCAGACCAAGGAAGATGAACGTAAAAGCCAATGGCTTGAGGTTGGAGTTGGGGCACAGATATTAAGAGATTTGGGCCTGGCTAACATAAAATTGATAGCTGGCCGTGAAGTAGAGTATGTCGGTGTAGAGGGTTTCGGTCTGACGCTGGAATCAACGGTAATTATATAGTCAGGGAACAAGTTAGCGTTTGTAGCTGAAAATACTGGCCTCGCCGAGGCGTCCAGTGCAGAAGATTCTCAAAGAAAGCGAGCGGCGCCTGCTCCGTAAACGGCGCAACATTCTAGGTAGCTTGGTGTTCGGGAATAATTCGCCGAGATTTCTGGGCAAAACCGCTCTGTTGAGAAGCCTCCTTCTCAGGCAATCATCGCTTTTCGCGTAAATCTTATACTTGTTAAGATATGGCGCGAGCCGACCTTGTATTCAACTCAACATAATAACGTTTATTTATATATAAAGTTGCAAGCGATGAAAGCGAACATGAATCTAAACGATCTACCGGTTGGTATTACATTGGGAGATCCAGCGGGAATAGGCCCTGAATTGGCTATAAAGATCATGAGTGATCAAAGAATTCCTAGTTCCAAACGCTTGGTTTTTATTGGGAATTTGTGGGCTTTAAATGAGACTGCGAGGATATTGGGGGCAGAGCTCCCGTCGTTGAATCTGATAGATCGAGTTGAGGACTCAGTTATCGGATTTAACCTCATCGAACCGAAGACCCTCACGAAACCAGACGCATTTCGATTGGGAAAGGTCCAGGCATCATGCGGGCAGGCAGCAATGGAAGCTATTGAGTTCGGTGCCGAAGGCTGCCTCGCTGGCCTTTTCTCAGGTTTAGTGACTCTTCCAATTCACAAAGAGGCTTTTAAGTCAGCTGGCTTTACTGATATTGGTCATCAAGAGGTGCTCGGGAGGATAGCTGGTGTCTCAGAGGTTGCTACGATGCTCATGACGCCAGGGTTGAAGGTAGTCCACCTGTCGACTCATAAATCGTTGATTGAGGCTGCTCGTTACGTCAAAAAAGACGTTCTCATTGAGAAATTGTTGATGGTTCACAAAACACTAGAGTATTGGGGCCTGCACCGACCAGTAATCGGTGTCGCGGCGCTGAACCCTCACGGGGGCGAAGGTGGTCTTTTGGGAAGGGAAGAGTTAGACGAAATAGGTCCAGCAATAAAGGAGCTAAACAAGATGGGCGTCGATTCTCGGGGACCTTACCCAGCGGATTCGATTTTTTACCGAGCAATCGACGGTGAATTTGATGTGGTTTTGGCGCTCTATCACGATCAGGGGCACATAGCGATAAAGGTGCATAACTTTCATGAGTCAACGACTGCGACGCTGGGTATACCCTTTATCAGGACTTCCGTTGATCACGGTACCGCCTTTGATATCGCTGGCAAAGGCGTCGCTGACTCGAGCGGATTATTAGCGGCAATAGCCAGCGCTGAAGCCCTTATTAACCGAGACTTACGATCCCTGTAATGAAAGATTTTTTGGCCTGCTAGGCGAGTTCCGATGAGTGTGGCACACTGGGGAGAAGGGTCATCGTGTTGAGATTGGAGAGGGGAACCATGAAAGCAGCCGTTTTTCGAGAAGTAAATGTGCCGATGGGGATAGAAGAAATAACTATCTCCAAGCCTGGACCAAGAGAGGTGTTGATAAGAACAACAGCAGCAGGGATTTGTCACAGTGACATGCATTTTTTTAATGGTAGCTATCCCGGCAAAGTGCCAATGGTTTTAGGCCATGAGAGCACTGGTATCGTTGAGCAGGTCGGTAGTGATGTTCACTACGTAAAACCTGGTGATCATGTCATTACTTGTTTGTCCGTATTTTGTGGGCACTGTGAGCAATGCGTTACTGGTCATCTTTCGTTGTGCGGCGAGGATGAAGTAAACCGGGGGCCTGAGGAGGAGCCACGTTTAAGTCAAGACGGACAGGCTCTGGAGCAATTTGCACGATTAGGTTCTTTCGCGGAAATGATGCTAGTTCATGAGCATGCGGTGGTGAAGATCAGGGAAGATATGCCCTCGGCGCAAGCGGCACTTATTGGTTGCGGCGTGACGACCGGCATTGGTGCCGTTATACACACGGCGAAGGTCGAGCCCGGTGCTACGGTCGCCGTAATTGGTTGTGGTGGGATAGGGCTGTCTACGATCAATGGAGCAGCCATAGCGGGCGCATCAAGAATCATTGCGGTCGATATGGTGGCATCGAAGTTAGAGTTGGCTAGGAAATTTGGGGCCACCGATGTTGTTGATGCGAGTGATGGGGATGCCGTCGCGAAGGTCAAAGAGCTAACCGGTGGTGGAGTGCACTATTCGTTTGAGGCGATAGGCCTAAAGGTTTGCGCAGAACAAGCGTTCCAAATGCTACGCATAGGTGGCACGGCTACAGTAATAGGGATGATACCACCTGGAGATATGGTCTCGCTTCGAGGCGTCGATTTTTTATCCGAGAAGAAAATCCAGGGCTCCTTCATGGGATCAAACCGGTTTCGAGTAGATATGCCTAGATTTATAGAGTTTTACCTTCAGGGACGTTTGCACCTGGACGATTTGATATCGCAGAAAATCAAACTGGAAGACATAAACGAAGGCATGGCCGCACTAAATACCGGAGAAATAGCGAGAAGCGTCATTATGTTCGACAGTTAATACAAATAGAGGAATATTCTTATGAGATGGTTATCTTTTTACAGAGACTCGGAAGATGCGAAAGGTCCTCTGGCTTATAAAAATGCAACGTTTGGTTATGTCGTTCGCGATGGTGAAGCTGAGGAGGGAGTAGTAGATGCGGGGAAGAGATCCCAGTTCGAAACTCTGAAGCAAGCGATAGAGGAAAACGCGCTTGATCTAATAGTAGAGAGTTGTGGCCAGAACCCCGATTTCTCGTTGGGTGAAATAATCTATGCGCCAACGATAACGCAACCAAATAAAATCCTTTGTATTGGTCTCAATTACAAAGCTCACCAGGAAGAAACTGGTAGGGGCGGAGAAGGTGTGCCAACCGTATTTACACGGTTTGCGGCGGCGCAGATTGGGCATAACCAAGAAATGTTACGACCAAAGGAATCTGGAGCTTTAGATTTTGAAGGCGAGATCGCGATGATTATTGGCAAGGGGGGTAGGCGAATCTCCAAAGAAGCGGCTATGGGGCACGTCGTTGGTTTCGGTATTTATAACGACGGTAGTGTGAGGGATTATCAACGCCACACCAGTCAATTTACGCCTGGCAAGAATTTTTCGGCGACCGGCGGGTTTGGTCCTTGGATGATGTCCGCCGATGAGATTGGAAATTTAGACGAAATGGAGATCACAACTCGTCTCAATGGCGAGGTGATGCAAAATGCGAAGGCAGCTCTGCTCGTCCATGGTTTTGAGGAGCTCATTGAGTATTGTTCATTGTTTATCGATTTAGAGCCGGGTGACGTGATAGTTACGGGAACGCCTGCTGGTGTCGGTGCCGCACGCGACCCCATGGTTTTTATGAAAGAAGGTGATGTCATTGAGGTTGAGGTCAAACCTATAGGGGTTTTAAGTAATCGAATAGTTGATGGTTAGATTTTTTCTGTGGCTAACATTGATTCGCCTTGAATGGTCGAGGGAGAGATATGAGTAAAACACACACCGGGGCCGATTTAGTAGCGAATGCTCTCGATCAACTCGGCGTAGAGCACGTATTTGCGATTGTCAGCATACACAACATGCCAATGCTAGATGCGATTAATCGTCTGGGCAAAACAAAAATAATCGATGTTAGGCACGAGCAAGCCGGTACTCACGCAGCGGATGGGTATGCGAGGGCAACCGGAAAATTGGGAGTGATGATTGCGTCAACTGGACCCGGCACAGCAAACACGGTTACGGGATTGTATGAGGCGCAATACGGATCATCTAGAGTCTTGGTAATAACTGGTCAGGCCGAAACAGCCTTTTATGGGAAGGGGTTGAGCTATGTTCATGAGGCCGAAAACCAAGTGGCGATGTTATCAAGTGTCTGCAGACGAGTAGAGAGCCCCAGACACGTGGACCAGCTTGGATCGTCGTTATGTAGTGTTATTAACGATATGTATACAGGGAGGCCTGCGCCAGGTGCATTAGAAATACCGATCGATATCCAATATGCCCCTGCCCAGCCTATTGCGATCTTTCTTCCAGACAATGATTTGTTCTCACCTAGTGAAGATCAACTCTTGGCCGTTATCAAACGTTTGCAAGCGAGCAGGAAAACTGTGGTAGTAGCTGGTGGAGGCGTCATATCTTCCGGAGCCAGTGACGCTTTGCTGACGTTGGCAGAAAAATTGGATCTTCCGGTGTTAACGACTGTCGATGGCAGAGGGTGTATCCCCGAGACTCATCGGCTTTGTGTTGGGAACTACTATAACTCGGCCGGCATTTACAATGCGATTCAAGATGCAGAGGTGACATTGGCAATAGGAACCAAGTTTGCCGTCGGAGTGGACGGACAGTTTGCCGCTCAAAAGCCGCCCGGGGATTTGATTCAAATCGATATCGATGGAAATATGGTCGGCCGTACACACAGAGCAAGCATAGGCGTAATCGCCGATGCAAAATTAGCGCTCGAAGGCATAATTTCGCAGATAGACAATGTTGATGCGAATGACTCGCAGTTTAATGATTTGGTCTGGCAAGCGAGGGATGGCGTTAGAACCGCCATGCGTGCCCGTCTGGGTCCCGACTGGCCTTTGGTCATGGACCTTATAAGAGAGAAGTTGCCGTCTGACAGTGTTTTCGTCAGAGACCAGACTATCTCAGCCTATAACTGGGGCAATCAGTTATTCCCCGTACTCCAGCCTAGGACCTCTATTAATCCTACCTCTGGGGCCATTGGTCCAGGATTTCCGATGAGCGTTGGTGCTGCGATTGCTACTGGCAAGAAATCTTTAGTTGTCCACGGTGATGGAGGTTTCATGTTTCATGCAACCGAGCTGGCGACATGTGCCCAGTACAAGGTGCCTCTAATCGTCTGTGTATTTAATGATTCTGGATACGGTGTGTTGAGATGGTTGCAAGAGAATCGGTTTGGACGGATTAACGAGACCGACCTTGGGAAAGTGGCCTTCGCTACAATGGCTGAGAGTATGGGAGTGCCAGGTGTAAGGGTAGGAAGTGTTTCCGAATTTGAGAGTGCGCTCAACCAGGCTCTAACCGTCGACGGACCCTTTTTGATTGACGTTGACATGGAATGCTTTGCGCCAATGGAGATATCGGTAATGCCTAAAAAGAAAGTAGAGGTCGATATCAAATCTTAATATGGCGATTTCTCTAGAAAAGCCTTGGATCTCCTCCGATCGGTTAAACGAAGTCTTAGCCGGACATATGGGGGTTTTTCAGTTGGCGAACGATAATGACCAGACTATTTTTATAGGGTTTGCTGGCGGAAAAAGCCCAGGTGGTTTAAAGCACGAGGTGGCAGAAATGCTGGCAACATTTCCCGACGCAGAGAGCTTTCGCTATGAAATCACCACTAGTTATTGGAGTCGATTCAAGGAATTAATGGCTCTTCATTGGGCGGAGCATAAAAGCTATCCACAATTAAATGATCGAACTCAAGTAGGTCGAATAAGCCCGACAGCTGCGGGAGTGTATTAAGCAATGGACCTATCTCTTACTCAAGAACAGGAGATGATCATCGGCTTGGTTAGAAGGTTTGTCCGAGAGGAAATACTGCCATTAGAGCTTAAGCTTGACCCCGACGCGGATGCTTTGGACGCGGTAGATCGAGACCGATTGATTAGCAAAACGAAGGAATTGGGCTTATACGGGTTGGACATACCGCCAGAGTATGGAGGACCGGATATTGATCTTGTTACTCGAACTCTAATTGCGGTTGAGATGGCGCAACATAGGGCAGGCTTATATGCTCCTTGCTATGGTGTTTTTGGGGGAGCCGGCCTTGCACAGTTGTTTGAGGCTACCGAGGAGCAAAAAGATAAATACTTATATCCGACTTTGCGTGGTGAAAAGCGAGGTTTTTTTGGGTTGAGTGAACCCTCAGGGGGCTCCGATCCCGCCAGAGCTATCCAAACGAAGGCTGTTCGAGATGGAGATAACTGGATCATTAATGGGACTAAGCTTTGGATAAGCGGCGCTGATAGAGCTGATTTTGGTTTGGTTTTCGCCCGAACAGACTCCAGCAAGGGCAGAAACGGGGTCACCTGCTTCATCGTTGATACTGATACACAGGGTTTTCACGTACGACGGATTGTGCATACCCTTCGTTCGGCTCATTATGCAACAGAGCTTCAGTTCGAAAACATGGTTGTACCTGCGGCGAATATCCTCGGCGAGCTGAACAAGGGTTTTGCGATCGCTAACGATCGCTTAACCCGTCAACGGATACCATATGCAGCGGGTTGTATTGGCGTAGCGATGAAAGCACAGGAGATGGCATTAGAATACGTGCCTCAGAGAGAAACGTTCGGAGCGCCATTATCCTCACGACAGGCAATCCAATGGATGCTGGTGGATAATGATATTGATATAAAGCAGTCTTTATGGATCGTTTTAGAGGCCGCAGAGAAGGCTCAAAGGGGAGTTCCTTTTCGAAAAGAGGCGGCAATGGCAAAGCTAGTTGCTACAGAAGCTGGTGGAAGGGTTGTAGATCGTTGCATGCAAATGTTCGGTGGTTTAGGGGTTGCCAAGGACCTTCCGCTAGAGAGGTGGTTTAGAGAGATGAGGATAAGGCGTATCGGTGAAGGCCCGAGTGAAGTCCAGCGCCATGTAATCGCGAGGGAATTACTAGGCTCTTCTCTTCGCTAGTTTTGCTCCCCCAACAGGTTATTTGAATTCTTCAGTATGTCGTTAACCTCAGAGTTAAAGCATGATATCCAGGTCGCATACAGTACTTGGCTGGGGAGACGCGGTTTTAAACCTCGTAGAGGTCAACGCGAAATGATTGCTTGCGTTGCTAAGACTGTTTTCCAATCAGAATCTAGAATCGCGATTATTGAGGCCGGCACCGGCACGGGTAAGACTGCGAGTTATTGCTTGGCCTCGATACCGATTGCCCTGAGCCAAGGAAAGAGATTAATTATTTCAACGGCGACGGTGGCGCTTCAGGAACAAATTCTGTTTCAGGATTTGCCGGATATAAAAGAAAATGCAGGATTGAATTTTTCATTTTCTATCGTGAAGGGTAGGGCGCGTTATCTTTGTCCAAAGAGATTGGATGACCAATTAAAATATCGATCAGCGGAATTGCCCTCGTTTGAAATCGAAAGCGATCAAAATAACTCCGCGTTATATCAATCGATGCTTGATAGTTTCGCCCGCGGGGAATGGAGTGGCGAGCTTGACGATTGGGATGATGATTTGGATGCGGAAGCTTGGACTCCGGTAACAATGGATCACCGAGGTTGCTTGAACAAGCGATGCAGCTTCATTTCCCAGTGTCCCTTTTTTATTTCTCGTGCCAGGCTAGATACTGTTGAGGTCCTGGTAATAAACCACGATTTGTTGTTAGCTGATCTTGCGCTCGGTGGTGGGGCGGTTTTGCCGAACCTGTCTGAGAGTATTCTCATCGTTGATGAAGCTCATCATCTCCCCGCCAAAACTCGCAATCATTTTTCTGCTGGATGCCGACTTCGATCAACGAGTGTTTGGCTTCAAGAAATAAATCAGTTGCTTTCAAATTGCCTGACTCAGTTAGATCAATCTAAAGATCTTTTCAATGAGCAATTGGGTATAGATAGTGGAGTCAAGAGTTTGGTTCCTAAATTGGAGAAGATATCGGCGCTTGTTGGCGATTTAGAATTTAAACCTCAAGGCGACGGGGATAGCCAACTGCATCGATTTGTGGAAGGGCTAGTTCCCACCGATATCGGTTCTCTGATGCACTCGGCCTTGGCTGATTTTGCTTTGATTAAATCTAACTTAGGCCTGATTTACGAGAGGATTGATGAGATAGCACAGGGCAAAGCCAGCTGTCCGAAGCGTTTCGAGGCGGAGGATTGGCTATTACCTGTTGGCCAGCTTGAAAGACGTTTACAGGTTACAGAGCAGCTTTTCCAAGATTTTGCGACAGCGGAGACAGCGGAGTTAAAGAGCGCTAGATGGCTGAAGAAGAATGACTTTGACGTGGAGTTTTCGACAGCTCCGCTTCAGACTGGGGTGATTCTAGAGAAATTACTGTGGGATAAGACATTTTCTGCAATCTGCACTTCAGCGACGTTAACGTTTAACAAAGAATTCAAGAGGTTTCAGGAGAGTGTTGGGCTTCCCTTTTCAGGCTTTGCTCAATCGATTCCGAGTCCCTTCGATTATTTTAATAATGCGGTTCTGAATATTCCGGCGATGAAGAGCGAGCCTTCTGATATCGATGCTCACACTGAGGAAATTATTAGATTACTCCCCAAAATACTCAAAGCAGAGCGCTCTGCGCTAGTCCTATTTACTTCTTGGAAGCAGTTGAATTCAGTTTTAAAAAATTTACCAGTTGATCTTGAAGAGACATTGCTTGTTCAGGGCAAACGCAGCAAAAGAGCTATAATGGAACAACATAAGAAAAAGATCGATCGAGGTGAGGCGTCTTATTTAATTGGTGTCGCTAGTTTTTCGGAAGGCATCGATCTGCCGGGAGCATACTGTGACCACGTCGTGATAGCCAAATTGCCTTTCAGTGTGCCAGATGACCCTGTCGCTCAGAGTGAAGCAGAGTGGTTTCAAAGTACTGGTAGAAATCCTTTTTCAGAACTCTCTGTTCCCGAAGCAACTCAAGGGTTGCTTCAGGCGTGTGGACGTTTATTGAGGAATGAAAGCGATACAGGCCAGATCACAATTCTTGACCGAAGACTGGCAAGTCGTTCATATGGCAGGTACATGTTGGCATCTCTGCCGCCTTTTAAGATTTCTGTGGAAACTTACCCTGACTGAAAATTTTGATTCTCTGATCGCTCACGTCCGAAATAACTTTTTTCAGAAGACTTAAAACCTCTTTTTTGGAGATTTTCTTAACTTCTTTGGCTATGAGTGCCTGGCTGTCGAGGGAATAGTGTTCATCCTCAATATCAGCCCAGAATCTTTGGCTCCTCTCTTTCAGGTTCTTTTCGCGTTCAGTCAGCAAAATGATAAGTCCTTTTTTTTGTCGCTCGAATTCTGCTTCTGAATACTTTGGCCAGGTATCTGTGAATGACTTAAGGAACTCTTTTATCGACTTTTCGACATCATCGGCTCCAGAGACAGGACTCTGCACAAGGAAAACTAGCCCTGGTGTTTTTTTAAATCTCCTGCTGCCAGCGTTTACGACATATCCCAGCTGTTGATTAGTTCGCAGCTCGGTAAAAAAAGGCGATCCTAATATTTGCCCCGTAAGGCTAGTGAGAGCACGGTCATAGAAAGTATTACCTCCTCCTTGAACGTATAAAAGAAGTGATGAATCATTGTGTTCAATCTTCATTTTATGGTCATAGACCTTATCTATCTCCAGCAGATCGGGTGTAAAACGGTTGACAGCCAAAAGGGGAAGAGTTTCTTCGATATAATTTTTAAATTTAGTTAAATCGATATCGGTCACGTTTCCATGGATCCCCGCTCTTATACTCACGCCCGTTAACACTCTCTCTCGCCATTTAAGAAGAGCCGCCGCGTCTACATTGTCTGTATATGCCAGAAGTTTCTTGGGGTCATGCGTAGTAGAAATGAGTAACTCTTGCAGAGTATTGAGAGCCTGCTGATATGGCTTATTTAGAGCTAAGTTCGAGACATTTTTTGTGAAACTTTCTTTTTCTGTACTTAATTTAGCATCCTCTATTTCAAGGCTTAAGAAACGCTGCAAAACCAGGCGAAATAGTTGAAGTTGTTTGTCCTCGAACCCCTCAATTAGGATCTGGATACCAGCATCGGTGGTTCTGAGATCGTAAGATAGGCCTGCGAGGTAAGCTGGGTATACTTCTTTTTTCAGTGAGTCTTTAACTAACCCAACATATAGATCAGCTATTACTTGATCTTGAGGGGAGGCGACCCCTCCTTTGATTTGAATTTCCGCGGACATAACTGAACGAGGTGCCCCAAATTCAGAATCAGCGTCGTACCATATTTCTAGTTTGGCGTCGTTATGCCGCTTTTCCATAATCACTTGGTCTCTAGGCACCAGTGCCAGCTCTTCCGGAATGAAGGGATTAGTCTCCGGGAGAAGTGGTTCGAAATCTTCTACTCGGCTGACAGTGATTTCTCCAAGCTCCAATTTATAAGGAACTTCAAACCACTGCTCCGTATCGGTTGTCTTTGCCGTCATTGAGTTAATTTCTATCAGCACATTTTTGTTGGTCAGGAGGTTTAGATAATCTTTAATCTTCTTCGGTTGAAATTCATTCATGAGGTAAGGCGCGACCAGTAAATCCTCAGCGATCGTTTCAGATAGTTTAGGCGCCAAGGAATAAACAACGCCCATGGGGGAGCCGGATTCAACGAATTGGAATTCTAGGTCTGCTAGGGAAGCTTGCTCATCGTAAAGGGACTCTGAAAGTGGTTGCTCTCGCAAGAAATCGATGTACTGGAACACCGCTCCGATAATCTGGTCCACTCTTTTTGCCCCCTGATTTGTCATCGAGATATTGATGACAATTAGACTTGTATTCTTATCGAAGGACTGGCTGCCCGCCCCAAGTGATTCTATCCAGTCTTTTTCGTTTAGATACGCGTGCAGGCTCCCAGGGCCCTCATGGCCCAGGATGTTCGTAATATAACGGTCCGGCTTGGATTGGTAATGCTCTGTAAGACTTGGCACTGGGAAGGTTAGAGAGAGCTGATTGACGTCTTTAATCGATTTGGAGATCAACGTGGCGGGCAGCTGATCACTAGTGAACAAAGGCTCTTTTGGATAAATACCACCCGCGTTTATATTTCGTATTTGTCCAAACAAACTTTTTACGAGTTTCTCGCCCGAATCAAGATCCAGGTTGGAATATACGACTAGACTCATCTGATCCGCTGAATAATGAGTGTGGAAAAAATCGACTAAGGCTTCGTGGATTCCGTCCCCGAGAGTTTCTAGAGATCCAATTGAGAATCTGCTCCCGGGATGTGCGGGGTTCATTGCAATTTTGCTAACCATATATCCTCGCCATCCGTCGTCCTTGTACTGCATTTGGTATTCGGAATGGACAGCATTTTTTTCCCTATTTACATAGCCTTCAGCAAAAAGAGGGTCAATGAAAAAGTGTGCGAATCTCGATAAACCCTCGCCGATCTCAACAGAAGAGATATCAAAAAAATAATTTGTGTGGTCATTAGCCGTATAAGCGTTAGCGGACCCTCCATTTGATGAGATAAAATTCTGAAAGCTATCAACTTCCGGATAAGTCTTAGTCCCGATGAACAGCATATGTTCGAGAAAATGAGCAAGTCCGGGAAATTCGTCTGGTTCGTGAAAGCTTCCCCTGCTGACCGAGAGCGAAGCAGCTGATTTTTCGGAATCTTGATCATATATGAGCACAACTTTTAGCTTATTTGGCAGTTCCAAATATCGGTATTGGTTTGTGTCATTGGGGCTCTTTCGTATTTGTCCTGGAACGATGCCCAGCTCTTCAATTGCCAAACTGCCGCGCTCAGTGTCCTTCGAGCAACTGGAGGCATGGGCGACTAAAAGTAGTATGCATATAAATGAAAAGGGACTCGGAAGTTTCGACAACATGAGAGACTCTCTAAAACAAATTTACGTTGGGGGTAGAATATATCCCGCGGAGTGTAAGTTATGAAAAAAAACCTATTAGTTGCCAAAGTTAAGAAAATTGATCTGTTAGCAAAAAGCTTAACAGATGAAACTCTTACACTGGCGAACTCGGTGCCTAGCGATGCAGGATCTGACTGGAGGACACTCTCTATACTTCTCGCGCCACTCCTGAGTTCCGATAAAATAAAAATTATCGGCATAACGGGTAGTCAGGGCTCTGGAAAGACTACCTTTGCTCAGTCTCTGACAACTTCTCTCAGTTCACGACAACCATCAACGGTCAGCTTATCTCTAGACGATTTCTACTTGAGCAAAACTGCGAGAGAAGAGCTTGCAGAATCAGTTCACCCTTTGTTGGTGACGCGCGGTGTACCTGGTACTCACGAAACTGATTTACTAGAAAAGGTCCTCAATCAAGTTGCTTCAGGAGATAAGCTAAAGAAAATATCTGTTCCTACCTTTGACAAAGCTCGTGATGATAGAGGGCCGAACAAGAGCGCTTACGTTGGTAAGCTGGTTCTAGAAGGATGGTGCTTAGGCGCTGTTGCCCAATCAGGTCAGGATTTGCGCGAGCCTGTTAACGACCTCGAGAGGGAGGAGGATAGTAGTGGTAAGTGGCGATCTTGGGTTAATAGTCAATTGCATTCTAGATATCATCGACTTTGGCAAAGAGTTGATTTTTGGATCCGGCTGATACCACCCAGCTTTACCAGTGTTTTTGAATGGAGGAAACAGCAGGAGGAACAACTCGATATCGGAAAGAGGATGTCTGACACAGATCTAAAAAGATTTATTCAGCATTATGAACGTCTCACACGCTGGCAATGGGAAAGCGAGAGACTCCTACCCGGCCTTGAAATCCATCTCGATGCAAACCATCGTGTGAGCGACGTGAGATAAAAGGTGCTCGTTGAGCTCTTTAAGAGTCTGCCGAGGAAACGCTCGCGAACGACTCTAGGAATCTGTCCTAACGTTCAATGCCTTAAAGAATCTCTCGCGTAGAGGATCATCCGTTTTTGATTTGGGCCCGATACAACACCATCGTTTCAGTAATTCGTCGTTTGAGATATCTCGGGATGGTTTTATACCTCTATTGATAAGCGCTAGCTGTGTCTTGATCCGCTCTTCTCTGTCTATCTCCGGGCTGGCTACGGCTGCGACGATTTCCGCCTCAAGAGTGAGAGTTAAAGACGACTCAGCAGAACCTGAGCCAGATAGCCGTTGGCTAAAGAAACTACCGGGTGGTTGGGGTGGTTCTCCACCCTCTTGCTCGAAACGACTGACCGTCAAATCCCAAGTTTTTAGGTCCTCTAACTCCTGACGCTTCTTCTCTAGTTTTGATCTCACCTCCAGTTGGCCTAGAGCACTCTTAACTTTTTCGATTTTGTTCAACAAGCTCTCACCATGGGGATTAGAGTCCATCTCAAGTTGAACGTCTTTAAGCAGTTTGCGACCGTCCTGTAGATTGTCTTCGCGGATTAAATCCGAGACCTGAGTTAGTTTTGCCTCTAACTCCTTGTTCTTCTCCTGCAGAAGCGCGCGTTCCTCGCTTTGAGCAAGGCGTCTTTGATTGAAGATTTGATCACAAATATCTTTGAACTTTTTCCATAAAATTTGTTCGATTTTTTGGTGTGTCCTATCTATCTTTCGCCACTCTTCTTGAATTCTCTTAATTTTCTCTATCACCTGAGGGGTAGGTTCTTCTTGGCACAAAGAATGTGCTGTCTCAATCAGGCTCTCTTTCTTTGATTGATTTTCGTTCTTTTTTTCTTTGATCAACCCATAGAGATTTTTTTGAGATTTTTCAAATTGCGTCTTTCGTTTTTTAAGTCCCTCGTTTTGAGATGGGAAAGTTTCGTTCCATTCGGAACGAGCTTTTATCAAGACATCCTCCAGTATTTTTGTTGGCTTTGATCTGAGATTCTGTTGGTCTAAGAAAGCCGTCATTTGTTCAAGGATGGTCTTTTGTTTTTCCGTATTCCTTTTTTTGAGCATGTCCTGCTCTGCGTAGTGGGACTCGCAAATCGAAAACGCGCTTTCTGCGGCAGCATCGAAATCTTCTTGAGAAGAATCTTTATGATGAGAACCTTTCTGCAGATTGTTCCAAGAGGCTCTCAGGGATTTTATTCTTTCTAACTGGCTTTCCGCATCTAGAGGGTTGCGGGAAAGCTCCTTCATTTGCTGAAGCAGCAATTCTTTTTTAGGTGAGTCAGCAAATGACTTCCAGTTATTCAATTTTTGTAGGTCCCTGTTAATTTCCCCTATTTTTTTGTTAGCAGTCGATCCCGATATTGATCTGTACTTTTTCGCTCTAGCGGCCATCTTTGTTGCTTCGATGCTTCTGCCATTTTCGATGAGCTCACGGCTAGTTCGGATTATTTGATCTAAATTCTCTCTCTCCGAAGCAATTCTGCTTTGCGCTTTTTTTAAGTCGCTTTCTAGTTTCTCCCTTGATCTGACGAGTTCCTTGATCTGATCCAATTCGTCAGCTTTTGAATCGTCTTCGCGTGACATTTTCAGGAGCTTTCGACTTAACCCAAGCCATTCTTTAGAGCTTTGAGTGAATATTTGTACTTCATCAATCGGCATCGACTCCAGTTCTGTCTTATCAGCATTTGGAATCGATCCCATCAGGTCAAACAGTTCATTTTGGTGGATGCTTAACCATAGGAACGAATGAACAGTTTTTTGTAAAGATTTAAACTCGTTCGAGGTTTTCTCCTCAGCTTCGTATTTCTCTAGCGCGGCGCTCCATAATTGTCGGGCCTTGTGTTCCATCTTGCGTAAGTTTTCTGGATTGCTGTGGCTCTCTGCCGTTAAATCTCTCAGAAGAACGATAGCCTCTTCAAAAGGATCGACCTCAGGCGCATCGAGATGGTTCTCGCTCAAAATGTCGATTGGGAGTTCTTTGTATTGTTCTTTGGGTAACGTTTTAAGAAGTTGAGACTGCAACGCTTGGATCTCATCCCACACAAAAAGCCCTTTCCGGCGGAGTTCTTCTATCCTGTTGAATTCGAGCTTGGCTCGGTGAAAGGTTTGCCTAGTTTTCGCGAAGATTGAGACCGCCTTGTCGTGGCTGCTCGTTATTTTGTTCCATTCTTCCTCTTTCTCACTTAAGGATTTCCTGAGGGACCTGATTTCTTCTAACGTGCTCCTGGCGAATTTGTAACAGGCTTTGTCCTTTTGCCTTGCTGTTTTTTCTAGAAGACTCAACCCCTGTTCTGTCTTAAATATCTGGTTTTTTTGAAGAGATTCCCGTAGTTCTGGATTGGCTTTAATAATCAAATCGCACATCGTGGCCGCGGTTGTGATGTAGGGGACAAGTTTAGGTAACTCGTCTCGACTTGTGCTCAGAATCTTTCTCTGCAGCACTTTGGGATGGATTCTAATCAGACCAGATATTTGATCTAGTGGATCCCTCGCGAGATTGTCGGCGGCGAAGTCCGCCAAGTGGTCTTTTTCGAGAAGATCAACGAGGAAATCTTTATCCTTGATGCTTTTGATAGCTAATTCGGCGCACCTTTTGCTCACGTTACTTTTAACTATGTCTTTTAATTTGTCTTCGATCTCGTCATTGATTGCGTTTGGGTGCTCGTTAGAAACCTTGAGATTTTCAAGCAGTACTACTCGCTCTTTGACGGGGGCGTCATCAAATCTTTTGATCCAATTCGCGGTTTTGCGCTTATTGTTGTTGAGAAAGTCTTTCAGCATAGATGGTCAATCTAAGAAAATTCGCGTTCTTTCCACCAGGGGAAAAATTCTGGCATGTCTTGAGACACCTTGCCGGGATAATTTGCGCTTCTCTTCTCTAGAAAAGATTCTACGCCCTCTCTTGAATCCGCTGAACGGCCGCGGTGATAGACCCCTCGAGAGTCTATTTTATGGGCTTCCATAGGGTGGTCTGCTCCAAGCATCTTCCACATCATATGTCGCACTAAAGCGACCGATACCGGTGCCGTATTGTCCCTTACCTCTTCAGCAATTGCTCTGGCCTCTTTAAGGAGATCCTCTTCTTTATGGATACTCCTTAGTAAACCGCCCGATAGTGCTTCCTCGGCTGGAAAAACTTTCCCCGAGTAGCACCACTCTAGCGCTTTGCTGATTCCAACGGCTCTTGGCAAGAAATAACTGGAGCAAGCCTCAGGGACTATACCTCGGCGAGCAAAAACAAAACCAAATTTGGCTTCAGGTGACGCGATTCTAATATCCATCGCCAGGGTCATCGTGACGCCAACTCCAACTGCAGCGCCATTAATTGCGGCTATAACTGGTTTGTTTAGCTCGAATAACCGAAGAGTCAACCGTCCGCCACCGTCAGGATTAACGCCATCTTGTCTATCGTTTCTGGCATCGTTGTTGAAAGTGTTGCCACCCTGAGAGAGGTCAGCTCCAGCACAGTAGGCTCGTCCGGCGCCAGTGAAAATGATCGCTTTAACCTCATCGTCCTCATCGGCTTTATCGCAGGCGTCCAATAACTCTTCTAGCATATCGTTATTAAAAGCATTCAGTTTCTCTGGTCTGTTCAATGTAATCGTTAGGATGTTTTCCTCTATTTCATATTTGATAGTTTGGTAGTCCATATTTCCGTTTACCCTATATACAACTTTCGTTAAGTTTAGGCCCACTGACTTAACGGTGTTTAAATTTATCCAGTGCGTTCGGCTCAGAATAATGATTTGGTAAGAAAATGAATAGCGGTGATTTTTCTGCGAGTGTCGACAAAGTTATTCAATCACACTGGTGTCCTTCTAGTCTGTTTTCGGCGCTTATTGAGCCGTTGGATCAGTATCAACGTTTGCCGCAAGACAAGCAGCGCTGGTTTTCCGCGCTCTCCGATATCGGCTGGAATGTTCCCCATTGGCCCAGACGATTCGGCGGTATGGGTTGGGGTGAAGAGCAAACATACGAATGGGTCTCAACATGCCTGCAGCGTGGGGCGCCACTACCTGTGAATGACGGTACAGAAATACTGGCGCCGTTCATCATTGAGTTCGCAGAGGTCGAGCAATATAAAGTTCTTCAATCTTTAAAACAGCTCGATCAGAATTGGTGTTTTGCGTTCGGAAGGGGTGGAATTTCTGAAGATGGCTTGTTAGCGGGAGAATTGCAGCTGGGATCGAGCGAACATACCCTTTCGCTTGGTCCAATCGCTATTTCGATTAAATTCCCGATAGCTGGAATATTTCTTTTAGCGCGAGATTCAGTAGGCGTTGCTTGGCTCTGCTGGCTTTCACGTGATCAAATACCATTCAAACTTACCAATGAAAGATTGACTACGAAATCCAGATTCCTAAAAATAGCAGAGCCGAAAGAGTTCCTTCTCCCATCGAACCAGTGTTTGTGTCTACAAGAAGAAATTCCTGATCTCAATTTCTCTGATCGTCTGCGATCTTTAACAACAGTCAACCCATTTAGCGAAGCCTCAAGTCTTTACTTTTATGCGGATCGATTTTTCTCTTACATTCGGGGGAGCAAGTTCTTCGAGAGTGGTTTGATGAAACGGATTGGCTTGTTACAGGTTGAGTTAGAAGGCTTGCTTTCTTTGGAGAGAACGATCGTTCTTGGTGAATTGTCGAAAGAGCAAAAGCGCGCGCTGATTTCAGGGCTCAAAACAAGGGTCTACAACTTTCACCGAGATTTTTCGGCCTCGGTAAACGAGGTTATGGGTT
>CAJXCK010000017.1 GCA_913051785.1 uncultured Gammaproteobacteria bacterium
AGGACTGATTTCATACAGTGCTTATTTGTGGCACCAGCCGTTGCTCGCTTTTTACAAAAATTTGTTTATTGGCCGGACGGAGAATTCCGTCTTGTTATTGATTTGCTTTACATCTTTAATCCTTGCCTATGCGAGTTGGCGGTATATTGAGAGGCCTTTCAGGTATCGGTCTCGATTTAGCCGTCTGCGTATTTTTACCTTCTCAGCACTGGGCTGTGCTTTATTTTTAGTAATAGGTGTCAGCTTTTCGCTGAACAGAAGCAAGCTACAAATTGAAAATCCCAATATTGCCGCAAGCTCTATCGCGGTTTACCAGAATGAAATTGACTTAACCTTAATTTCTCATCAGCTTTCTTATGAGTGTTCAGATAAAGCGGTGTTGGCCGAGCATGATTACGGGTGGGGTGAATTAGAGGATGAAAGGCTTTGTTTTCAAAGCAAGCCTGAAGATCAAGTTGATATAGCAATCATGGGAGATAGTCATGCTTTGCACTTGTTTCCTGGATTAGCCGAGGGTTTGGACCAAAATGTGGTTTCTTTATGGAAGCCAGGATGGGTCAGGGGGGCGCCTTTTAGAGAGGAGAATGCAGTTTTCTTCGATTATCTGGAGAAACCAGAGGGTCCTGAGATAATAGTAATCAGCCTATGGTGGGAGAAGCTTTTTATTCTCTTGGGGCGAGAAGAGTTTGAAATAAAAATCAACGAAACAATCCGCTTAATGTCCTCAAAAAATAAGAAGGTGATTTTGATCGCGGATATCCCGTCTCTCGACTCACAGCCTGGGGCTTGTCTCTATTTGAATCGACTAGGAACCGAGCCTGTGTGCGGTATCAGTCGGGCGAGATTCGTAGACCAGCGCGATTACCTGGAAATCCTGCAAAAGTTTGAAAGCCTCGAAAATGTTGAGCTAATAGACAATGTCTCTCTCTTTTGCGACGAGTTGAGTTGCTCGATTTTAGATCAAGGTCATCTGTTGTACTGGGATGACGATCACTTGAACGAAAGAGGCTCCCGCTATTTCGCCAGGCATATTATTAGAGAGTCTAAATTTCTTTAAAACTAGGCTGTCTTAGCGTTCCTTTGAGTAAATACTCTCGAAGAGCTCAAACTTTCGATTCATAAGGCCGACACCTGCCGCAGCTCCGTTTGTGCCCAATTCCACATATGCTTTCCCTTTTTGTGCGTATTTTGGCCAAGTCACGGCGCCCTCCAGACTTGGGTCACCGGCTGAGGCAAATTGAACCCAATAGTCGGAAATCTCCTCAGCGAGTTTTCTGTTGATTGGATTATCAAACATTTGAGCGTGCTGAACATTGTTAAAAGCAAACACAATTTCCGCTGCATGGTAGGCGGCTAATTCATCTCCAAGTGGTCGGTGGGTGAAGTAGTACATAAACGCGTTCACATTGTGTTTAGCCGATTGTGCAGCCCAGTAGTGCATATTCCAGCCAAAGCCCGAATCTGAGGATAGGTGTAGAAAAGAATCTCTCACTTTGTCTTTTGGGTAGAGCTCCAGGAACCTGCCTGCATTTTTATCGAACCGTTGCTTTATTCCGGCGACATATTCTTTTTCATTTTTGGGTAACATTCGAAGAGCGCCAAGCGTGGTCCCTTCTTCTGCGTTGTAACCCAGCAACACCGGCACGCGATTGAATTTTCCTTGCTCGAAGAGCCTATATATTTGGTCAGGGATAAATTGACCATCCACAATGCCTCTGTAGGATCTTCCATCATCTGCTGCGAGTATTTCTGACGCGTCAATGTCTCGCATTTGGTCTATCGAGTTTGCTTTCAATATTTTTTGAAAGCTCATGCCTCTAATTTCTGCAGGTCGTTCTCCCTGTGTTAGTTCAGGAAGTTTTCTAAAGCTGCCTCCGCTTTGGCCAATTGCCCGATGAAAGAGGCCCGCCGCTTTTGGCGAAGCGACTAGGTGGCTCACACTCCACGAGCCAGCCGATTCGCCGAAAATTGTTACATTGTCTGGATCACCGCCGAAAGCGGATATATTCGCTTTTACCCAGCGCAACGCCTCGATTTGGTCAGATGTGCCGTAATTTCCGGATGAATTCGCCTCTTTTGATAGTTCAGGATGGGCGAGATACCCAAAAACTCCCAATCTGTAATTGATCGTGACGAGTACGACACCTTTTTTAGCGAGCTCCGTACCATCATAAGTGTTTCCTACTCCGGCTCCTCTCGTAAGAGCGCCTCCATGTATCCATACCATTACAGGTAGTTTTTCGTCCTTGGGCATTGAAGACCACACATTGAGATGTAGGCAGTCCTCACTAGTCGGGTCAGATGGTCGAGAAAAGAATGAACCCTCCGGATAGCCTTTTTGCATGCAGGCAGGTCCAAATCGGGTAGCGTCCCGCACGCCCGCCCAGCCGTCCGCGGTTTCAGCGTAAGTCCAACGTCTGGCGCCTACGGGAGGCTTGGCGAAAGGAATTTGCTTAAATACCGAGACCTCAGCGGATCTGTCAGAAAGCATCCCCAGGAGTTTCCCTTGGTTGGTCGAGATCTCGATTGAATGCGCAATGGAAGCGCTAGCAAAAGTAAGTAGTAAGAGTATTCTCATAAAGTTTTCCCTCTGTGCAGAAAAATTGTAAAGCTCAGGCATCGAGGCGTCACGATTAAGTTTTGGGGAATTTAAATTGAAAAAATTTTTGCTTGTAGTGTTGAGCGCGCCCCTCGTTTTAGCAGCCTGCGGTGGTGGTGGGGGAGGTGGGTCAGGAAGCTCGCCTTCTCCTGCACAGTCAGTAAGCGTTAGTCTTAGCATTAGCACTGCAGAGACTTATCTCAATGATACGGTAGAGCTATCGTGGAGTAGTTCCGGAGGTGGAACTTGTACCGCTTCTGGAGATTGGTCGGGTACTAAATCGAGTAGCGGTACAGAGACAGTTAGCACCGATGCATCAGGCGACTTCTCATTTACCTTATCCTGCGCGAATTCATCCTCCACCTCAGAGAAAACCGCGAACTTGTCAGTCCTGCCTGAACTCAGCATTAGCTATGCAAACCAAAATATTGAGACGAGTGAAGATGAAGCCAAAGACTTTGATATATCGTTGGCGACAACGAATCGACAGCCTACATCTGATCTAACCTACAGTATTTCTAAAGAGCCCGAAAATGGCTCGGTAGTGATCTCAAATGGGTTGGCAACCTACACGCCAAACGCGGACTTCTCCGGCTCTGATACTTTGGAAATCACAGTGGAAGCCGAAAATCAGAGTGCGACTTCTCAGGTCAGTATATCGATTTCGAGTGTTAACGATGCGCCAAGCCTTAGCGTGAGTTTTCCACTCGTATACGTTAGTTCCGAACTCCCGGTGATTGTGTCAGGCAGTACTCTTTCCTTTCCCTATACTGCGACAGATCCAGATAACTCCGGATCTGAATTGAGTTACTCGGCGTCAATAGGGGGCGTGAGTGTTCCCGTGACCGAGTCTGGTGAGACACTTGATCTTTCGATCGATAATTCATTTGTTTCCGGATCTAAGACGATTCAATTTTCTGTTTCAGATGGTGAGGCTGAAGCGAATAGCGTTATCTCTCTGTGGATTACTAAAACCCTAGCTGAATCATCTGATGGACCGAGGATTAATCAGTTGCTTGGGAATATTGCGGATACCAGTCGGGGATTTAATTACGTCGTTATTCTTGATGGTATCAGCGAAGGGGAAGTGCGAGATGCGGCTTATGGTGGGTTGCTTTTCTATGTGGGCGAGTTTCTCTCGGATGCAGATAATAGGCGCCAGGCCCTCATTGATTCTTTCTTTAATGTCTATGTTGTTGATTTCCCGACTGGAGTGGAGTCCGGACTAGTGGTCGAAAAAGGGTGTGCGGAGGATGATCCCGATCTCTATTGCGCTGAAAAAGCGGCCGATTCGGCTACCGATTTCGTTTCAAATCTGGCGACATTATCTGGCGTGAATACGGATTCTATCTCGATTATTACAAGTCTTGATGGCCGAGGAGTGAATCGCGGCAATGTGAATGTGCAGCCCTTACTAGGGGCAACAAATGGAAGTTTTGATGGTCCTAATGCAATGCTCAAAACATTGAAGCATGAGTTTGGGCATGCGTTTCAGATACTGGGTGATCACTACACTGATGATTTCCAGTTAGAGGACGACGACGGTAACAAGCTGGTGGATATGACGAGCGGTATTGAAACGCTAGATTTTTTTAGCGTGGACATAACGCTCGAGGACGATGCATATAAGGTTAAGTGGAAGCATCACTACCAGGATCTCGAATCCATCGATGGAGTTGATACCACGGATGACAAGAGCAACAGCGCTGTGGGTTACTGGAGCGGCTGCTATTATCATGATAAAGAATGTTTTAGGAGCACGTATAATTCTGTTATGAATCAGGAATATAGCTCGTACACTGAAAGTTTGGCCTACGATAATAACCGGACTCAATACGACCATACGCAATTCGATAAAGTAGCGGCAGAAGCGTTTTTTCTTGCTGTCCTACAGGAGCAGGGCATTAACTCTATCAATGCAGAGATTAGCGATGCTGGGGATCTATTAGTCGGACACACCATGCAACTACCTGCCGAACTCTTTGCAATCGATTGGTACATTGACGGAACTAGGATCGATAGTTGGGATAGTGTAAGCGCAACAAAGTTGTCGGGTAGCGATTTAGAGGATGAGAATGGCAACACATACATCGAACGCATAAAAATTCCCAAAGGAGTGGCGGGTACGTTTTCAACTGTTGCCTATCGAGCAAGAGAGCTAAATGCCAACCCGGTTATATCGGTCCCCGATGAGTTGGACGTGTATGGTGATGTTTACCTCGGAGCTTTTTCATCTCCCGGTGGAGGTTGGATTTGTGCAGAAAACAATACCTCTTGGAGTGAGGTGGGGATTACGTATTGCCATAGCACGCTTTCGATTCGTCTTGCGGATGGATGGACCTACTCGCCGGATTATGCCTCAAGATCACAGCTTCTTGCCGCGAAGTCGGCCGAAATTTACTATTTTTATGAGGATTCGGGACTCGGCTCTCAGTTCTCAATCAACTGGGATTTCTTTCAGTGAATATCATAAGCAAGGTTTTATTATCGATTGTTATGGCGCTCTTTGCGTCAGTCACTTTTGCTGATGGGGATATCGCTCCTCGTGACGGTATTCTGGTGTCCGTCAAAAAGGATGGCGATATACTCGTCGGCGTTGATTCCGATCCAGTCAGGTTGAATCTGAGGGGCGTGAGTTCGAGCCTTGAAAAGCACCTCAAAGAAACAGGCAAAGAGGGCTCAATGTCCTCGATTCAAGTGTCTGAGCAGTTAAAAAAGTTGCCGGATGGTACGGTGTATTTGTTCGTGCGTGGCGATGGTGGAAGTGTAAAGGGCATTATCCCGATGCGGGAGATACAAAGCTTCGCATCTCACTCCGAATTTGGTGGCAACAGGAAGTTGTCTCTCTCCGATACCACTCAATACTGGGCAGATCCTAGGATTAGCCTGGAAAATACCACTGTGTCCCTTAGGCGAAAGACAGCATTCGAAACACAGATGCTAGGGCCAGTCAGAATCTCAATGAGATGAACTTGGACCGGCATCTTTGGTTGGGACACTAGTTACACTGGATCATGAGAACTCGATTGTTTTGAGAGTCGTATCGTCCGAATACCTCTTCATCCAAGGTGCCGGCTGATCCCGAAGCGGATTGATCCATATTTTTCTCTAGGACCGTATAACCATTTTCCCGACAGATTTCTCCTGCCTTTTCGTAACAATGATCCCAGGTTGCGCCTCTGTCGTCTGAACAGTTAAGCGTGTAGGCTTTGCCGCCGTCCGGTCCATATACCTCTTTAGTGGTAACGCATCCGGCTAGAAGGGGCAGGGCGACTAGAGAAAAGAAAAGCCCATGTTTGTTCACTGATCACCCCATCAACAGCTGCTATGCGTGAGCATAGCAGCATGTTTTTGGGTGTTACTAGATGTCGATACTGAATTTCACCCCGAGGTTTCGGCCTGGAAGAGGCACTTCGTTTTTGACAAACGAACTGTGATTCCTCGCAACCTCGTCCATGAGGTTGTTACCAAAGGCGGTCAAATTCAGAACTAACCCGGAATCGAATTGGATCGACTTGTTGGCTCTCAGGTTCAACATTTGGTATCCCTCTGTTGCCGTCTCACCAATCGCTGTATCACTCTGCTTTCCGACATCTTTCAAAGATAGTCGAACAGAGAGTGTGTCCTCGAGATACGCGATAGAGTAGATGTTCCTTGCAGGTATGATTCTGGGTACATTTCCGCCATCAGAGAATTCGGCGGTGACAGAATCTCTTCCGTAAGACAATGTTAGGTTGCCTCGAGAAAGATCAAAGGTTTTACCGATCTCTAGTTCATATCCATTAAAGTCGGCATCCTGCTGAAGCCATTCTGCATGAGGTAGGTCATGTCCGTGGGGATCCGCACTAGCTCCCGCATCCCCGTTATCATGATCGTCATCCTCTTCATCCATAAGATAGATATAGTCCGAGACACTATTGGCATAGAAAGTTAACTCACCAAAAAAACCCTGGTTTTGAAAGTTTAGGGATATATCTACGTTGTTCGATCTCTCCGCATTCAGACTTGGATTTCCCTCTTCAAATCTTCCTGTCGCTAAGTGAGGGCCATTCATTAGCATCTCTGTGGCGGCGGGAGCGCGTCCTACACTTGCGAACCCCAGATTAATAGATAGGGTTTCGCTAATATCGCGACTGACACCGACGGCAAAGCTGGTTTCGCTGTCGTCGCGGTCTATGATGTCAATCTCCTCCTCGTGAGGCTCATCATCGTCGTGAGGCTCTCCATCATGCGGATCTTCTTCGTGAGCCAGCGAGCCTTTCGTGTTAGCCATATCGTGACGTAAGCCCAGGTCAAGGTTAAATGCTTCGAAGCTCCTGCTTGCAAAATAACCTATTGTATTCTCGGTCCTCTCGGTCGGCCTCATGAAAGCTTCCGCGCCGATAATCGCGATCTCCTCTTGTGAGGAGTTAAAGCTAATCTTTTGGTTTAGTGCGTCGGTGCTTAGATCGATAGTTGCCCCGAATTCGGTTGAGTCATTTGTGAACACTGTCGGACCTTCATCTTCGTGCCCTGCGTGTCCCGCATGTGCTCCTTCTTCCTCCTCATGTTGTTCCGTAAGTTCGTATTCGGAATCTCTGAAGAAATAGTTGATGCCTTTTAAGATCCCAGCATCAAGAGTAAGAGATCCTTCCAAGTTCACGATATTGAAATCGGTGGTGGAAAAGATTCTTTCATCTTCGTGCTCATCGTGATCATCCCCATGGTCATCGTCATGGTCACCGTCATGGTCATCGTCGTCATGGTCATCATCCGATGCCGCGTCAGGAGCCTCTTCTTCATCATGCTCTTCTCCGTGAAAGGGGATGCCATACAAGCTTTCACTGTTGCTATACGATAGTCCGAAATGGCCCCAGTCTTCGTTAAGAGATATGCCGAATCGGCTCTTTGTAGTTGCGAAATCCGAATTGTTTACGAAGCCACTTTCTTCGTCGTGTTCGTCTTCTCCTACATGCTCGTCCTCATGGATGATCGCGCCGTCAGGTACGTCATAGTTCTCCAGATCGCTATCAGAGTATGCTGCGAATAGATTTAAGCCCCCGATGTTCGTCGCTACCGATGCAGTTTGCGCATCTCCCTCGTTAACTGACTGTGTTTCGAGGCCTAGGGAGATATCAACGCCTTCAACGTCTGTCCTGGCAATCGTTTCATCTACCACATTGACTATTCCGCCGATTACCCCATTGGAGTAAAGCAGAGAGGCAGGTCCTTTAATAATTTCGACCTGTTGAGCGTGATTAAAATCAACCTCGTTGACGTGGTCGGCGCCCAAGCCAGTGACATCTCTAATGACCATGCCGTTATTGAGAACTCTTACACGGGTGCCAGACATACCACGTATGATCGGCTGACCCACGGCCGCCCCATAATCTGCGGAAGCAACTCCTAGCAGACCGTCTACTGTCTCACCGAGACTCTGCGAGGGATTGCTTGAAAGCTCTGCTTCGCCGATAACGTGAAGTGGATCTGCGATGGTGGAGACTTCGCTCTTCAAAATCGCTGATTGAACAATGACTTCCTCAATTATTTCATCCGCCGCGGCAGAACGGGCGAGGAAAACGCCGATTAAAACGAAACTAACTAAACCAACTAGCCTATTCACTAGATACCTCCGGTTAAAAACTAATACTTAAAGTGGCGGACAGATCCGCTGGGCGAGGATTATACGGTATAATGTTATACTATAACATCTCTTTTCGGTGGGCGGCTGTCTGGCCTCAATTGACGGTCATTTCCCGTCCAACAACCCTAACCGCTAGCGTTTCTTCTGTACCTTCAAAGATCGACAATACCTTCGCATCAACAAAATGACGGCTCACCTCAGTTTCTTGGGCATATCCCATACCTCCGTGAAGTTGTAGGGCATCACGGGCTACCTTTTCTGCTGACTGACAGGCGAAGAGTTTCACGAGGTTCGCATCCAGTGCTCCACCTCCTTGTTCCATTTTTTTTGCGACATCAAGAGTGTAAGTTCGGCTCGCTGAGATGAGACCTGCGATATCCGCGATTTTTCGAAGCGTAAGCGGATGGTCGATGAGCTTTTTATTAAAGATTGAGCGGTCGGTTGCAAAAGCTTTGGTGCTTTCATAAGCAGAGCGCATCAGACCGCATGCTCTGGCAGCAGTCTGAAGTCTCCCGTTCAGGAATCCTTTCATCGTATAATAAAAACCGCGGTTGAGCCCGGTTTCGCCGCCAATCAGGTTCTCTTCGGGCACAAAGAAATCGGTATAAGACATTTCGAATGAGTGCATGCCACGGTAACCGAGTGTTTTGATGGCTTTTCCTGTCATACGGCCACCACCGTCCTGAGAGAATTCAAACTCGTCTGATTCGGAGGAGGGTTTTTCTACCATAAAAAGAGAAAGTCCCTTGTGAGACTTTTCAGTCTTATCCGTTCTTGCCAGGACGAGTATGACGTTTGCTGCACCAGCAAAGGTGCACCACAGTTTGCTTCCGTTAAGTATATAACCACCCTCGGTCTTGGCTGCGGATAGAGACACCGATGCGACATCAGAACCCGCATTGGCCTCTGTCACCGAGACTGCACACAAGGTTTCACCAGAGGCGATTTTGCCTAACCATTTGTTCTTTTGCTGCTCCGTTCCCCCCTCTAATAGAGCTCTAGCTATTATTTCAGGGCGAGTTATAAGGCTTCCAGCCGCGCCAAGGGAGCCGGCGCTTAGCTCTTCGGTGACAATTACCATTGTGATGAGATCTTCTCGGTCATCGGGTTTGAGGCCTCCGAACTGCTCTGGAATGCTCAATCCGAAAGTGCCAAGGTCCTTTAAAGGTTCAATCAGGCTCCTCGGTACGAGTAGATTTTCATTATGAATCTTCTGAGCGACTGGTTTAATGTGCTTATCAGAAAAATCCGAGAAGGTTTTTCGGATGATTTCATGCTCGCTGGCTAGCTCGATTTCGGGCAGAGAAGCATTCGCATATTGTCTTCCTATTCTCATTGCATTTTCGGGTTTCAGCGGCTCATTTATGGCGTCTTTTCCGCTTATTTCAGACTGAGACAATCCGTATACGTTCGGGTCGGCCAACAGAAGTTGATCTAGTTCCCGCAATGTGGAGGCAAGGAAGTATGTCGCAAGGCCCTGATGTTCCCCCTCCGAGTGGTTTACAAGACTCATTGCGGCAGAAAAACGAGCCTTGGCCATGGCTAGATCAAATATTTCGATCTGATCCTCGAAAAGATCGGCACCAACGTTCATGCACGCTTGGTCCAGTAGTGCGGAGTATTCTTTCGCGCTGTTTTCTAGATCATTGTTCAAGCCTAATCTCCCGCTAATAATTTTCGCACCGATAGATGAAAGCTCTTTCGGAACCGGATTCTAGCCCTCGTTGTGGATAATCACCACGGTGCACGAAGGCCCAGGCGCTAGGTTAGACACAACTGGTTTTTGTTCAAGGGAACAAAATTAGGACTGCCCAGTGTCTTTTTGGATAGCCTTTTAAGACTTACTCATGAGATGCACCGTCGGTAAGACCTATTTGATCTTGAGCGAGACTCACCATTTGATCGAGACAGGCATAGTTGACAGATATTTGGCTGGGATCACGTCGCCTCCTGTGGTGGGTGTATACCCCGCAGTTTTTACAAAAATAATGCTCAGCGATGTGTTTGTTCCATTGGTAGCAAAGGAGTTCCTCGGCTCCCTCAATTAAAGAAAAAAGATTCCGATCGATTGGCTTCATGATGATCGACTTCTTAACGCAGAGTGAACAGTTACATCTGTAGACATTCGCAGCCAGATCATCTGTCTCTATAGAAAAGATGACTTTTCCGCAGTGGCAGCTACCTTTAAATCGCATCTTTTTCGACTCCAAAGTCTATCGGAAGAGCTTAGCATTTCCGGAGTTTGTGTACTCTCTGAGGAGCGTGATAGAGAAATCACAGTTCTTGATTTCTGATGGGTGGTGATAGTATTCCGCCCCGCTAGGAAGGCGGGACTGCAACAAAAAGGGATTTTGAACCATAATCATTTTATCAAATAAGAATTAATCAGTGAGCAGTCCAAAAAAAAGCTTTGATCAAGCAACCGAGAAACTAGATAAATTTTCGATTGTCTTGTCGCTAGCTTGTCTGATTCACTGCTCGTCAATCCCCGTGCTTTTTTTCTGGGTGGTTATCTGTCATCAGTATTGTTTTTAACCGAGCACCTATTCCATGAAGTCGCTTTTATCTTGGCTATTCCGATAAGTTTATTTTCGTTGATAAAAGGCTATAAATTACATTTACAGCGTTGGGTTTTAGGAACCGGATTGTTTGGTCTTACGTTGATGGGACTCGGTCTTTTTTTCCACGCGATAGTTTCTATGGAGATCGTCCTGACTATTGCAGGCTCATGTCTGATGGTGGTAGCACACGGTCGAAACTTATCTTTCTTAACTGCACGTTAAAGCGGATTCGGCTTACGGTAGTGGGTATGAGATTTGTTATTTATAAAAGAAGCCTGAAGAGCTAATGGGCGAGCGCTGTGGTTGGTGTGGGGATGATCCTATTTATGTGGATTATCACGATACGGAATGGGGCGTGCCGACATATGATGATCAGTCCCTTTTCCAAAGTTTGATATTAGAGGGAGCGCAGGCTGGACTCTCCTGGATAACTGTGTTGAAGAAGCGGGAAGGCTACCGAGCAGCCTTCGCTAATTTCGATTATGAGGCTATTGCAGATTTTTCTGATCGACAGTTAATGGATTTGAGGACGGACGAAAGAATCATTCGTAATCGGCTAAAAATAGAGAGCGCTCGCACAAATGCGATCGCTTTTCTAGAAACTCGGCAAGAGTTTGGTTCTTTCAGCGAATTTATTTGGGGTTTTGTAAACTATAGGCCCATCGTCAACTCATGGGGCGAAGATGACTCAATTCCTGCCTCCACTGAGCTGTCTGAAAGGATCAGTAAGAATCTGAAAAAAAGAGGTTTCAAATTCGTGGGAAGCACAATCGTGTACTCATTTTTGCAAGCGTGTGGTTTAGTTAATGATCATGTGACTTCATGTTTTCGGTACGAAGAGTGCAGGGCGATGGCAAAGTGAGGTGACGGTGGGCGTCTAAATGGTGATCATAGGAGCTATAATGGAAATTCTGCAACCAATGTTTGGGATGATTGTTTTATCTGGTCTGATCGTCCTGACTCTTTTTATCTCTCGAATAGGTTCAATCGTAAAATTTTGGGGAAATCTCCAGTTCGCTCAGCACTCGGAGGATCTCCGTCCTCAGCTACCAAGGCGGTTGAGATTGATTACCGATAACCATAATCATCTTATGGAGCAACCCACGCTCTTCTATGCAACCTGCGCTTACATCTTTATGACAGGTCACTCGGACTCTTTCCATTTGCTGTTGGCCTGGTCTTACGTGGCCATACGAATTGCTCATAGTGGTATTCAGTTAACGACAAATAATGTCTCGTACAGAGCACTCAGTTTCGGACTATCAAGTGCTTGTCTTGTTGCGATGATTATCAGAGAAGTTATCTCGCTCTTTTAAGCCTTGCTCATATGGAAACCTCTAACGAGATTAGTGAGGACTGCTTCGGGCATAAGATCTAATACAGAGAGCTCTTATTAATTATGGAAAGTTTGGCTTGTTAAAATTGTTGCTGAAAAGATTTAGAGGCCCAGCCTGGGTTTTGGCGATTACCCTGCTCTCAGGTTGCGCGAACGAAGTCCCCGAAGATTGGGAGAAGCCCATTAATTATCGCTTAGCGAGCTATTTTTTGGCCGGTGCATTCAACTGGACACGATCGTTTCCGGCCTTTCGAGTCGCGGGAGAAATCTATGGCGTGGGTACGCATGATTTGATGGTTTTTTTTATTCCCTCGCAGGAGGGGCACGTTCTCATCAACACGGGGGTAGAGGGGTCGTTTCACCAGATCAAGGAAAATATTGAGTCGTTGGGGTATGACATAGCCGACGTTAAGATCCTTCTTACGATGCAGGCCCACTGGGATCATGTGGCTGAGTTTGCAAGGATAAAACAACTCACCGGGGCACAAGTTTGGGCGACAAAGGATGATGCTTCGCTTTTAGAAGATGGAGGCATTAGCGACCCTCACATGGGTGGCGAAACAGGGATTCGCTTCAGGCCAGTTGAAGTGGATCGAATCATTGAGGATGGTGAACTCATTTCTATCGGGGATATTGTTCTTAGGGTTCATGAGCATCCGGGTCACACGCCTGGGAGCGCGAGTTATTCGACGGAGGTCATTGAGGGCGGTGTCTCTCACCAGGTCGCGATTGTTAATATGGCTAGTCGTAATCCGGGAGTTAGCTTGATTGAGAAGCCTACCTACGCGGGGATCGACAAAGATTTCGCGACGACGCTCGAAAAACAGCGGAAGATGGACGTGGATATCTGGGTCTCCGCTCACGCTGGGTTTTTTAAACTTCACGAAAAGTATCAGCCTGGTGACACCTATGAAGTCTCGACGTTTTATGACCCCGAGGGATATGATGAGGCCATAGAAACGTTTGAGCTGTTGTATCGGGAGCAACGTCAATCCGAGTTAGATTAATAGTGTTCTTAGTCGGTCGCGGTCTAATCCTGCCAATGGTTAACCAATTTAATAGGAGCGAGAATGAAGAGAGTTTTAGGGCTGATCAGCTTTTTGTTGGCAATACAATTTATGTCGGGTTGTGACACGGGAAGTACGTCATTGGAGAAATCAGATGAGGTGACAGTAAGTGATGCCGAGTTAGCTGGTAATCCGTTTCGTCAAGACTGGGAGACTCCATACGGGGTGCCACCTTTCTCTGATATAGAAAATAGCGACTATTTACCTGCCATTAAAAAAGCAATTCTCGAAATGCGAGATGAGATTGAAACGATTGTGAGCAATTCGGAAGAGCCAACCTTTGCTAATACGATTGTAGCGCTTGAGCTCGCAGGCGAGTCGCTCAATAAAGTGTCCAGAACATTCGGAAATATTACGGGTACGGATACAGATGAAGAACTGAGGAATCTTGAGACAGAAATTTACCCCATGCTGACTCGAGAGTCTGACGCGATCAGTTTGAATGAAGTTTTGTATGAACGTGTGAAGGGAGTTTATGACTCAAGAGAATCGTTAGGCTTGAATGAGCAGGATAGTCGCCTTTTAGAGCTTACCCACAGAAGTTTTATTCGATCGGGAGCTGCGTTCTCACCTGATGTAAAAGGTAAAATAGCATCGATTAATGAAGAAATATCTGCTCTCACGACCAAGTTTGCTCAGAATCTGCTTCTCGAGACAAAAGCGTTTAGGCTTGAGTTGAAGTCCGATGAAGAGGTCTCGGGGCTTAGTGACGACTTTAAATCGGCGATTTGGGACGAGGAAAAAGAGGCGTGGGTTGTTGGCCTGAATAGGTCTTCCTACGAAAGCTTCATGGTTCAATCGAATAATCGATCACTGCGCGAAAAATTATTCAACGGCTACAGACTTCGAGCGACTCAGGGAGATAGAGACAACGGCCCGATTGCTATTCAGATAGCCAAGTTGCGTGCCGAGCGTGCCGAGTTAATGGGCTATGAATCCCATGCTCACTATGTTTTGGAATACAACATGGCGAAGAGCCCGCAAGGCGCAGAAGATTTTCTACTGAAAGTCTGGGCGCCCGGACTTGAGCAAGCGAAGAAAGAGCGAGCAGATATGCAAGCGATGTTAGTCGACGAGACATTTCAGGCGTGGGATTGGTGGCACCTTGCTGAAAAACTGCGTCTTCAGCGCTACGAACTTGATGAGAATCAAACAAAACCTTATTTCAAGTTGGAAAACGTTCAGGCCGGGGCTTTCGCGATGGCAGAGAAATTGTTTGGACTGAGCTTTGAGGAGGTTGACGTTGAAGGTTGGAATCCCGTGGTGGTTTCCTTCGACGTGAAAGATGAAGAGGGCAAACATCTTGGGTTGTTTATGACTGATATGTACGCGCGCGATTCCAAACGCGGGGGTGCTTGGATGAGTAGTTATAGAGGCACCTCAAACATAAACAATGATGCGATTAGACCTCTCATTACAAACAACATGAATCTCTCAATGCCCCCGGATGGAGAGCCTACGCTCATGCGATATTCCGAGGTAGAGACGCTCTTCCACGAGTTCGGTCATGGGCTGCACGGATTAATGACTCAAATTGACTATCCAACGTTCTCCGGAGTCGATGGTCCCCGGGATTACACTGAGTTTCCCGCACAAATTCTTGAGCATTGGGTGAGTCAACCAGAGATGTTGGAAATGTACGCGACCCACTTTGAGACAGGAGATGTCATTCCGACTGACCTTGTGGAGAAGATTCGAGTCGCCGGGAATCATAACCAAGGGTTTTACACGACTGAGTATGTTGCCGCCTCCCTGCTCGACTTAGCTTGGCACTCTTTATCATCTGATGAGGTGGCTGAGATCACTGATGCGCGTACTTTTGAAAAAGAAGTGTTAGAGGGTTATGGGCTGATACCTGAGATTGAACCACGATATCGTTCCCAATATTTCAGTCATATCTTTGCAGGGGGCTATTCTTCGGGATACTACGCCTATTTGTGGTCAGAGATTTTGGATGCAGATGGCTTTGCTGCTTTCCAGGAAGTGGAGGATATATGGGACCCCCTTCTGGCAGCAAGGCTACAAAAATGGGTCTATGAGTCGGGCGGCCTGAAGCCTGCGGAGGAGTTGTATCGAAATTTTCGAGGCAAAGATCCTGATATAGGTCCGTTGCTTGTTGGACGTGGTTTTGAGAAACCCTCGCCCTCAAATTGATAACGCGCGGCTGATTCCCCACCAGAGACCGATCAGCCCTATAAGGGCTGATCCGGGTCTCGTAAACCAAGTCCGATATTTTGAGGTATCGAATTTGTCTCGGAGAGCCAGTCTCACGGCCATTACTGGCCCAGCGACAAGTGCGACCACACCAATCTGACCAACTTCAACGCCGATATTGAAACCAATTAGAGCGCTCCAGAAATGAGTTTCACTGAGATCAAATTCACTGATAAAGGCCGCAAAACCTAACCCATGGATTAATCCGAAAATCATGATGATTACGGGCCTCCATTTAGTGATGTCGCGCACGAATAGGTTCTCTATAGCTACGAACGCAATGGTGAAAGCAATGAGAGGTTCGATGATCTCTCCTGATACTTTGATCGTTCCGCTGGCCGCCAGGGCGAGCGTGATTGTGTGAGCTATCGTGAAAGCGGATATCTGCCAAACAAGCGAACCCAAACGTAGTGAGGCCAGAAATAGGGCTATTACGAATAGCATATGGTCGTAACCGCCCAGGAGAATGTGGTCCATGCCGATTGCTATGTAGGTACTAAGAATTGAAATGCTAGAGGTTTTTGTTGCGATGCTTTCGATCTGGTGCGCATTTTCCTCTAAGAGAAAGTCGCCATTTGATCGATTCATTTCCGCCAACATGGCACATACCACAGGGTCGATATTATCTCGACCAGGCACGCAGAGCTCGTCTTCAGGGTGTCCACGAGCGTTCGTCGCGGAAAAAAAGAGAATTCCAAAAATAAAGAGGCAGCGCATGGCGCGAGTATACCTGCAATGCAAATCATCTCGGTGAGGTGAACATTTTTTTCTACCAAAATATATTTTCGTCTCAAAATCTCAGCGGGGCTATTTCTTGTGCGAATATGGCAAAGGTGCTCAAAAAAACTGAATCACGAACGAACACAAAAGAGATTGAGTTGGCACTGTATGAAGGGCTTCTGGAAAGCATCTACAAAAGATTAGAATGGGAGAAATTAAGTGGAAATGATAATGCACTTCAAAAGATACATTCTCATAGCATGCCTGTTCTTCCCTCTAACATTGCCAGCGCTTTCGATAAAAGACCTGCCTATTAGCGATCGTGCTCTTGATAGCAGCATTCCAGCTCCGGAGGAAGTTATAGGGTCGGCGATTGGTTCAAGGCATCTGTTTCACTATGAAATATTGAAATATATGCGTTTTCTTGCAGAGGTTTCACCCAGGATGGTCTCACTAGGGGCTCACGCGAAGAGTTATGGGGGAAAGGATCTGCCAAGCTTTGTCATTTCATCTGAGAAAAATATTTCGAACCTAGACAGAATTAGAGAGAGCAGGGCAGAGATCACGCGATCCAGTAATAACCCGAATCTCGAAAATATGCCCGTCGTAGTCCATATGATGTATAGCATTCATGGCAATGAGCCAAGTGGAGCCAATCTCACACCGTTGCTGGCCTACTACTTGACCGCGTCTAAAGATCAAGTGTTATTGAATCAGTTAGAAGATGTTGTCTTGATATTAAACCCTGTTCTGAATCCTGATGGTCTCGATAGGTTTGCGGCATGGACAAACGATAATCGTGGCATGACTCCAAATGCAGACCCCGAAGATAGAGAACACCGCGAGATTTCTCCAAATGGCCGAACTAACTATTATTGGTTTGATCTAAATCGGGATTGGTTAGCGCACCAGCACCCAGAAAGCCAGGGCCGACTGGCTTTGTTTCACGAATGGAAGCCGAATGTTCAGCTAGATTTTCATGAGCAAGGAAGTAACAGTAGCTTTTTCTTTATGCCCGGTAAGCCAGAAAGAACCTATCCGCTTACGCCGAAAATAAATCAGGTTCTAACTGAGAAGATCAGTGAATTTCATCGCGAGGCTTTCGATCAAGATGGAATATTAACGTTCTCGAAAGAAGGGTATGACGATTTTTACGTCGGAAAAGGATCGACTTATCCGGACTTGTTTGGCTGTGTAGGGATACTCTTTGAGCAACCCTCTTCGAGGGGCGCCGTGCAAAACACGATTAATGGGACTTTGGCGTTTGAAGAAACGATCCTGAATCAGTTTCGAGCTTCAATGTCTTCGATAAAGGCGTCAGCGTCTCTGAAGAGCGAATTATTAGGTTACCAACGCGACTTTTATCAATCGGTCCAGCGAAAAAAGATCAAAGGCCACTACTTAGCTACGATCGAAGGGGACAAGGCGAGACTTGCTGAGTTTGCTCGAGTGCTTAGGGGGCATCAGATAACGGTTAAGTTACTCGCGAAAGATGCAACAGCTGGAGGGACTGAATATAAAGCCGGTGCAACATTAGCTATTCCTGCTGATCAGATTCAATCCACCTATCTGAGCGCGATTTGGAGAAGGCAGGTTAATTTCCAAGAAAACGTTTTCTATGATGTTTCGACCTGGACTCTGCCCCTAGCTTTTGGGCTGACTCATACCATTGAACCGGTTAGAGGGGTTACCACTGAAGAGTTATCTGAGCAGCTAAGTCCTCAATCCAATGAACTAGTCCGATCTCCGGTTGGTTACCTTGTTGATTGGCGAGATTCGGCGACGCCGAAGCTGCTGTATCTGCTATTAGACACAGAGGCGAAAATTCGAGTTGCAACACGTCCGCTGACGGCAAATATTAAAAATCGAGGAGTTCGATCATTTGGGTACGGCACCCTGTTTGTATCCGCTGAATTGGCAGAGAGTTTTCCGGATGACGCGCTCAAAATTCTCGACGCAGCGGCCCAGACGGGCACTGGAATTCATCCAGTAGAGAGCAGTACGACGCCAAATGGTATCGATATGGGTAGTCGCTACTTTAAGGTCATACCTAAGCCCAGGGTGTTACTCATGAGCGGCGCTGGCACGAACGCATATCGCGTTGGGGAGATCTGGCATCTACTTGATACCAGGGTTCAAATGCCGGTCACTCGAGTGGGAGTCGATAGGCTGCTTGATATTGATCTTAGTAACTACACACACCTGTTGCTTACTGACCCTCCAAAGGGTTCCGAGAAAGATTTAGTAACAAAAATTGATTCCTTTGTCCGCTCCGGTGGCGTCATGTGGGCGCAAGGCGATAGAACAATAAAATGGATTGATAAACAGTCACTTAGCGACATTATCTTCAAAGAAACTAAGTCCTCGCGAAACCGGTCCGAGCTCGAGAAAAAAATGGATAACCCTGACACGCTTGTTAAAGAACTCGAGGCTTTGTTGCCGGAGAGAAAACCATTTGTAGCCTCCGAGACCGACTCGGCCTACCAGCTGGTGCGAGGAGCAATACTGCGAGGGCTTATCGATGTATCGCATCCGTTGGGTTACGGTTTTGAGAGAAACGAGCTCCCCGTCTTGCGTCGAAATTCTACCTTCGTAGCGCGATCAAAAAATGCCTATGCGACACCTCTTCTCTATGCTGAAAGCCCATTGATATCGGGTTATATGTCAGAAGAAAATCTTGAATTGGCCGCGGGTTCAGCGGGGATTTTAGTAGACCCGAAAGGAGAGGGCGCCATAGTGCTGTCTCTCGATATACCCGCTTTCCGAGCTCATTGGTGGGGAACTCAAAAGCTTCTTCTGAACACCATTTTTTTTGGTAGCTTAATCAAGTAGTGTCTCCCAGTGAGAGGCTCGCTGGGGTATTAAATGCGACTTGGAATGGCTAGAGGATAGATTTCTTTCAACCCAGATCGCCGAAATATTACGCGAGATTATTCGTAGAGCTCTATTTTCTCGGCGTTGATAGAATATGACGCCGTGGCCAGCTCGCCCTCGACCCTCGTTGTGTAAATCTTTCCTTCAACCCACACTGGCTGCCACATGGCGTCCATTTCGTGTCCGGGTTCGTATATTGCGTAGACGGTCTGGTTAGGTGGCGGGGGAGGCTCATGGATGCAGGCGCCAAAATAAGGGACAAGTAGAAAGCTTGTGACAGTTTGCTCGTCATATTCAAGAGGCACAATAAACCCTGGAATTCGAACTGCTTTTTTGTTGAGGTCTGTGCGAATGCGCTCTCCCCAAGGAACGCTGTCGTCGAGGGCGGCAGGGCTATCAAGATCCGGCAGTAGGTCCTGCCATCCAAGCGTTTCAGTTGCATGGAGTCGTGCTCCCAAAAAACTGAGAACTAAAGTGACGAAGAAATAAACCTTAAGCTGTCTTGCCATCCTACATGTGTACCAATAAAAAGTTACAATGTATCATCAAAAATGGTGTTAATTCCCATAGGGGATCAAATTAAAGGAGCAAACAGGACTTGTCGACCCTAGAGAACACAACCCCAGCTGTTTATTTGTCGGAAGTTGGTTTTGTATTCGACCAAGGTGAAGAGCGAGTGTTGGAGATACCGTCCTGGGAGGTTGCACGCTCAGAGCGAGTGTTCTTGCAGGGGGAATCAGGAAGCGGAAAGTCGACCCTTCTGTCTATTTTATCAGGAATGTTTGTTCCCTCTTCGGGACAAGTCTCGGTGCTTGGTACTGAGTTGTCAGCTTTATCGACAAGAGAAAGAGACAGGTTTAGAGCTGGGAATATTGGATTCGTCTTTCAGCAGTTTAACTTGATACCTTATTTGTCTGTGCTGGATAACATTCTTTTGGCCGCCCAATTCGGAGAAATTGCTGACGTCTCGTCTAGAGCGCGGGCGGAAGAGCTTCTGATCAAAGTTAATTTAGAAGTAGAGCTGCACGGTAGACCTGCAGGTCAATTGAGTATCGGTCAGCAGCAGCGAGTGGCAATTGTCCGGGCTTTAATTAATTCTCCAGAGCTGTTGCTTGTCGACGAACCAACGTCGGCTTTGGATCATCGGAATAGAGATTCTTTTCTTAATTTACTAACCGAGATCCTAGATGAATCGGGTTGCGCGATGGTTTTCGTCAGCCACGATCCCGAAATTGGAAATTATTTTGAGAATAAGTTGACAATGTTAGACCTCAATAAAGCTGTAAAAGCAGTGTGATGAAGATGTTGTCTGCATTGACGAATGTTGCCCTCCAAAGTCTAAGGTATAGATGGGGTGGGGTGTTGCTTACGGTTGCGGCTGTTGCATTGAGTGTTTTTGTTCTGTTGGGTGTTGAACATGTTAGACAAGAAGCAAAGTCCGGTTTTGCGAGCACGGTATCCGGTGTTGATTTGATCGTAGGTGCTCGGACGGGAGAAATTAATCTCCTGCTCCTATCAATTTTTAGGATTGGAAATGCAACGACTAATGTTGAGTGGGGGACTGTTGAAGAAATTGAAGATCTTGAGAAGGTTGCATGGTTGGTGCCGATCACTTTAGGGGATTCCCACAAGAATTTTCGTGTGGTGGGCACCACGCAAGATTTCTTTGAAAGATATCAATATGGCAGAAAACAACCGTTGGTATTCGACAAGGGTTCTCAGTTTGAGGCATTGCAGGATGTTGTACTCGGATCCCGTGCCGCAACTGAGCTTGCATACCAGCTCGGAGACTCACTTGTTCTGAGTCACGGAATGGCGGATACCAGTTTCACTCATCATGATGAATTACCGTTCAACGTGGTTGGTATTTTAGAACGCTCTGGAACTCCTATAGACAACGCTCTATTCGTCAGTCTCGAGGCGATAGACGCAATACACGATGATGAAAAGGGCGGTCCACACGAAGAGCATGAGGAAAGCCATAAAGGTCATGAGGATCATGACGAGCATGAATCCCACGATGATCATGACGAACACGAGGCGCACGAGCATGAGGAAAGCCATAAAAGTCATGAGGATCATGATGAGCATGAATCCCAGGATGATCATGATGAACGCGGAGCTCATGATGATCATGAAGGCCACAATCATGGCCCCATCGGCACAGTTACCGCGTTGCTTGTTGGTCTGGAATCGCCAGCTTTTGCGTTACAGGTTCAAAGATCGATAAATGAATATCAGGGAGAAGCACTCCTAGCGATTTTGCCCGGAGTAGCCTTGGCGCAGTTGTGGGAGCTCATCGGCGGCGTAGAGAGCACTTTACGGGGAATATCGATCTTGGTCTTTATTTCCTCTATATTTGGGCTGAACGCCATGCTCTTGGCTTCAATGAGAGAGAGAAGGCGAGAAGTCTTCGTATTGCGTAGCATTGGCGCGCCATCTTGGTTCATCTTGGCTCTTTTACTCTTAGAGTCCTTGCTTATCGTCACCGTTGGGATCGCTACGGCTCTGGTAGGTCTGTTCGGAGCAATAGCAGCCATTAACGGTTTCTTAGCTGACCAAATTGGGGTCACGCTCTCAATGGCAATATTCAGTGAGGCCAGTGTCATTGCGATCGGACTTATCTACATTAGCTCTGTATTCTTGAGCCTCTTTCCTGCGGTCCAGGCATATAGGGCATCTCAGAACATATCATGGTCGTAGGCGCTCCTTGGTAAAGTCTTTAGGATGTTATAAAGTAACATTAAGGAATAGTGAGAGATAATGAGAGACAAGGAAATAAAAAAAGCCCTTGTAGAGGCAGAACGCCACTGCTCAGAGAAAGGAGTTAGGTTCACCGTCAAGAGAAAGTTGGTGTTCGAGGTTCTTTTGAAATCCGACAGGTCTCTTTCTGCCTACGAACTGGCTGATTATTGTCGTTCGGAGCAGGGTTCCGAACTACTCCCGATGTCGGTGTATCGCATACTAGACTTTTTGGAGAATGAAGGGCTGGTGCACCGCCTGAAAACAACCAATAAATTTATTGCCTGCTCTCACATTTCGTGTGCTCACGAGCACCAGGCTTGGCAGTTTTTGATATGTCAGAACTGTGACAAAGTGAAAGAAGTTGATTTGGAGAAATCAATTGTGAACAAAATAGCTGATGCCATTCACGACGTTGGATTCCATATTGCCGGACGTCAATTAGAGCTTGAGGGCGTTTGCTCAGACTGTTCAGTTTCTAGAGGCCATTGATAGCCGTGGCCTCTATGTTGCTCGACAGGGCCTCTATAGGGCTGTCAATTTTATGCGTTCTTCATTGCTTCGCGACGCCAATATTGTTGGCCTTTGCTCCATCATTATTAGCGTTGGGCGTGGCGGATGAAAAATTCCACTTTATTCTGATTTTTCTCATTATACCCGCCAGCCTCATAGCTCTTACTTTGGGGTGCAGACGTCACGGAGATATGTCCATTCTTTACTGGGGCTGCGGTGGCCTCATCGTTTTGTTGGGAACCTTATTGTTAGGCCATGACCTGTTAGGTGATGCGGGCGAAAAAATTATGACGGTTTTTGGTTCGGGACTAGTAGTCATTGGACACACGCTGAATTTTCGAGCTTGCAGGGTGAGCAGCTGCTAACGCTAATCAGCCTCGGGTACGCTGTGCCTAAAACAACTCAAGCGATATTAGACAATAAATGTTCCCCCAATAGCCTCCGACAGATAAATTAATTAGCCGATCGCGACCTCGTATAAAGATTCATATTCAGAAGCTGTGCATGGCCTTGGGTTTGTAAAGGTGCAGACGTCTTTCGCGGCATGCTCCGATAAATCTGGAATCGCGTCATTTGCAACTCCCATCTCCGAGAGATTCTTGGGTAGACCGAGTTTGGTATTTAATTCTCTAATGAAGTCTGCTGGATCATCTCCCGATGAGATGCCCATTGCCTCATTTAGTCGAGCGTATTTGTCTCCAACATGGTCTCGGTTGAAATCAAGTATTGTAGGCAGTATCACGGCGTTTAACGTTCCATGGTGAAGGCGAAGTTTCTGATCTGCTCCACAGGCATGACTCATAGAATGTACAGCTCCAAGACCTTTGCTGAAAGCCATGGCTCCCTCGGTAGAGGCCATCATCATGTTCCAACGGGCGTCTTCATCCCCACCATCTTGAGCTGCGCGCAAAAGGTGACCTTCTTTTATTCCACGCTCTATTCCATCACATGCGACCGCCTCGGCGGGGGGGTTGATCTGAGGGGATAGGAGCGCTTCGATGCAATGAGTCATTGCATCCATTCCTGTCGCTGACGTAAGGCGGGGTGGAAGTCCAATAGTCAAAGTAGGGTCACAGATAGCGGTCTTGGGCACAAGCTCGCGGCTTGCCAAAATCAATTTCTCTCCGTTATTCATAATAATGACAGCCCCACTGGATACTTCGCTGCCCGTGCCCGAAGTTGTGGGTACTGCGACGAGTGGAGCAACCGTTCCTATCTTTGCTGCGCCTCCCATTCCAGCCGTGTAATCAATTAGATCGCCATCATGGGTAACGCCCAATGCGACGGCCTTAGCTAGATCCATTGATGAGCCTCCCCCAAGGGCAACAACCCCATCACACTCTGCACTGCGATATTTCTCAATTGCCTCCTCGACAGCCATTTGTGTTGGATTTTCGGGCGTTCCATCAAAGACGGTGATCGCCGCGTCGTTCCCGACAGCAGCCGCTAAGTTGTTCACCATCCCTAGTTCTACTAAACCGCGATCGGTACATAGTAAGGGTTTTGTAATGCCATGTTGTGCGAGTACCTTCCCTAATTGGGAGCTGGCGCCGTGGTCGAAAATCGTTTGGTTCATAAAAGTTAGTAAAGCCATTTTTCCTCCTACAACAAGATGGGTCTGACCAAGTGCGGCCGGTGTTGGAAAGCGAGTCCACCAAGAATTCAGGTTACAGTGTAACAAAATATTTCGGACGGTAGATATTGATCTAATAGTCGATAAGTTCAAAAGCATATTCAGATCGGGGGTTTATCTTTTTTTGCGCTAAATAACCAGCACGTTGCACGTAAGTTTTAAGATTAGTATTTCCGTCAATCACGGTTAGGAGTGCCGCGGAGGCGGCGCGAAAAACGCTTCTGAACACTTCGAACGCAGGTTCCATTTTTAATCCACTGTTATTCCATTTTTTAGTATTGAGGAGCAGGAGGAAGAGAGCTATAGTATTCCCATCTTGTGAGGAAGGCAGCGGCTCGAGAAGCTGGGGTACTTAGAAGAGAGAAGCAGAAGGGTGAGAAGTCGAGAGAGATTTCGCCACATGTCGGACGGGAAGGTCATAGTCCAACGCTGGTAGACCGCCAGACCCCTTCTACTTCGAAATAATTAAAAGCGCCAAATGGCGTTTTTTTTTGTCTCTAGAAAAGACAATGTGCTTTCTGGTCTAGGACTTTAGACCCGCTTAAACAGATCTCACTCCGTATTCCGCGCGTTACCAAATGTCACAAACTGATATTAGATAGTAATAGTCGGGTTACTTGATGACGCTAGTTTATAGCTGACTCAAACGCAGATTGATTCGCTCAATGTGTTTACTGATAACCTTAGGAGATAGTTATGCGATTTAAACAATATTTTGCAGTTTTCTCACTTAACGCCTTTTTATCTTACGGATGCGTTTCAACTGCATCAGATCCCTTATTTTCAAATTCCGGTCCAATAATCGATAGGAAGGGTGTAGATCTCAATCTATACGCTGTTGATTTAAAACAATGCAACGAATACGCAGATCAAGTTTCAGTTAGCCGGAGTGTGCTCAAAGGAGCTGCTGCAGGCGCGGTAGTCGGGGGACTTTATGAAGTAGTTACCAGGGAGGAAGAAGCCTTGGAGGTGGGCGCTATCACCGGTGGAACGAAATCTGCGATGGCCTCAATGAATCAGAAAAAAAAGATCGTTAAAAAATGTTTAATCGGCAGGGGTTATCGCGTCTTAAGTTGAGTTCTTTTTTGTTAGGGGCGCGCAATTTGGAACTCCTGATTTTCATCTAGAACTGTTGAGAGGTCATTTTTCTCTAGAAGTTAATTTGGTAGTTTTGTAGGCTAAAGTTTCACTTGGTAGCGCCAGTGGGTAAGTCTTCTAAAATACCTCGAAAGTCAGCAGCGGCGCGGTCTTTCCTCGAACGGTTAGGGCATCTTTTGATCCTGCTGTTACTTTTATCAAGTTGCACGAGCGTATCCACTTATGAAACCTTACTGCCGGGTCAAGTTCTAGCTTTAAACTGTTCATTGGTGTCTAACAGGGTGATGCTCGATGTCTCGATTGTAGTGGATGTGGATGCGGCGACGGCCGATCTGCGTGAGCGTAACAGTCGGGCTGGCACTTTTGTAGTTTGGGAAAACTTACAGGTAGAAGCTCAGGAGAACCGCTTCCTTGTCCTTCGTTCTACAGTGTCGGACTTACTGAATATTTCAGATCAACATCGAGTCAATTTTCCAAATCTGTCCTATGAACGCGTCAGGACTATTGTTATGGGCAACTTGGCCCCTGTGACTACGAGGGACAAGGGAAAATGCTGGCCAATTTAGAGGATGATTTATATTTTTGATCTGTAAGACGGTTCTGCGTTGACCTAAATCATGTTGCAATCTTTTTCATATAGCCCAAACACATCGGATAAAAGATACAAAACGATACGAAGGAGACACAGCAACGTTACAGGTGATTAGGATGATAAGACGTAACTTAAAACAGCTGTGGAGTTCGAAATGAAACAGATTTTCTTTGCATTAATACTAGTTTTTTCCTTCTCTTGGGCAGGCGCCTCTGAGGGGAAAAGAAAAGAGATATCTTCCGTCGATGATGTTAGAGAAATGAGAGAATCCCAAATTGAAAGATTGACTAAACGATTGTCTCAAGAGGGTACGGATGAGAACAAAAGGATCCGAATTGAGAAGCGAATAGCGATGCTTCAGTCCAAACCGTTACCAACTCAAGAGCAAATCGACTGGAGAAAAGAGAACTGGAGAGCTGATCGAAATCGCTCGGATAGAATTAGGTTTAAAGGGAAAGGGCCACGCCGTGAGCGATTACCCCGGGAGTCGTTCCCCAAACAGGGTTGAATCAGGTCATTTTGATCGAGGTGATCTTTCAATCAGCGAGTTTTTAAAGTGAAAACGCTAGCTCCTTTACATAGAGATAAGCCCCAGCAGCTGAGGCTCATCTCCTAACAGCGTTTTATTTGAACTAAGCTGGTCGATGTATGCCACATATCTTGTGGCCATTCGGGTCAAGGAAGTAACACAAATACATCAAGCCCATGTTGCTTTCTCTGGGACCTGGAGGATCTTCTATGCTTCTACCGCCGTTAGCGATTGCAACGTCATGAAACTCTTGTATCTGCTCTGGCGAATCGCACACAAAGCCGAGAGTTGATCCATTAGAGGGATCAACAGGCTCACCGTTTATAGGCTCTGAAAGACTGAATGTTGATCCATTGTGCATATAAAAAATGCGCTTCTGTCCTGTATCGTTAGTGTGTTCCATGGGCGCCCCTGCTCCCAACACTCCCAGTACTGCGTTATAAAATTCTTTTGTCTTCTCGATATCGTTTGCACCGATCATCACATGGTTAAACATAGCTTTCTCCTCCGTTTTTTGTTGGCTGGTTCCAGATGCAAGCCGGTACCGCCCGTTATGACTTAGTCAGCAGAATTTTGAGAATTGGTTTCAAGCCCGCTAAGCGGAGGTACCTTATCATTCTTTATTTCGCTTAGCCTCTTTATGATAAGAGTTTGCATCGGTGAATGTTTGATCACCACTTGCAAAGCTCTCGGTGCGAGGCATATGTCACTGGATTATCTTACAATCCATAAAGCTCTTTAAGGTGCGCCATAAAGCCTGGCTGGTCTGCCTGGGCATCGCCCCGGATTCTTTTTACGTGCTCTCTTTCTTCCATTCTTGCGCAGTATTCATCGAGTCCAGCGACCTGAGATAGCGGGTCTTCACCAAGAAAACGGTTCCCAACACTTCTAACTACCGGCAGGTTTAAGATGGCAGCAATATCGGCAAGGGTGAATTGATCTCCATAGGCAAATTGCTTGAAATTCGAGAGGTTAGAGAGTGCGCTTGAGGCCTTTTTTATATTCGTTTCGAATTCCTTTAGGACATTTGAGTCGGGTTCTGTTCCGGATATTAGGTTAGGGATCATCCGCCTGGCCGCGAGTTCAAAGTAAAGTTCAATAAATTGCGAAAGCTCTTGAACCTTGGCAATACCAAAAGCGCTCGTGGGAAGAAGGCTTGGGGTGGGGTAGGCCCTTTCTATGTACTCCAGAATCGATCGAGACTCGCTTATAAAACCGTCCGGGGTCTCCAGAGCGGGCACCTTCCCTAGAGGGCTTTTGTCTAAATACTCTGGCTTATATTTCGGACCCGCTCCGGAGTAAGACAAAACTTCTTCGAACTCAATACCTTTCTCCAATAGGGCCAGCTTTGGCACGTTATAGTAGTTACTTGCAGAAAATCCGTGCAGTTTAATCATGTTTTCTCGACCCTCATGGTTTTGAGAGAGTAAAGAATAAAGCCAGTAGAGAGTCCATTATTTTTCTTTTTTTATTTAGGAAACCATCTCTTTTACGACACTCAATCTCGATTTTTATTGTCAAATGGCGTGCGGAATACCTCGCGAGATCTCAATTTTTACTTTAGTGTGAAGTGTGCTTTCGTTTCTTTGGGAGAGATAATGAGAGAGTTTTTTGAAAAGCTTTTCGAACGCAACTCATTAAATAGAAAGTTGCATTGGACCACGATCGCCAGTGAAAAGGTGATACTCGCACTAGTCGGAATTCTTACGGTGTACGCGAGTTTGGCATTCATATATGAGCTGGCTTTGAGTAGAACTGTAGAACTGTCCGATTTGTTTCTATTATTTATTTATGTGGAAATTATCGGGATGGTGGGTGCTTATTACTCAACTAATCGTATACCGGTGACATTGCCCATCATTATCGCGATTACGGCTCTTTGTAGGCTAATCGTGATGCAGAGCAAAGATATAGATGCTATTTCCCTAATTGCCGAGGCAGGTGCGATTTTGATCTTGAGTGGCGCAGCTTATTTGATGAGCTTGAAAGAGGAACGAAGTATTTTGCGACAGGAAAAGCGGAACAAAGACAATTAGTTCCCGGACGGCTCTCTTAGATTGAATATCTCCAGAATACTAGATTTGCTGAGACTTCGAACGAGTATCGCCTCATAAATTACTTTCGTTGATTACTCTGATATGTTTTGGGAATGACCAAAAGCCTGATACTAATTTTTCACCTCTCTCTAGTTCTGCTGCTTCCAGGTTGCTCAATGCAGGCCTTGGAGCCAACTGCGGAGGCTGAAGATGAGTCAGCAAAACAAAACTGTGGTCGCAATATGACGCAGAGATCCAAGTGCAAGAACAAGTAATGGAACTATTCGGACCGGGTGAAAGTGTCTGCGCTTGACCTTGATATCAGCGCAAGGCTGTCACCAAATTCATCATTACTGCGGTTGCACCGATGGAACTGCCAATCATGATGGCTCTATCGCTCCATTGAATGCCAACGAAAACCCATCCAATAGCGCTTAGTGCATAAGAGACCTGGCCGAGACTCGTAAAGCCCGCGGACATTAGAAAGATTCCGCATACTGAGAGGCAAGTTGCTATCCATTTAACGTACCAATCCACGGTACCAGTCGGTGTCGTTGACTTTAGGTCTTCGTTTTCGGCCTGCAACTCTTTCAGTTCCGTTAGCAATCGCTTTTTTTCGGTAGAGAGCTCCATGGCTAATCGACCCGCTTTGCTGACTGGCATTTTACTCTGCCTGTCCTCGCGTTCATCACCAAAGAACGCGATTCCCTCGGACTCATAATGATGTGGCTCTTGCATTTTGTTCTCAGTAATAAAATTTTTAGCTCGCTAACCTCCCGAAACTTCGATGTTTTGCGTCGACCAATGTAAACTGCCGAGACACGATCCGGGGATGTCTCGCCCGCAGTATGCTCGTAGAAAAAGATGACGCATCATCTACTTTTCGGTTGCGCTGTCAACGTTTTTTTCCCCTTTAACCAGGGCTAGAAACAATGTTCATTTTGTATCCTCTGCGAGTGATTTTGAGGCGATCAAATTCTTTAGAAGGCCTACCTAATTTCGGTAATACAATTGGTTCTCTTGGCATTGTTATTTATTCTTTGATTCTGTGCGAAGATCATCGCCTGAGTTTTTTTCATCCATAGATAGGGGTACCTATGTCGCATTTACTAGAGTCAATCGAGGACGGTGTTGCAACGCTCACTATGAACCGACCAGAGGCGCGTAATGCTATGAACGCAGAGATAATCGAGGGCTTGCGAGAAGCGTTGCCTAGGTTAGGGGCAGACAATGATGTTCGCTGCGTTGTCTTAACAGGGGCCAATGGAGCTTTTTGTGCAGGCGGGGATGTAAAAGGTTTTGCTTCAGGGGGCGGCGGCGGGACGGCGCCAACGATTGAGCAGCGTGCGCAAATGCTTAGGCCAGGATTTGATGTATCGCGCATTTTGCATGAACTACCAAAGCCGACTCTAGCGGCTATTCCAGGGGCCGCTGCTGGCGCTGGACTTTCCTTGGCGTTGGCTTGTGATCTCAGGATAGCGCTGGATACGGCGAAACTGACTACAGCATTTTCTAAAGTCGGGTTGTCCGGAGATTATGGGATCTCCCATTTTTTACCGTACTTGTTGGGGCAGGCGAAAGCCCGCGAGTTGTTATTTACGGCGCCGGTGCTCAGCGGCGCGCAGGCTTTCGAGCTTGGATTAGTAAATCGTGTTGCTGTTGCCGAGGATTTCGAGACGGCAGTAAAGAGCTTCGCAACTGAACTAGCGGAGGCAGCCACCGTAGCGATTGGCTACATGAAGAAAAACTTGAACGCAGCTCATCACAGCACGCTCACTGAGACATTAGACCGTGAAGCGGCTCATATGGCTCGTTGTTTTACCACCGAAGACCATAAAAGTGCGGTGCAGGCATTCGTTGAAAAAAGGTCACCGAAATTTTCTGGGGCCTAGGTTCTCTGCGGAGACTTCAAACGGTTGTAACTTGAAATCAGCACCCACCCCTGCCACTTGCTTCTATCACTAATAGAGGCAAGCGTCAGAAGTAGTGGAAGTGTTTTAGTGCAGCCGGGTTCACATGGACACGCAGGTGTCCATTCCACTGTCAACCGATAAATAGTAGCGGTCAGATATTGTTATCGCCCAAAAGAAAGCAAAGTTCGCTCTATCAGATGTTTCAAGGGAAACTCTTGTCCTTACTCGCTTCCCTGTTCCTTTGTTTTGATGATGCCTTGAATCTTCCGAGATAAAAGAAAATCGCTAGTGATACAAAAATTATCGAACCAAAAAAAATCGTATTGAAATCCATTAACGACTTCTCAATTTAGCGATGAGTCTTAGCATTTCTAAATAAAGCCATATTAAAGTGACCATTAGAGAGAAAGCTCCGAACCACTCCATGTATTTGGGCGCTCCTTGTTCCGCGCCTATTTCTATGAAATCAAAGTCTAGTACTAAGTTGAGGGCTGCAATCGCAACGACGAATAGGCTAAAACCGATGCCAAAAAGCCCGTTAGAGTGGATAAAACCTATCCCTGAAGAACCAAACATGTTCATAACAAAGCTAATCAAGTAGAGGACACCTATCCCCATGGTGGCAGACACAATCATTAGCCTGAAATTTTCTGTTGGTTTGATAATGCCTAACTTGTAGAGAACAAGTAGTGAAGCAAGCGTACCTAATGTCAGCCCCGTTGCTTGAATGACTATACCAGGATATTGAGCTTCAAAATAAGCCGAAACTCCCCCAAGAAAAAGACCTTGTAAAAGCGCATAGACAGGCGCGGTAATTCCTGCCCATTTTTTTTTGAAAATTGTTATCAGGGCCAGTATAAATCCCCCAATAGCTCCGCCAATCATCGCCGGTGCTACCGCTGCTGGGTTTCCAGTCTGAAAAAATATATTCCAAGTGTAGCTAGCTGTTAGAATAAGCAAGGCTAATAAAATCCCAGTTTTATTAACGGTGCCTTGAAGAGTCATAACCTGCTCGGCAGCAATCCCCTCGTTTTTGAAGGTGTTAGCGCTTAGAGCAGGATTTCCTGAACGACCAAGCATTTGTAGCGCGTTATGTCTTCCCATGAATATCCTTAAGAATTGAGCCGGTGTAGCAAGAGTGAGATGGTCTCATATTTCCAATCGCATCTGAATCGACGACTAATCTGGCTGAACTAGCCCTTATTTTTTGACATTAATTCAGAACTCTTTGAGTCGTCTTTCTCAAATATCCACATACTTGGGGCCGCAGAGCGTCGCTTTAAGGCCTGCTGCGCCACCCTCAAGTAGGGGTTCTAAAACTTCTAGTAATCCAGTCTCTATTCGCCAATCTAGATACTTGGCTTGATGTTCTAATGATTCCCAATCTTCTATCAGATGTACGGTGTTTGTAGCCTCTTCAATGTAGGTATCCACTGATATACAACCATCGAAAGATCTTGTTTCTGGCAGGGCGCCTTTAAGAGTTGTTTTTAGATTCTCGATCATTCCCGGTCTTGCAGGAAATGAAACGATTACTAAGTTCTTCATAAGATTTTCTCCACGCCGACTTTTTGTCTTACTCAAAAAGATATCAATAAACAAAAGTTAAACTAGGTAGGCTTTGTACAGAACCAGGTTAACGTTGTCGGCTTGATAGGCAAACCAGTTTCATCGCCAACAAAGGGAAACTCCAGAAGCAGGAGAGGGTTTTAGAGGCCTCCTTTAGCTGCTAGAAGATTCCCAATTGGGCCACTAAAACGCCAAATATTAGACTGAGATTCACCAATATGCTTCAAATAATTATTTGAAGCATTCGGATTAAAAATGCTACTAAAATGTTGAAAAACATAGATTTATCCCCATAAAGTAGAGTGAGGAAGTAGTCCTCAAACGGATGAATGTAAAAGTAATATAGGAGTTAAATTAAATATATGCGGGATTCAGTTGAACAAGTGATGAAACCCTTGATTGAGATGGAGGATAAGGATTTTGCTAGATTATTCTCCGAGCTAGGTGATAACCCTTTTCTTGCGGTATTGGGCGCTCTATACCCAGAAACCAGAGAAAAGTTCTTTCTCAAATTACCAAATCGAATTTCGGAAAGGTTGAGGGACGAGTTCCTGTTGAGATCTTGCCCTCACCCGATCTTTGTAAATGAGACATTGGAAGAGATCAGTCTGAAAACATTAGAGCTCGCAAAATACGGTTTTATAACCGTTCCGCCAGAACTCTTATCCCTCCCATTGATGGAACGGCTACTGAAGAAGAGAGAAAGTGCGACCAAAATAGAATCTTTGGAGGGGAAAATAGAGCAATTAACCTTGGCTCTAAACACGATGCTTAACAAGAATAGTGTTGTGGCCAGCTAGAGGCTGAGAGGTCCGAGACGATACAAGCAATCGGCACTCGTGTTCCAACTCTTGTTGAACTCAGGCACATATTCATTAGCAAAATAAACCCACTTTGGCGTTGGGAGAGAGTCGCTAACGCTAGGAGGCTTGGTTTTGTTTGGTCTTGTTGTTCATAAATCTGACGATCATTCACGAGGAGAATCGAATGACCTTAGAAGACTTAGCTAATTTAGGTAATGCAATTGGTTCGCTGGGCATTGTTATTACCATAGGATTTCTTGCTCTTGAGATGCGGTGGACTCGAATGGAGTCTAAACGGCAGCAACGAATTACTCTGCAACAAAGTGTCATGGACTTAGAATTGGCGCTGATGAGTAACAATGCTCACATAGCGCTCAACAAGTGGGACGAATTAGCCCCTGCAAAAGTCGAAGGGGTGACTATCGCGGAGTTAGGGAACTCGTTTACTGATGAAGAGCTCAACACTATCCAAGCACGAATGCTCCATGCGATATGCCATTTAGATATGATAATTGCGAAGCAACGTCACGGAATAATATCTAAGGAAGAGTTTGAGTTGATTGGTGCTACCATGAAAAGCCTGATATCCCCACTTGCAATCCGAGTGTTTGCGCTAGAAAAGTTTATGATGAAACCCGTCAGAGAATTCTTGCAACCCTGAGTAGTCAAGGCAGCTAAACTTCAGAAGTGGGGCATAGTGTTAGAGGCTTGCTGTCATTGACCTGATTTAGCAACCAAAGGGTATTGGGTGCGATCCAATCATGCGAGCGAACTGACGGGCAGTGCGTCCTGGTAAATTTTAGGAATGTGAATGCCTAATTCTTTTCTCA
>CAJXCK010000018.1 GCA_913051785.1 uncultured Gammaproteobacteria bacterium
TGCCGCCAGCCGCCGCAGCTCCCGCTCCTGCAGCTGCACCTGCCCCTCCTGCTCCAGCACCTCCTGCGCCTCCTGCACCGCCTGAACCCGACGCGGAGCTGCTTCCAGAACTGGAACTCGACTCACCACCGCTAGATCCTTCAGTTGGAGCATCCGCGCCGAACGCAGGTCTAAATGTAAAAGATAATACAAGGCAGAAGATCGCCGTAACAGCGACCAGTTGATCCAAAAAATTAGCCTTTCTTCGAGATACCATTATTATTTTCTCCTAACTCCCGAGAAACAACATATGTTCCTCGGAAAAATTGATCACTAGCATGATAAGTCGTTATAACCACTACCGCAATAGAAACCTAGACTACAACGAGTTTCACCAGGCTCAAATCCTAATGGTTAAATTAAGATTGTCCATAAAAAAAACCGAAGTTTTTGCCTCTTTCAATTACACGCATCAGTGGGTTGCCCAACAATCTGGCCCAAGGGCGACGAAATTAGCATCCCAACCAGCTCGAATACTGCACAATCAGCCGATAGCACAAAGTCTACACGCCTCTCTCCAAAACCGAAAAACCATACCCCCGACCATCTCAAATCAGTTGAAACATCATTATTTACTCGCTCCTCAGTACTGAACTCTTTCAATGTTTCCTTTGATTCAACACCTAAATCTCTTGAGCTTTGGACAAGAGTACCGGAACCCAAGGTCGCTGAACATTTCCAAAAGAATCGCTCTGCAAACCCCGAAAGATTTAAAAGACGCAGATCCTTTTCTTGCGCTCTACTTCCATTCAAGTTAACTGTGTATGTTCTCTTTCCGTCATACACGACGATTGACCCATTGCATAAAGAGGGTGACCTAGTCGAATTAATTATCTGTTTAAACAAACCCATCGGAGAGATAGCAACCCTTCCCCAAGGTAACTCAGGCGGCAGGGATATTTCCGCGGTGCGATCTATGAACTCTCTTACTAAAGGAAGGTCGCCAGAACGAAATAGTATCTCTCTTTCTTCCAAAAACCCCTGATCTCGGCCTTCAAGCCTGTATTTTTCGCCATCAATATCGTAACTCTGTCTTGCTTCTCCCTCATAATTTTTGACCAGCCTCAAGGGTCCCAAAGTTCTCCCAGAGATACTCCAATACTCCTCATTCTCTCCCGAAACAGAAAACAGCATTTCTGCTATCCGAAGCTTCTTCCATCGTAACGTGAAAGAAAGTGAACGATTCTGATCTAACCCCCCACTGTCTAAGCCTTTTGTAACTGAAGATTTGACCGTTATCGGCCAAAAGAGAGCAAAAATGAGAAGAGAAAGAATCTGAATCGTTCCAAAATTAAAAATCGACATCGCCTGCAGTTTTTAACTCTTTCGGATTACAGAGTAATTGCGTAACCGCTCTTAAATTACAGCTTCTATCAGTGAGGGGCCTGGCGTAGAGAGCGATTCAGCAAGAGCAGAGTTAAACTCATCAGAGGTCGTTGCTCGCCACGCCTCAACTCCCAGACCTTTTGCCAAATCAACCCAACCTAAATTGGGGTTAGTTAAATCCAACATACTCATCGCTTTTGGACCTGGGTTGTGTGCGCCAACCCTTGCAAATTCGACCTGTAAAATAGCGTACTTTTTATTCGAGAATATTATGGTGGTGACATCCAATCCTTCTCTGGCCTGAGTCCAGAGAGCTTGAATAGTGTACATAGCGCTCCCATCGGCTTGAAGGTTTATCACACGACGATCGGGGCAAGCTATCGCGGCACCTGTCGCGGCGGGCATACCATAACCGATGGACCCGCCTGTCAGCATCAACCAATCGTGTGGCGCTGCCGTTCTCGTCGAAATGCTAGATCCTGCCCCGCTCATTCCTCCTTCGTCAACAACGATAGCATTGTCTGGGAAGTAATGGCCCAAAGATTGACCAATCTTCTGAGGATCTAGAACTCCATTGGGTTTATTTGGCCTTTCAAATTCGACTAATGTCGGTTTTTCCGAGTCGGCCTCTAATTCCTGACATAGGGCATCAAGAGCGCCATCGATATCACCATCTCTCCCAATCAACTCGTGAGTATCACAGCCTTCAGGAGTCAACCAATTCGGTTTATCTGGATAAGCGAAAAAAGTAACTGGGGGTTGAGAGCTGATCAGCACCAGGTTTCTTGTCCCCGCGAGAACTTCTGATGCTTGTTCTCCAAAATATGGTAACCGTTGAGCTTCAACCCGACCCGCTCCTCGCTCAGTTCGAGCCACGAACGTGTCGCTAATAATTTTCGCTCCAGTCTTTCTTGAAATCTTCCCCAACTTAGACATCCTGCTCTCGCTGAGAAATCCATTGATTAAAAAAACTGCATTTGGATCCTTTTTAAGGACTTTGGCTACCTCCAAAACTGCCTGGTGATCGACACCTATCGGTTTTAACGGCTCTCTCGGATTTGCCACCGCGGAAGTAACGTTCCAAGCAGTGTCCGCGGGCAAAATCAGGCTTGCTACTTGTCCCGGAGGCGACAAAGCCGCCTGTACCGCTTCGGCCCCATCATGCCCCACGGAATCGGCGGATTGTGAAATTCTGATCCAATTGCTCATTGGCCTCGCTACTCCTTCGACGTCGGAAGTAAGCGGCGCATCATACTTGCGATGATAGGTTGCGTGATCTCCAATGACATTAACTACAGGGGTTCTAGCCTTTTTCGCGTTATGCAGGTTAGCCAACCCGTTTCCCAAGCCCGGGCCCAGGTGAGTCAACGTAGCAGCCGGTTTTCTTGCCATTCGCCCATATCCATCAGCAGCACCGGTAACCACACCCTCAAACAGACCTAGAACACAACGCATCTCAGGATTACTGTCTAGGGCTGCCACAAAATGCATTTCCGAGGTTCCCGGATTTGCAAAACAAACGTCAACGCCGGACGCCACAAATACCTCTACTAGGCTCTCCGCGCCACTCCTATTCTTTCCATCTGGCATCAACCTCCCCCCAAATTCTTGCTTCGGATTTGATCTACTATAACTGAAAAGAAGGCAGGGGCTGTTAAATTAGGCAATATTCAGGTCAATCAAATCAATTGTTTGGGGCGAATGATGGAACAACTAAAGCAACTCGAGCAAAGATTAAGAGAAACACTGCCCGGCGCTAAACTGGAGATCAGATCAATTCCAGATTCACTCAATATCAAACTCGCTTTGATCAACGAAAACTTTCCAACGGGGCCGTTGGATCAGCAGACAATGCGTAAAGTGATAAATTCTCCCGCTTATTGGTCTTTTTGCTGGGGCAGTGGAGTCGCGGCTGCCGGTTGGATAAAAGAAAACCAAGCTTTTTTCGTAGGAAAAACTATTTTGGATATCGGCTCTGGTTCCGGAATCGCCGCAATCGCGGCATGTCTCTCTGGTGCCAAACTCGTATTCGCATGCGACGTTGATGCTGACGCTCGTGCTGCCACAAGATATAACGCCCAACTAAATGGTCGAAAATTAACCATTATCGACAATATCAACTCGGTATCTAAAAAGCCTGACGTCGTCTTACTTTCTGATGTCCTATATGACAACAGTAATCTTTCGTTGCTAGACCATCCGCTAATAGCCGAATCTAATACCTTGATTTTCGACTCCAGAATCAAAAACCTTTCAGCCAAAGGTTTTGAAAGCTTTGCTACTCGTTGCAGTTGTACAATTCCCAATCTGGGCGAATTTGATGAGTTTCGAGAGGTTTCAATTTTCCGATCGGACAGATCAGATTATTTTAAACCAGACTAGGGGAATGCTGCTTATCCCGACGTTGCCCAGGGAGCAACTAATCGTTAGTCTAACCAAGTAAGTGTCGCTTTAAAGGGGAAAACGTGAGCGAAGAATACCAGGATATAATATATGAGGTTGAAGATCCCATCGCGGTTATAAAAATGAATAGGCCGGAGGCACTAAATGCGTTTACCGCTAGGATGCTGGCGGAAATTAGACACGCTCTGGCTGAGGCTGAAAATGATGAGAGGGTCGTAGGCATTGTTCTTACCGGAGAGGGAAAAGGATTTTGCCCCGGAATGGATATGAATGCGCTGGACTCCCAAAGCAGTGGAACTAATGACGGTCAACGTGAGGATTTAAGCTTTTTAGCCGCAAACCCAGGAGACGAAACTTTAGGAGAAAATTTCGAAACCACGTATACCTATTTTATGTCAATAAGAAAGCCTATTATTGCAGCAATCAATGGTGCTTGCGCTGGCTTAGGACTAGCAGTAGCGACTATGACAGACATCCGTATCGCCGAGCGATCAGCAAGGTTTAGCACAGCCTTCTCACAAAGAGGTTTGATTGCAGAGCACGGGATCAGCTGGACCCTGCCTAGGCTAATTGGCACTGGAAATGCGCTGGATTTGCTTTGGAGCGCGAGAAAATTTGACGGTCAGGAAGCGAAGGATTTAGGGTTGGCTGAAATTCTGGCTGAGGACGGAGAATCTCTCCTAACAGCCAAAAACTACATAAAAACATTGGCAATGGGGTCCGCGCCTAAATCTCTACAAGTCATAAAGGCTCAAGTTCACAGGCATAACAATATGCAACTTGGAGAATCCATGAAAGAGACAAATGACTGGATGGCAATTAGTTTGAAGCGGTCAGATTTCAAAGAAGGCGTCAGATCTTTTATTGAAAAAAGACCTCCTAACTTTGAGAGAGTAAGCCTTACTTAGCCGTTTTATGACTAACTCCTAATCAAATCAAATGCTCGAATCTCGGTTAGCCTTTTAAGCAGAAACGTAATCAAGTTCTTGGAAAATCTTCACATTGTGGATTAGGATCAATGAACATCAACAGTCGCACTATTTGTGCAAGATCTTGTAATATGTGGATATGAAATTAAAGCTTATTCATCCAAAATGAAGCCTGCACTCGCTACAAGCCTGGTATCCGAGGGAACGTCCCTAAGCGGCGATTTGAAATTTGAAAAAGAACTAGTCGTGGCTGGTTCCGTGAATGGCTCCATTACATGCAGTGGAGATGATAAAGGGGTGGTGAAAATATTGGATGGCGGCGCGTTAATTGGAGAAATTAATTCTCCGATGATAGAAATCTTTGGCAAGGTCGAGGCAACAATCACCGGAACCAATAGTATTGTGATCGGGTCAAGTGCCAACGTAACGGGAGTTGTTCGCTATCATAGGCTCGAGGTTAGTCCCGGAGCAATAATAAACGGAGAACTTGTTCCGATTAATGAATTTAAGGACAAACACCCTCAATTACAGAAAATTGATCAGGGTAAAAAGAGCACAACGAACAAGCAAATCTAATTGAATCGCAACGACAATAACCATTTAAACTTAAAACGGGGCTGAAACATGGCGGATAAAGACACAGATTATGAATTCTATGTTGGAGCAGCGACACACCTTGAGGGAGCATCGTTGGCTATAGAGGGTACGGCTAGAATAGATGGTAAGATTGTCGGCAAGGTTGCCGTAAAACATCTGATAGTCGGCCCGGGGGGCGTCGTTGAGGGCGACATTTCTGGAGAGACGGCTGAAATTGAGGGGACGGTAGAGGATAGCCTCACACTCACTGGAAAATTAACCGTCAGATCTTCCGGTCGCATCAGGGGAAAAATTCAGTACGGCTCAATAGAAACCATGGAGGGTGCGAAGCTTATTGGTGAAATTTCGACCGATTGGGGTTCTGACTCTAATATGAGCTCCTCGGAGGATAGACTGTCCGCATTCACCTCATCTCTCGACTCCGCAGAGCCCGGTGAAGAGGAAACCTCGGAATAATTAGTCACAAATCAGGCTAACTAAGTGCCTCATGGATAGAAAAACCTAACTATCGAGGGTCATCTGAGCAAGATGAAAACGCCGGAACCTAAAAAGGACAGAAAGACGAGGACGGCTATTTTTGCCAATTCGAAGGGAGGCGTCGGAAAGAGCACTCTAGCTCTTTTAACTTGTTTAGGACTCGCATCAAGGCACCAGAACGCTTCCGTAGAATTGATAGATTTGGATAGCCAGTCCACTAGCAGTGATTCCCTTCAAAGATTTGCTAATCATCGTTTCTCGGTTATAAATGATGAGCATTTATTCCTTGCTTCTGGATCTCCGAACAATGGCAATATAGTTAATCATATCGACTCTGAACCTCGAAATAGTGAAAAGGATTCCTTTCTTATTTTCGACAGTCCAGCGGGCAGTGAACCTGCCAGAAGCTCTTTTTTGTTGAGATGCAATCTAATTTTTGTACCAACTTCCGTCAGCGATGCAGATGTTCACGCAACGAAAAAGTATCTTCGGTCTTTACAAGATCTTTTTGATAGACAAGACCAGCAAGTTTCCGAGGCGGGCAGTCCCGCGATTGTAATCCTTCCAAACATGATGGATAGCAGGGAGGAATATAACGAGCTTAGGCAGATCTTGGCGGACAAGCCAGTCTACTTTGGAAAGCCACTCTACTTTTCAACGTTATTTAGGAGAGCTTTTAGAGACGAGGAAAACGATACCAACGTAAAGCGCCTAATGCTCGATAGCGCCGAATACGTCGACTGGATCACATCTTTAATTCTGAACGGCGATACGCTAAATGGCGCGGAAGAGAAACTCTATCAGCTATAAATAAGCGGCCGTCAAACCAGTCTCCCACAGCGTTTGAGTTGCTTTCGATAGATTTTGGCTTGGCTCGCCGTTTTAGCTGCGTAACCTTTAACCGTCTTAGAACGTCTCCACTGCCCCTTCTTGTAGCCAGTGTGTCCATTGTAATAGGCGAGATATAAATCGTATGCGTCGTCCTTTCGCAGCCCCAATCGCAATTTGCTTTGATGATTAAACCAACCAATGAAATCAATCGCGTCTCGGAAACGATTTCTTTTTGCTCCTCTCCGTTTAGTATCCTTTGTATAGTCGGTCCAAGCCTCGTCAGTGGCTTGGGCAAAACCAAAAGCGCTGGAAGATCTTGCCCAAGGTACAACACCAAATAATTTATTCCTAGGTGGCCTAGCGTTTGCTTTGAAAGATGATTCTTTGTACACAAAAGCCAGGCCGACATGCGGAGGAAGACCCCATTTTTTTTTAGCTTTTGAGACAGCCTTACCCCAGCTTTTATTTTCAATCAGGATGGAACAGATGTGGTTAGTTGGGAAATTCGGCATGGTCGAACAACCAGCTAACAAATAGGCGCAAAAAAGTGGCATGACCAAGGATGTATGAGGAGCAACTTTATCAAACATCTAATCTCCTTAATAATTCATCCTCTGTAATAACCGAAACGCCCAATTCTTGGGCTTTCTTATATTTACTACCAGGAGCTTCTCCAACTAAGACACAGGTTGTTTTCCCGCTTACGTTGGATACCACCGTCGCGCCAAAGCTCTCCAAAATTTTCTTCGCAGAATCTCTTGAAAAACCTTGTAGAGTGCCGGTAATGACCCAACTCTCCCCTCTCAATAAATCACTCTTTCCGGGATCTTCTGTAAGACTTGAAATTATCACTCCAGAGGAGAGCAGGTTACGCAACATCAAAATGTTCATCGGATCAGAGAAGTAAGAATGTATTTGATCCGCAACAATCGGGCCTACATCATCTACAGCATTCAATAGTTCAAGATTAGCTTTTCTTAAATTTTCAAGGTCACAAAAACTTTTCGCGAGTGATTTAGATGTCGCTTCACCAACTTCCCTGATCCCCAAGGCATATATAAATCTGTGAAGATCAATCTTTTTCTTTTTTTCGATTTCCTCAAGCAGATTCTGCGCCGATTTCTCGCCAAAACCAGGTAGCCCCTCCAACGCACTTTTAGTCAGATTGAAAAAATCCGCAGGCTCCGAAACCAATCTGGAAGCAATTAAAAGTTCAATTATCTTTTCTCCCAATCCCTCTAGATTAAATGCCAAGCGCGAGGAAAAGTGTTTCAACATTTCCTTTAATTTCGCCGAACAATCATTTGCAGGGGCCTCGCAACGCATGACAACATTATCAATCGATAATTTTATCGGGGTTCGACAGGAGGGGCAGACTCTTGGTCTTTCAATGATCTTCTGTTGACTTTCTAATCGAGGATTGACAACTTTCAAAATTTGAGGGATCACGTCTCCGGCACGCCGCAGAATTACTTCTGCACCCTTGAACAATCCTAAGCGTTCCACCTCATCCATATTATGAAGCGTTGCATTGGAAACCGTAACACCGCCCACAAATACCGGCTCTAGTTTTGCCACAGGCGTGATCGCTCCCGTCCTTCCTACTTGAAATTCAACATCTAACAAAACTGTCTCCGCCTCCTGGGCGGCATACTTATAGGCTATCGCCCATCGAGGCCTACGTGTAAGCGTGCCCAGTTTCTCCTGAGCCCCGAGTTCGTTGACCTTGGCCACCGCTCCATCGATATCGTAGCCCAATTGATCTCTTGCAATTTCCAGCCGGTGCAAGTACGTGAGCATTTCTTCGAGATCGAGGACTCGTTCAACCCAAGGATTTACCGGAAGACCCCAAGATCGGAAAGATTCTAGAACTTGGTAGTGAGTCGATGGTGACCACTCACCGGAACTCCAACCCATGCTGTAGCAAAACATCTTCAACGGTCGTTTCAATGTTACAGAGGCATCCAACTGGCGAAGACTACCCGCCGCAGCATTTCGCGGATTTAGAAGAGGCTCCAAATTTTGCTCCAGAAGTTTTTCATTATAAATTTTAAAATCATTCTGGTTTATATATACCTCCCCTCTGACCTCAAGTTCGCGCGGGAAACCTGTTCCGATTAGATGGAGGGGAACGGACCTAATTGTCTTCGCGTTAGCGAGTATGCCTTCTCCCTCGGCCCCGTTCCCACGGGTCGCAGCTTGAGATAATACGCCTTCTTTATAGATAAGGGATATTGCAACCCCGTCGATCTTGGGTTCGCAAACATAAGATACCTTCGACTTTGATATGAGGCGACCTTCAATTCGAGATGACCACGCCTTCAATTGCTGCTCAGTGCTACATTTATCAAGTGATAGCATCGGTATCTTGTGTACTATTTTTTCAAACTTACTTAAGGGGCTTCCACCAACCCTGCTTGACGGCGAATCTTCTGAAAACTTATCGGGGTGCAGTTTCTCTAGCGCGAGCAGCTCATTCATAAGTTCATCATAAGCGGAGTCGGTTATCTCGGGACTATCCAGCACGTGATAACAATAGTTATATCGGTTAAGAGCCGTCCGAAGATCCGCTAGTTTCTCGTCAACGGTCATAGAGGAAGGCAAAAAAGATAGGTTTATCGCCTTGTTAGACTTCGACGGGCGAAGTCTATTACCTGTTGACGAAGATGTTCAACGCCCTGTCCGCTAAAAGTGGACATATTTTGATCCTTCAAAACACAACCCAATTCCTGCGAAATGGTACTTACGTCCTCTAACATTTTATCGAAGGCTGGGATGGGCTCGCCGTGCTCATCCGGCGTGAAAAAAAAGGTAATGCCCACCGTCGAAAAAGATGACATATCTGAAAGATCAAATGAACCTGGCTCGAGTGCATTAGCTACGCTGTATATCTTTTTATTTGTCTCCGTCTCCAGACAATGGAAAATACCCATGTCGCCGTACTTCAAGTTTTGTCTTTGAAGAGCTCGAACCAATTCCTCTCCAGAAATGGGCGAACCGGAATCAGAAATAAGGTGAAGGACTACGACGCTCGACTCTACAGACTCGGCTCGAGTGTCTGCGATATCCGGGACCTTTAGCAAGGATTGCTCTGGGCTTTTACTTTGGGATTTTTCTCCACCTTCTAGCCGAGTTTCTTTTCGACTCGACATCTTGGGTTGCCTAGCCTCAACATTGAAACTTGGACTATGATGGGATGGTTCTAAAATCCTCGCACCACCATTAGGAAGCTCTCCCTTAAGTTCCGGCCCAACGAGATCGTTTTCTGATACAAGCTCCTCGGCTTTTCGAGGCTTTATATCCATCCTCAAAAAACCTTCTTTAGTGCGAGTCTTCGCCCACAAACCATGGCCCATGACGAACAGTATGAGAGCGGGAATTGTCCAAAGTACGATTTCTTGAAATGCCATCGATTATGTCGAAAATTAAGTGCACCGATGGACCCCGATTATATCCTTCTTTTAGATTTGCCTTCTACCCCTTTGAAGAGAGATTTCTTCGGCGGCAAAGAACCAGATTTGAGAGGTAAAACAATCTACAAAATCGCGAGTTCAGCGGCGGCTTCAACATCCACGGATACAAGCCGGGAAACTCCAGGTTCCTGCATCGTAACGCCCATCAAGAAATCTGCCATTTCCATTGTTATCTTATTATGCGTGATTACCAGAAATTGCACTGTAGCGGACATTTCCTTTATCAGAGAGGTAAAGCGAGTCACATTAATATCGTCCAGCGGCGCATCCACCTCATCTAACAAGCAAACCGGACTTGGGTTTAACTGAAAGATTGAAAAAATCAAAGCGACCGCCGTCATGGCTTTTTCGCCGCCGGATAGAAGTTGAACGCTGGAGTTCCTCTTTCCTGGAGGTTGCGCCATAAGAGAAACTCCGGCTTCCAATAAATCATTATCTGTAAGTTCCAGATAAGCCTTGCCTCCGCCAAACAATTTTGGAAATAATTCACCTAATTTCTCGTTAACCTGGTCAAAAGTTCTGCCAAACCGTTCCTTCGTCTCCTGATTTATAGTGTTTATCGCTGCGCTCAACGTATCGACAGCCTCTTCGAGATCTGCCGCTTGGGAGTCCAAATAATCTTTACGGATTTTCTCCTGGTCATACTCCTCTATAGCGGCCAGATTTATTGCTCCCAACCGAGCAATCCGACGCTCTACGCCTGCGATCTCTTCTAGATAAGCCTCCTCTGTTGATTCTTTCGTCAAGCTGATCGTAATGTCTGAGACCTCAAAACCCAGAGCGGTCAACTGCTCCTGCGCGTTCTCCTGTTTGACCAGAACACCTTGCCTCTCTATCCTCAGATTTTCTAACCTTTCCCTGAAAGAACTTATAGTGTCCTGCTCTGATGCCTTTTCAAGCTCAAGCTCTTTCAACTTATTTTCCCGCTCTGAAATGTCAGCGTTCAAGTTACTCAGATCCGTTTCTAAGTGTCTTCGAAAAGATAGTTTCTCTTGAAGTGCTGAACTTTGATCGGTATTTGGTTGTTCCAATTCGGCTATCTGCCGAGCCACCTCATCTAACTCTGACACGATAGATTTCTGCTGAACTAGCAGTCTCTCTCCAGCTGTTTCGCTGACTCGAAGTTGAGTTTCTATGGACGCATAGTCAATTTCGAGTTGACTCATACTTCCATTCAAAGTCGTAAATTGATCTCTACTTTCAGTCGCCTTTTTAGAAGAAGAATCGCGCAATAATGCCAACTCTTTTTTCTTGGCTGATAGCTCGTTCGCCTTTGCTCGCGCGACCTCAAGAGCTTTGTCAATTTCCGACAGACCCTGTTTCTCTTTCTCAATACGGAATTCTAAATCAGCTTTGTCTTTCTTCAGTGCCTCCTCTCTCTCCGTGACTGTCTGACTTTTGGCTATATTAACACCATGGTCGGTGCGTCGTTCTCCGAGACTCGCCGATAAGACCTTTAAGTCTTTTTCAGCTGCATCTCTTTCTTCTTCCAATTTAGCTTTCATCTCAGTCAATCGCTTAATCTTGGACCCTATTTCCGTTAGGGAAGGAAGCTCCTCCTCAATATCGGTATTCAAGATCTCGATCCTTTGAGAGCGCGAAATTATTCCTTCTGAAAGAGCAGCATGATCTATCAGCCGAAACCAATTTCTTCCTAACCAGTAACCATCTCGGGTCAAAATACTTTCACCCTTACGTAGACGATCACGGCAAACCATCGCTTCATCCAAAGATGGCGCCGCGTATACTCCAGAAAGAAGAGAAATTTCTCGATCATCAGTTGAACTGACAAGACTGGAGAGTTCCGGAAGCCCAAGATGGTCATTCTTGGACTGCTCTGGAAAATCGCCCGGCTCAGGCTCTATAACAAAAAAGCCGCCTTCATCAGCCTTGGTGGGATTATCCAAGTAAGGCGTAATCTGCTCTACTCGGATAGCTTGTATGAAACCACCCAAACAAAATTCGACAACAGTCTCCCAACCGGCGGCGACAGCCAGATCTTGACCCAACCTTTTCGCGTCTCCTAGCCCATGTCGATTAACCCAGCTCTCCGATTCAGAGTAATCCCGACCCAGTGCTGCATCCTGCGCGCCCTGCAGAGCAGCAAGCTGGTTGCGTTTTTCTTGAAGCCTTTGACGTCTAAGCTCTAACTCGTCATTCGCCTGGTCGGTCTCGACTTTAAGATCGGCTAACCGGGATACAATATCGTGAATATTAATCTGCGCTGTTCTCTCGTCCGTTTCTAGACCTGATATTTCCAAAGCCAATTGTTCAACTAACTCGTGATTCTCAAGAGAGCCATCCTTCAGAGAATCTCTCTCCAAAGCTTGCAGTTGAGACTGGCGTTGCCCAATCAAATCTCCCAAGTCTAGACGCCTCGCTTCCAAAACAAGGATCTCCTTATTTGCGTCAGCAACGTCCTGGAGGCACTCTTCCCATTGAGTTTGAATCTGAGCTAGCTCTAAGTCATGTCCTTGTGAATCAAGTTCTGCTCGTCTTCGAAGCTCGGTGTACTTCTCTAACTCAGGCTTCACTTGCTCTGCCCGCTTCTTTAGGTCTTCTATAGCCATCTCGTCCATTTGAAGCTGCCGCGAAAGTTCTTCTTGCTTGCTAGTTAAATTCTCCTGATTTGACTCCAGCTGTTCTTTTCGGGTTTTGTTAAACCGCAGACCTTCTTCTATGCGAGAAATCTCAATCCCCTCTTGGTAAAACTTTTGCCGCGTAGCGTTTAGTTCTTCTTGTAGGGCTGCAAGCTCAGCTTTTTTGTTTTCCATATCGGATTCAATAGACCTCTGGGAGCTCATATGAGCCTCTATATCAAGGTCAGATCGACCAATGTCTATCGCCAATCTCTCTAAAACGACCTCGATCTCATTGTGTCTGAATGCATACAACTGTGCCTTCGCCGATGTTTCTTCCTTCTTCAGCTCACGATACCTTTCTGCCGCCTTGGATTGACGCTGTAAGCGATCTAATTGCCTGCCTAGTTCTTCTCGAATATCGTTTATTCGGTCTAAATTTTCTCGAGTGCGACTCAAACGACTTTCGCTCTCTCGCCGTCTTTCCTTGAATTTCGAGATCCCAGCCGCTTCCTCAAAATAAACTCTTAATTCTTCAGGCTTTGCTTCAACAAGTTGCGAGATCATTCCCTGCTCGATAATCGAGTAGCTCCTCGGTCCAAAACCAGTGCCGAGAAAAACGTCTTGAACATCTCTTCTCCGACACCTAGTAGAATTCAGGTAATAGTTGGACTGTCCTTCTCGTGTAACCTCTCGTCGAATAGAGATATCACCGTAACTCGCATATTCTCCCCCAATGCGCCCATCGGAGTTGTCAAATACTAATTCTATACTCGCAGCTGAGGTTGCCTTTCTGGCACTAGAGCCATTGAAAATGACGTCCGTGATACTCTCCCCGCGTAATTGCTTCGCGGAACTTTCTCCCATCACCCAACGGACGGCATCTATTACGTTTGATTTGCCGCAACCATTAGGCCCCACTATCGCGCATCTATTACCCGGCAAAACAAGAGTAGTCGAGTCCACGAAAGACTTGAATCCAGCAAGTTTTATCTGTTTTAAGTGCATTTAATCCTGAGACACAAACTTATTAGCTAGCGACTTCTTACCCTCCACCGCAGTCTAATCGATCAGTATGCTTTTAGATAACGTTTTTCCTAAATCTTGAGGCCCCTGCCTTAAATCAACATCAAAAACTAATCCATCCACTATAGCCTCCTTTGATAGCTGGCTGGAGACCCACGACCATTCACCGATTCGATCAGAAACCGCTCCAGTGTCGCTAATAAAAACGGCGATCTCGAAGCTGCTAGCCGAGGATAAATTTCGATCAGGTGTCATTGACACGAAATCATCCAAAACCACCGAGAGAGGTGATAAGCCGGCTGGACGCCTCGCAACAGCATAGGGCATGCCCCCTCCTGGCGGTCTTGCGATAACAAAGATCCACTTATCCTCAGACATCTCTAGGTCTACACTGACGTTCACCGTTACCGAGGGTTCCTTCGATGCAAGGTCGCTCCGCAGGATGGCTATGCTCTCGAGTAATTTTGGTTGCCGATCTAAATCTAATTCGACATTGGCTAAAATACTCAGAGCACTTATTGCTTTCTTGACTTGACCCGACTGGATGAAAAGAATGCCTAGTGATTTCAATATGGTTGGGTCATTTGAGGCTAACGGCAAGAGTTCTCGTGTTATTCTCTCGATCTGATCGTCGAAAACTCCCGCCTTCTCTAGCAACTTGGCTTGTAAGAGAAAAAACTTTACATTCTTGTCGCCTTGAGCGGCGCGATCGACACTCTCGAACGCGCGCGACGCAGTCTCATAATCCTCCAATTTAAGCGCTGCATGACCGAGAAGATAGGCGCTCTTCGAGTCACTGGGCTCGTTTTTAACCCGACTCTTCAGGTTGGTGAAATGGCTTTCCAGTGCAACTCTGTCAACCTCCGCGGATAGGACGAGAACATCATCTGAATTACTCAGGCTGACCAGGTCATAATTCCCGAGAAAAGCATAGATAACTCCTGCAAATAGGCCGACAGTAATGCAGACGACCAAGAGGGATTTTTTCTTCCTGAGGATTGATGAAGCCGGGACTAGTTCGCTGATCGGACTCTTTGTTCTGGAGGCTTCCATCACCACCAAACCGAGCTCCTGCTTTAACTCGTTTCTCGCCATCTCATCGAGATCATTTTCTCGAGCCTCCAGAGCCCTTAACCGAAGCCATCCAACGTTACCTTCTGTCCGCCCCTCCTCTGCAGTCTTCATCTGATAGAGGCTCACGTCATCCCGATTTTTCTTTCGTTGATAAACTAGAATTAATAGACACAGTAAATAAAGGCCAACAAGACCAGCTAGGAGACTAAACATCGTCTAGAAGCGCTTGCATCTCTGTCTTTTTCTCCTCACTCAACACCGAGTTTTTTGCCGTACGAATTCTGGTGAAAGCCAAACCAAGTATGGAAATCGCCAACAAGACCAATCCCACAGGGACCAGCCAAATAATCATCGCAGCTCCATCAAGTGGCGGATCGTAGAGCACGAAATCCCCGTAGCGCTCTCTCATATAAGCAATAATCTGCTCATCAGTCATGCCGTCTTGCGTGATCAAGTTATACACCTTCGATTTCAAGTCCTTCGAGATCGGAGCATCACTACCAGCTAGATTGGTATTCATGCATTTCGGGCATCTAAGCTCACTAATGAGCTTGGAATATCTATTTCGGTCCGATTCAGAGTCGAACTCCATGATCTCCGATGATGAGCTCGCTTCAACCTGAACAGCCACCAAAAGAAGGAGCAAAATTAATTTGCTTAGGATCGCCATCACGGGTTTATCTTATAACTCTTAGGCGCTCATCATATGCCGATGAAAGTTGCGCCAAAAGAGGCTCAAACTCACGTTTCCACACTCTCTCATTGATATCACCAATTCTTTTGTGGCGGATAATGCCCTGACTATCGAGAAGAAAACTTTCAGGCGCGCCATACACGCCAAGATCGATTCCCAATTCTCCATTCTGATCGACAATATTGAGATGGAATGGATTTCCTTGTTGATCTAGCCAACTAATAGCTTTTTCGGGGTTGTCTTTGTAATTTATGCCAACCATCAAAAGGTCAGTTTTCCTTCTGATATCCATCAGAGACTGATGCTCACTCAGACACGTCGGACACCATGTCGCCCATACATTCACAAGCACTGGTTTGCCGAGCAGATCTTGAGTCGAAATCGTTTTCGCCCCATCAAGCAACTCAACCGCTTCAAAGTTTGGAAATGGTCGATCGATAAGCGATGACGGCAACTTGTCGCGATCTCCGAGATAGAATCCGGTCAAGCCTGTGATCGCTATAAGAACAAAAAGTGCTAGGGGCAAAAAACGTAACATTGCTCTAAGACCCAGTTAGGAGACCGGTTTTATCGGACCTATCTTTTAGATTGTTGGGTCGTCGCGCTCTCCAAAAAAAGAATCTACTCAATTCGAGCCGAAGAACACTTATTAGCCCCCCCAACGCCATCAAAATAGCACCAACCCAAATCCATCTGACGAAGGGTTTCCAGTGCAGCCTAACTGCCCATACTCCTGTTTCAATATCAATTGGATCCCCCAGGGATATATACATGTCAGAGAATAGGCCAGGCTTTATCGCTGCTTCAGTCATGATCGCCCCACCAGATTTGTATCGACGTTTTTCAGCTCTTAACTCAAAGACGTCACTTTTTTCCGAGATTAAGAAAACACCTTGTGTGGCGTGATAATTAACCTCCTCTATCTCTTTGGTGCCGAGAAACCTAACCTCATAAGGTCCGATATCAGCTATACCTTGTGCCTCCATCCGAACATCACGTTCTACAGAGGTAGTAGAAGTAGTGCCAATTCCAATCAGACAGACCGCGAACCCAATATGCGCAACGCTCATGCCGACAAAAGACCTCGTCACCTCCTGTTTTTTTCTGAGTCGTTCGACAATTGAGTAAATATGAGTGACGACAACCAAAAAACCCAACGACAATGAAATCACTGCGGTATAAGAATCTATCACCTGCAATAACAGTAGAATTAAGACCACAGGGAAAAAGGTGACACAAAGATACCCAGCCTCTTTAACTCGCGATCGAGGAGTTCTCTTCCAAGAAAGCATTGAAACCGGACTCATTGAAATCAATAAAGCAATTCCAAGAGGTACAAAGAACGCGTTGAAGAAAGGAGCTCCCACCGAAATCTTTGCACCGGTAACAGCTTCGTAAGCTAAGGGAGACAAAGTTCCCCATAAGACGATGAGTAATCCAAAAATCCAGAAACCGTTATTGAGAAGCAAGAAAGACTCTTTGCTAAGTATCGAGTAAGACACGGAGAACTCATCGACACGCGTCCGCACCGCGAACGTGGCGAGAGCCCCTCCCACCACTAAACCCAAGAAAGCGAGAATGAACGCGCCCCGCTCCGGGTCGACGGCGAACGAGTGCACTGAAGTCAGGACCCCGGACCGAACAATGAAGGCACCAAGAAGAGACAAAGAAAACGCCGTGATTGCCAGCAAAAGCGACCAATTTTTAAAAATGCCCCTCTGATTAGTGACTGACAGAGAATGTAATAATGCTGTCGCAGCCAACCATGGCATGAAAGACGCGTTCTCGACTGGGTCCCAGAACCACCAACCACCCCAGCCCAATTCGTAGTAAGCCCACCAGCTGCCGAGCGCTATACCCAGAGTCAAAAAAGCCCACGACACGTTAGCCCAAGGCTTAGTCCAACTCGACCACCTGAGATCTTGTTCTCCAGTGATCAACGCCGCTAACGCGAAACTAAAAGGCACGACCAACCCTACGTAGCCGAGATAGAGCATTGGAGGATGTACGATTAAACCAAAATCTTGTAAAAGTGGGTTTAGATCGACCCCCTCATTTGGAGTGAATGGAATTAACCGTTCAAAAGGGTTGCTTGTCAGAAGTGAGAACAAGACAAACCCCAGGTTGATTGCACAAAGTATCCCTAAGGCTGAGACCTGAAAAGCTGTTGGCAAATCTTTTGAAAAAGCTAAAACCGCCGTCATCCAACCTGTCATGATCAAAATCCACAGTAAGAAAGAACCCTCATGACCTCCCCAAGCAGCACTAATCTTGTAATACCAAGGTAATAGAGTGTTGGAGTGGCTAGCGACATACTCGACGCTGAAGTCATCTGCGAGAAATGAGGACACCAAACAAACGAAAGCTATTGCTGCGAACACAAACTGGCCAACCACGGAGGGCGCGACTAGCTCATGAAGACCGTATTTCTGCGAAAATTGAAACACGCCAAAGAATCCTAGAGCACTGAGCGCCAAAACCAGGACTAGGGCAAAATGACCAATCTCGGGTATCAACGCACTAATCTCCAAAAATGTTTGGGGACAGAGACTTATCTACCAAACTTGTACCCACTGCCTTCTGATCCGCCGCTATCGCCAAATCAGACAGCTCAGGTGGCATGTAATTCTCATCGTGTTTAGCTAAAACGGTATTCGCCACAAACGCTCCATCTGAACCCAACACCCCCTCCGCGACAATACCTTGCCCCTCTCTGAAAAGATCCGGGAGTATCCCAGAGTAGGAAACTGCCACATCGTTCCCCTGTAAATCAGACAAAATGAAGGACACGGACAAATCACTTTTAGCCCGCTTAACGCTTCCGTCTAAGACCATTCCTCCGACCCGTATATTTTGTCCAACTGGCGCAAGACCATTTTTTACCTCATGGGGTGGATAGAAGATGTTCATGTTTTGCTCAAACGCAGTGAATATCGCATATAGCGCAACCGCGAGTGCCGTCATGCTAAACAGGATGACCTGCAGGCGTTGCTTCCTTTTGACGTTCAAGGGGTCTGATCCTTATTTTCTTCCATTATCTGCCTACGTTTCGAAGTCATCCTCCATTGATCCAGCAAAGCATTCTTTGACAACTTCACAACCAATTGATTCCAGAGCAAAACAGCGATGGCAATGCCATAAGCCGACCAAACATAGAGCCCGTGCCCTCCCATCGTGAGCAATGCCTCAAAAGACTCAAAATACATAGCGGGCTTTCTCGCCAGACATAGCGATGCTCCTGACCCAAGCGCTTCCCGATTCCCGGCGCAGAATCTCTATACGCATTCTTGAAATAACGTTATGGCCTGCAAAACAGTAAAACCCGATAACCATGACTAAAAAAGGCAGCCACATTTCTGAGGGCATGGCCGGCTTTTCCGTGATCGTGAATGTGGCTGGCTGATGTAATGTATGCCACCAATCAACTGAGTACTTAATGATCGGAATATTCAATGTTCCGACCATCGCAATAATCGCAGTTGCATTTGCTTTCGTGCTCGAATCTTTTATCGCCTGTCTGAGGGCGTAGATCCCAAAATACAGGAAGAATAAAACTAAAGTTGAGACCGTCCTGCCATCCCATTCCCACCAAGTACCCCAGGTAGGCCTACCCCAAAGGCTTCCCGTAATGAGAGCCACCGCAGTGAGCATCATTCCAAGAGGGATCGCAGCACTTATAGCGACATCAGTTAATTTCATTCTCCAAACCAAGCCAATAAAACCTGCGATGCCCATGAAGAGATAGAGAGACTGACAAAGCAAGGCCGACGGAACATGAACATACATGATCCGAAAGCTATTCCCCTGTTGATAATCCTCTGGTGCAAAAGCCAAGCCCCATATAATTCCTAGACTTAAAAAAACCAGGCTCAACAACCCTAGAACCGTAGAAACGGGTTTTGCTTTCTCGAAAAACCATCTAGGCGAGCCCCATTGGTGGAACCAAGTCTTCGCGCTCATCCTATGACCTACCTTGTGAAATCTTGCTGGACATACACATTGTTTTTTTCACTATATTTCTATGCTCAAGCGTAGAGCAAACAAAGTCGCAATGGGGGCCACCCCGAGCGCCAACATACTTGTCGCAAACAACCAAATCAGGCCTCCACCGAATTCTCCACTCATTACTAGAGAGTCTATGCTACCGCCACCAAAAATCACCACTGGAAACATAATCGGCAATATTAAAAGAGAAAGCAGAGCCCCACCCCTCCCCAGAGCCACCGTCAACGCCGCGCCCACAAGGCCTATGAGGCTGATAGCTGGCGTTCCGACTAAAAGGCACAGGACTAAACTTCCATATAAGTCTTGGGATAATCCAAGTGACATAGCAATAACTGGGGCAACAATAACCATAACGAGACCAGACGAGCACCAGTGAGTGAAGCATTTCATTAATACCAGGAAAAATGGATTGACCTCACCCAGTAATAGTTGTTCCAAAGTTCCGTTGTCGTAATCCTTACGGAACAGTGAATCCAACGAAGTCAGACTGCTCAGAAGGACTAAAACCCAAATCAATCCGCCCGCAGCTCTACCCATATCGCCCAGAATCGGCTTAAGCGTTATTGCAAAGATCGTCACTGCCATCAGCAAAAACATCAGCGGGTTTATCACCAAGCTAGGGTTTCGGGCGATTGCTATAAACTCTCTGCGAACTAGCACTCTTCGAGGTCCTCCAGCTCAACAGGTTCAAGTCGAACCTCCGAACTCGGCGTATAGACAGCGTCGATGTGATTCGAATAAACAATTGACCCGCCATTCACCAGATGCTTATCAAAGATCGAGACCAGCACATTACTGCTTTCGGTATCTAGAGACGTAAACGGCTCGTCAAGTAACCAGAGCTTCTTTTCAGAATCCAACCACCTGGCTATCGAAACCTTTTTTTTCTGACCCGCGGAAAGGAACTGACATGGTGTATCAGCCTTCTCCGCCAGACCTACAAAATCGATATTTCGGAAGGCGGAAGATTGATTAGCCTTGCGTCCATTTAGTGCTTGGAACCAGACCAGATTTTCTACTGGTGTCATAGACTCATCCAACCCTAGTTTGTGCCCTTGATAAAGGAACGACGTGCTGATGGAGAAAGAACCCCTTGTTTGCCGGTGTAAACCTATCAGAGCCCTAAGTAAAGTTGTCTTACCTGATCCATTACGACCTTTCACTTCGAGCGAACCCCCTACCCTAACCTCTTCGGATATCGGGGCAAAGAGACAGCGATCATCGCGGAAGCACAACAGATTTTTCGTTTCAACAGTAATGTTTTCGTCTAGTAAAGCTGTATTTCCAAGCGACATTATAGGGACCCTCTCGAGAGGATTGTCTGTTGGTCGAAGTGTAACCTATCGATGATCTACGCGTACTTTGTAAAGCATCAATACTCGAATCTCTAAAATTAGAACTTGTGTGACACGCCCAAATAAATTTGAAACGGCATGCCCGGAAAATATCTATAGCTACCAAACGCGAAATCAGCTCGGTCGGCGTACTCTTCATCCAATAGATTCATTAACCTCAGCGACATCTTCGTTCGTTGATTAACATCCCAATGAAAACGCCAGTTCAGCACCTGATGCCCGTCGTACTTGGCAGTATTTGCCGCGTTTAGATAATACGAACCCACAAAAATGGCCTCTAGTTCGTGTTCAATAATTCCGAAAACTGTTGAGGACCAGGAAATCTGACCAAAATATCTCGGTGCCGAGTCCAAGGTGTTACCTGTCGCTATCTTCTCTCTACCATCTGCATCTCTTGTGAACGCGTATCTGTGTATCGCATTTGTGACAGATAGGGCGAGATCATTCTCACCAATGCTCCAGTTGGCAGCCAGTTCAATTCCCCTAGCGCGAACGCGACCATCACTAACGTTGTAAGCTTCCGAATCTCGAAACAGATAGTTTTTGGTGTAATCACTAAAGTACGCCAACGTGAGAAAACGATTCGTTACACCAATTTCCCCTGCCATCAATTGTTCGCTTTTCAGGTCGGCAATAGTTTGACCGCCTCTTAGCCTATATAGCTCTGTGATCTGTGGGGGGCGGAACCCATTACTAACACTCGAGTAAATAGAAGCACTCGGAAAATCGTATTCAGCACCGATGCGAAGTCCAACATTATTAAAATCATCTGAACGACTTGCCGGCCGGGTGTATAGACATCCACCAAAACCGCAGGATGATCCATCATCTTTCGTATTACCGACAATGTGATTATTTTCGTAATCGTAAGAGAGCTGCTCTACTCTGGCGCTGTTGACAAATCTCATACGGGCACCAACATCGTATTCAGCGTTAAAAAAGCCAGCAAACATCAAGCTGGTCACGTCATAATCATAATGTAAGCCGCTCGGTCGAGTCGCCACCAGAAAATTACTGCCAGTGGTTGGGCCCTCTTGATACTCTCGAAGGGAACCCGACATATACTCAACCTGAGCGCCATAGGAGAGGTCAACATTCTCTCTCTTCAAGTCGAAGATCGCTAGGATGCCGCCGCTGACCTGTTCATTCTCCTCCAGCGGTTGCCCAGGCAAAAAATGCTGAAGAAAACTCATATTGGAGCCACGCAAATAAGGCTTGATGACCATAGCGTCTTTACTTATCTCAGAGTCTAACCGGGCAGACCAAGCATCTCGATATGCTTCAGGGTTGGGGTTTGATTTACGCAGAACCGAATCGCTATAGGCGTCTTCGCCCCTGACATATCCACCAGTTTCCTGATTTAGGTTGGTAGCAGAAAATCGGTTATGCACGCGCCAGCCGTTCATATCCGTGAGGTAATTCGCAGTTAGCTTTTGCTGACCATAACCTGTCTCATCGCGGTACCCACCGGAATCTGCGCCGACAAAGGAGACCCCCAGATTATAATCGTCCGTTATGCTCGCGCCCTCTACAAACAGTCTGCCGAATTCATAAGGGCCAACCTCGAGCGAAACTGAGTTGCTGCTCGGGATTTTTGTAACCGCATTTATCGCACCCCTCATCGCGTTACCGCCGATGACAGCGCTAGCGGGTCCTCGCCAGACCTCAAGAGCAGAGGCCTGTTCAAAATTGAGTTCAAAAAGATTGTTAATGTTGCAAAAACCCTGCGGCCGCAGGGGGATTCCGTCCTGCATAAAACTAAACTCACCACAGGCTCCAGAGCCCGTCAAAACAGCCGATCGAATCGCCGTGAGGTGTTCTTGACCCGAGCCTCTGTTAACCCAGACTCCTGGAACACGGTTAACAATTTCACTCACATGCGTTGGCGAAGTGTCTTCGATCTCTTTCATTTGCAACAACGTACCACTGCCTATCCCACCCATCTTTTTTTGCAGCGATGAAGCAGCGGTCACGATGGTTTCCTCCATCTCCGTATCCTCTGAGGAAACTACTTGTGGATGAACGAAGAAACTGAGAGAGAGAAGAAAAAATAAGCGGTTCATTAGGACTCCTTTGCCGAATGATTAACGATAAAACTCACTACTACTGCTTGCAATCTCGACCCATGAACAGATTAAGGCGTCGAGACTATGTCGATATAATCGGTTTCCTTGTCGTAGACGATTTCCGCTTTTCCCGAACAAAGCAGCTTGCGAACGGAGTCTCTCTTCTCCTGAATTGAATAGTCCCGGTGGCCATAGTCGGTGCCTTCTTTCAGAACGAAAGAGTCTATTACTCCCGCTAACGCCTCATCGCTGAGATCGCTCGGACGTATCTTCATCTGCGATGTCCTTTTTTCACACTATTTCCGTGACCTCAAGACGTGGCAAGCGACTCGGAGGGCTCAAAGACGCAAAATCGAATAAATCAGAGTCCCCAAGGTGAGACGGCGTGATATTACATAGACTCTTCGCAATATTATCCACTCGTCCCGGGAAATCCCGATCCCAATTAAGGAACATTTCCTTTATTTTTTGTCGTTGGAGATTTTCTTGAGAGCCACAGAGATTGCAAGGAATGATCGGGTGATCCCGAGTCTTTGACCATTCCGCAATCAATTTCTCACGGCAGTAAAACAGCGGACGAATAACCACATGACGCGCATCGTCACTTAATAATTTCGCCGGCATAGCTTTCAGCTTCGCTCCAAAAAACATATTCAAAAATAACGTTTCCACTGCATCGTCGAGATGATGACCAAGGGCTATTTTATTCGCTCCAATTTTTTCAGCATGCGCATATAAAATACCTCGTCGCAATCTCGAGCAAATCGGACAAGTCGTTTTACCCTCAGGTGTGAGCTTTTTGACGATTGAATAAGTGTCTTCTTCAATTATATCAAAAGGCACTTTGAGATCTTCGAGGTAGGTCGGCAAGACATGTTCGGGAAAGCCTGGCTGTTTTTGATCGAGATTGACCGCAACAATGTTAAATTCCAGCGGCGCGTGGAGTTGGAAACTAAGCAATATGTCCAACATGGTATAGGAGTCTTTTCCACCTGAAAGACAAACCATGACGGTGTCTCCATCCTCCAGCATATTGAAGTCCGTCAGTGCCTTTCCAACCAAACGCCGCAGCTTCTTGTGCGCTTTGTTTTTTTCGTACTTTTGTTTCGGAAGCAAAGACAATGAACCGTTCTCCATATTACACACCGAGCAACGCGAACTAGCCTCTAAGCTCCGCGTAAAACGTTCATCGGCGGTGCATCAAGCAAACCACGACTACCGAAATAGCCCACCAACGTGATGATCAAGCCGCCCGCCACTGGACCAAGTAGCCACAACCAGGGGTGCAAATTGAAAGACAAATCAAAAATTTGTGCCTGTAGTAACGCAACCGTCATTTCTGCGCCGACCACAGCGACCACCCCAGCCATGGTCCCTAAGAGAAGGAACTCAACAAACAAAGAGCCCCCTATAAGTTTTTTTGTGCCGCCTAAGGCGCGAACAAGAGCCAATTCAGCGATTCTTGTATCCCTGCTCGCCTGAATGCTCGCCAACAAAACCAGACACCCGCTAAAGAGGACTAGGAACATGACGAGTTCGACTGCCTGAGTTACCTGACCGACAATTTTTTGTACTTGCTCAATGAGTGCATCAATCTCTATCACTGTAGTGGTTGGATGCTGGGATAAAATGTCATTTAAGAATCGCTTATCCTCTTTTTCCAGAAAAAAGCTGGTCATATAAGTCGCCGAAAAATCTGACAAACTAGCTGGCGAGAAAATAATAAAAAAGTTGGGGGACATGCTCTCCCATTCTAACCGCCGAATACTGGCTACCTTCGTTTCAACTAATTTTCCTCCGATATCGAAGACGATGCGATCACCGAGACTAAGACCGAGATCATTAGCGTACTCCTCTTCCAAGGAGACAAGCGACTCAGTCGATTGTGGATTCCACCATTCACCAGAAACAATCTCGTTGTTTTCGGGAAGCCTCTCAAGCCAGGTCAGATTTCTCTCGGAGGATATTCGAACGCCCTCATAGGGTCTCTCAAGATTCTTCTGCCATTCCTTCGCCTCCACCTCGTTGACCTGATTGACACGGCCGCGGATCATGGGGTAGATCTCATTAGCCTTGCTCGCCCTAGTTCTTATCAACTGACCAATGCTCTCTACCTCATTAGCATTAATATTCATCAAAAAATGATTCGGGGCATCCTTTGGCACCTGAGCCTCCCACTCTGCAATTAGCGACGTGCGAATCAACACCAGGACTAACAGAAGCATAATGGCAAGACCAAAAATCAACATTTGAGCTATGTTTTCATTTTTTCGACGCTGTAAACCTGCAAGCGCCAACCGCCATCCACTCTTTGCCTGCATACCAGCTATACCTGTACCACGTAGCAAAACGACAGCCACCAAACCGAAGAAGACCAGGACCGATACAATGCCCAACAGACTCCAAAATGTTAGGAAGAGGCTCTCGGTGTACCAAACTAGCAAGGTCAGGCTGCCTAAAATAGCCGCTCCATAAGAAAGCAGCCTACTTGCTGGAGATATATCCAAGTCTCGTCTCAAAACTCGCATTGGAGATATATTCCTGAGATGAATAAACGCGGGCATGGCAAAGGACAAGGCGCAGATAAGACCAGTAATCGCACCCAACACTAGAGGCCGGGCGCCAGGAGCTGGAAGCTCAACGGGGATCAGACTCGCTAGAAGCTCAACAATCAAAATGTGGAGCGAGACGCCGAAAAACAGCCCCAGTAGAACGGATATCAACCCGACGAAAAGGAGTATGTTCAGGAAGCCTACCCATATTTGTTTTGGCGTCGCGCCTAGCGTCTTTAACACCCCTACATGATCCATGTGTCTGCGCGCATAACGATTCGCGCTCAGGGCTACAGCAACACCAGCCAGCAAGACCGCCAACAAACCCCCGAGCAGCAGAAAACTTTCCGCTCGATCCAAAGCTGAACCAATTCTCGGGCTACTTTCCTTTACGCTAACCCATCGATAGTTAGGTTTTAATTCCAAGTTCTCCTTTAGCTGTTCAAGATCAGCCTCATCACCCTTTAGAAGAAGCCGGTAAGAGAGTCTACTCCCCGGTTGAACCACCTCAGTTGCTGGAACATCAAGCACGTTCATGAGCAGCCTCGGCCCCAGATCGAAAAAGGAGCCGCCTCTATCAGGTTCGCTCACTAATACCTTGGATACCTTCAATGTCGCCAACCCAACCTCGACCTCGTCGCCTATCTGCACACCAAGTGATGGAAACAATCTAGCATCGAGCCAGACGAATCCCGGTTGAGGGACGGTCTGAGCGACAAAACCTCTCTGGAAGGGCTGATCTCCCGCAATTAGCTCTCCTCGAAGAGGGTAGAACGAGTCCACCGCCTTGACACTGACAAGCTGATTTCTGTCACCAGAGAAAACCATAGACGGAAAGACGAGTGTCTCCGCAGTTTCCAGATCCATTAAACGGGCCTGATCTAGGAATTCTCGTGGAATTTCCCTTGAACCAGATATCTGTCGATCCGCGGCAAGGAATGTCGCAGACTCTAGGATCAGTGCTTGCTTTAACCGATCTACGAAAAGGCTTATTGAAGTGACCGTACCCACTGCGACCATCAACGCGACGATCAAGAGAGCTATCTCTCCAGACCTGAGATCTCTCCAAGCCAGTCGGCTTACCAATCTCCAATTCATAAAACGACTCGGCCTGAGGCGATAGAAATAGTCCGATCACATCTGCTAGCCAAACCAGCATCATGAGTAACCAAAACCAACGTTGTGCCGAATTCCCGGTTGAGATCAAAGAGCAATTCGGTCACCAAGGAACCCGTTTTAGTATCAAGATTCCCAGTTGGCTCGTCAGCAAACATGATTTCCGGTCGCGAGGCGAATGCTCTGGCAATCGCTACGCGTTGTTGTTCGCCACCCGAGAGCTGATTTGGATAATGATTCAAACGCGAATCCAAACCCACCTTTTCTAACAACTCGAGCGCCTGAGACTCAGCTTGCTCGTCCCCTCGAAGCTCCGCTGGTAGCATTACGTTCTCTCTAGCGGTCAAACTCATTAGGAGCTGAAACGACTGAAAAATGAAGCCAGTGTACTTGCCTCTTGCGATCGCTCTCTCCTCCTCATCCATATCGCTCAACTGAGCCTCCATCAGTCGAACGGAGCCTGAGGTAGCTGAATCTAATCCCGCCAAAATTCCGAGCAAGGTGGTTTTCCCTGAGCCAGAGGACCCGACGATGGCAACCGCCTCCCCTTTTTCAACCTCTAAATTTACATCATCTAAGATGATAAGATCTCCCGCAGCGGTTGGGACGGTTTTATTAAGATTGTTAACTGCTATTACAGCTTGGCTCATAAAGGTTTACTTCAACAATGAATATGCAAAACACCGCAGTGCTAAGGATAGCATTCCTCTTTTCAATCGTGTGCGGATTGTGTTGGAACTTCCAAACAAAAGCCAGTGAGAGCTCGCCTGGTGAGATCAATGCAAATAAAATTCTGGTTCTGGGAGACAGCATAAGTGCGGGCTATGGCATGCCACTGGAAAAAGGGTGGGTTAATCTTCTGGAGATCTTCCTACAAGAGAATAATCCGGGCTGGACCACAATCAATGCGAGCGTTTCCGGCGAAACGACATCGGGAGGTCTTGCCCGCTTCCCCGATCTCCTCGACGCTCATAAACCCGAAATCGTTATTATCGAGCTTGGCGGCAACGACGGTTTAAGAGGTCTCCCCATATCTTCTATGAAAGAGAATCTTTCGCAGATTGTAGCTTTGGCGGAACAAAATAACGCCCTGCCGATAATAGTAGAAATGCAGATTCCTCCTAACTATGGGAAAAGATACACCGACCTCTTTACCGAAGCTTTTGGAGCAGTCGCGCGCGAGAAAGGCGCAGTCTTAATACCCTTTTTCCTCGAGCAGATGGCAATCACGGAGGGTTTTATGCAGGATGATGGAATTCACCCTACGGCTGACGCACAGCCAATAATGCTCGAAGGATTCCTCCCCTTCATCCGACCGTTGCTCGGGAAGAGAAACGGCTGAGTGGAAAAGGCTTACTCATTGTTTTGCACCTTGGGTCCCGATATGGTTGTAACCCCTAGATCGAGCAAGTGATACCTGCTTCTGCCTTTCCCTGAATTGACTCTTTCTCTGTTCAGAAACCCGGTCTATGCAATGAGGACAGCTAACCCCTTTTTCATAATCAGCTGATTTTAGCTCTTCTAATGAAATTGGGTGTCGACATGCATAACACTGCTCGTATCGCCCTTGCTTTAAATCCTTCGTAACAGAAACCCTTTGATCGAAAACAAAGCACTCTCCCCTCCAAGCCTCTTCAGATCTCCCGGCTTTTCGCTCAAAGTAATTGAGTATGCCGCCATCGAGCTGGAACACCTCCGATACCCCCATCTGCTTTAAAAAAGCCGATGCCTTCTCGCAACGTATGCCCCCTGTGCAAAACATCGCCACTTTTTTTTGTCTCTCCGGGTCAATATTAGCCTCGGCCCAGTTAGGGAATTGTCTGAAGTTTTCTGTTTCAGGGGAAACTGAGTTTTCAAATGTGCCTATGTCGATTTCGTACTTGTTACGAGTGTCGATAAGAAGCAGATCAGGGTCTTTCAGCAACTCATCCCATTCTAGTGCGGAAACTTTCTCACCAGTTTGAGCCAGGTCAAGATTCTGAACGCCAAAGCTGACAATCTCTGGTTTCACCACTACCTTTAGGCGAAGAAAACCGTCAGTTTCGTCTTTTATGTCTGACCATTTGAATGAAATTTCGCCCGCTATCTCCTCAAGAAATACGGAAAAGCTCTCAAGCTGACATTGTTCACCAACCACCGTCCCATTGAAGCCCTCGTTGGCTATTAGCACAGTCCCTAGGATATCTAACGATCTCGCTCGATCATGAACCAGTGGACAGAGTTCATCTGGACTTGATACCTGAAAAAATTTATAAAAAGCAAGAACGTGGTTCACTGGATTATTCCCGAGCCGAATCCTTGTTCCTAGCGTTCACACACTCCGGAGAATCAGGAACATCGCTGGATGCTTCCCATTCCTCAGGTGTAAAGAGATGCATTGAACATGCATGCATCCCCGATTCAAACTCGACCTGAAGCATAGCGTTAATCATTCTATGACGCTGAATCCTGGATTTCTGAACAAAAACATCTCCGACGGCGACCAGTTTGAAATGTGTCTCGCTACCCATGGGGACATTATGTCCTGAGCTCTCATCCAGCACCTCGCAATGAATTATTCCACTCGTGCCTCGAATCAGTTCTGATATACGATCCATCCTGCTCATGACCAATCACTCTTATAAATTATTCTTCTTTACCACCGGAGCAAATCGTCCACATCGAAATTATCACCGGTTCACAAAAACCACATATTATATCGTGTTACATTATCTGCTATATCTAGGAATCAATAAAAAAGGACAGCAAATTTAGTCGTGAGGTTCGCATGCTAGCCATTTTATCACCAGCAAAAACTCTTGATTACGAAACTCCGCTCAAGACAAAGCTCAACAGCCAGCCAATCTATGGCAGGGAGTCCAATCAACTCATAAAGACTCTAAGAACGTTTGAGCCTTTCGAGGTCGCTTCGCTCATGAAAATTAGTGACAAGTTAGCAGACCTCAACCACAAACGGTATGTCGAGTGGAGAAACAAACCGGCTGAGAGCAAAACACGACCAGCGGCTTTGGCCTTTAAGGGAGATGTCTATCAAGGCCTTGAAGCGGAAAGTTTCAACGACAGTGACCTTAAATTCGCGCAGCGACACTTGCGCATTTTATCCGGGCTTTACGGGTTGCTGCGCCCTTTGGACGTCATTCAGCCCTACCGGCTGGAAATGGGGACCAAGTTGAAAACAAGTAAGGGTCAAAATCTTTATGATTATTGGGGGAAGAAACTTACGACTGGGTTGAATGAAGCGCTCAAGGAAAGCAAAGAGGATACTCTAGTGAATTTGGCTTCCAATGAATACTTTGGGGCGATTCAACCCAAATTACTGAAAGGATCTCTCCTTAATATCGGGTTCAAGGAAAAACGAAATGGTCAATTAAAATTCGTTTCTTTTTCGGCGAAAAAAGCTCGGGGACTCATGGCAAAGTTCATCATCAAAGAGCGATTAAAAAAACCGAATGACCTGAAAAATTTTGATCTAGAGGACTATAAGTTCAATAAAAAATTTAGCAGCGAGTTAGATTGGACTTTTTCCCGTTGATATTCTTTCGGATGAGGTTTTGTGTATGGATGATATGAGAAGTGAGAGAGGGGGCTCGGATACCGAGTTAGAAGCAGCTGCGTTCAGGAAGCTTCTCGACCATTTGGATAGCCGTAAAGATGTCCAAAACATAGAACTAATGATATTGGCTGGCTTTTGCAGAAATTGCTTATCTAAGTGGTACAAAGCCGCAGCTGACGAAAGCGGCATTCGCATGGACATGGAGGATGCAAGAGAGGCGATCTATGGAATGCCCTACTCTAAATGGAAGTCTGATTTTCAGTCCGAGGCCACTCCAGAGCAACTAGCGGCTCTAGAAGCAAGCCAAAACAAATAATCTTGCCAGTCATGGCAAAGCAATGGAGTTTCCATTCAACACCTAGAAGAATCGGTTTTATTCTTGCACTTATTCTCGGTGTTAGTGCTCTCAGATCAACATTTTTTGACTGGCATCACGTCCCCACACAATCAATGGTGCCGACCATCTTCCCTGGTGATCGCATCATTGTCAGTAAAAGCTTTTATCGCGTCAGATTGCCTTTCTCGTCGGTAACTGTACTCGAAAGAAACTCGCCAGAACGCTCAGACGTCGTTACCTTTCTCGACCCCGATGAAGATCTATTAATGGTAAAGCGAATAATTGGTATTCCCGGTGACCGTGTCGAAATGGATGACAACCAACTTATTATTAATGGCCTCGAGGCTAGCTATAGCGGTCCTCAGAACTCCAAGGATAGGGACTTAGCCGATTCCAAATTCAGCCATCTTCGGGAGTTTAATGAGACCATCTCTGAAAAAAGCCGCAACATAGCGATCTTCAGCATTAAGCCAAAATGGAGCCAACGCACTTTTGAAAGCAAAACCATACCAACCTCTCATTATCTCGTGCTGGGAGACAACCGGGACGACAGCAGCGATTATCGGACGTTCGGATTAATCCGAGAAGATAGGATCATGGGCAAGGTTTTGCGCGTGGGCATCTCGCAAAAAATCTGACAGCAGGCATTACTCGAAAAGTCTGACACTTTGAGAACAAATATGATTTGTCTTTAACCGTCGACGTTTTTCTTCATTTTTTAAGGACTCTAAAAAGGGCGAAGATCAGCGCACTGATCAATATAATCGACCCGACAAAAAGGAGCGTCAGTTTGAGGTAGTAGATGCTCTGATCCCAGGAGACACCATACTGCTCCGCTAGCCAAAGTACCACCAAAAGGCACGCGATTGCTGCCAAGAATTTAGTTCGAAGACTGGATCTGCGCATATTTACCTAAGTGTTTTCATATGAACAATATTTACTATTACATAAATGCTTTGTGACGGGTGGGATTGATCAAGTGCTGTCAGGGCAAATTCACCTGCTTTTGCAACCCTATTGAGCTAGGATGCACTTAATCGGGAAACGCAGAAATATTGATTTTAGCTACTTGCCAAAAATAACGTCTTTTTTGCTTGAAATCTTATATTTACCCGGGTAAATACAAAGTTAGAAGGAAGTGGTATAGAATTAAACCCTGTATTTATGTATGTAGTCTACAACCAACAAAAACGGTTAGGGAGCGGCACTCTGACCGAAGCCGCGAGGATAGCAAAAGAGCATAGCGAATCGGCTGGAGTGATAGTGTTCGATGAGGCCACCTTTCAACCAATGGACCTCGACCTAAGTGGCTCCCTGGAGCAAGTGGTTGCCAGGGCGAGCAGCGTACCAACTCCTGAAAACGCTCCGAGGCAGCGGGGTCGTCCAAAATTGGGCGTCGTATCAAGAGAAGTCACGCTTCTTCCCCGCCACTGGGAATGGTTAGCAGATCAACCGGGCGGTATCTCTGCAGCAATCAGGCGCCTCGTGGCTAACGCGAGAAAGGACCCGGAGCAACAAAAGAAATATGCAAAGCAACTTGCTACCGAGAAGGCCTTTAGATTTTGTACTGCGGTCGCTGGGGACCGGTTTGGTTACGAGGAAGCTATTCGAGCCCTTTATGCGGACGATATTGAAAAATTCATATTACAAACCAAAGATTGGCCAACGGATATTGCGAGTCAAGCCAATCGGCTTGCAGAAGATGCGATAAAGATCACTTAGCCGCCCTCAATTTTAGGAAGGAAAAACACCTCGCTGTCTTCATTGAGAGGCTCCAAAAGAGCCTCTTGATAAATATATCCATCGATCGACAAAGCGGAATTATCCAAATCCTCGCTGAGTTGCGGCCACTTTGATACCAATTTCGCATTCAAGTCTCTGACCGTTTCGGCTTTCAGCTCTAACTGGTCAATACCACCGGTTATCTTCAGAAAGCTATCTGGGAATTTTACCAATGCCATACCGGACCAACCTTTAGCTCACCCTTTAGAGTTTCTAATCAAGTTCTTCAATCAAGTTCGAAGGAGACATGGGCAACTTGCATATCCTCATCTTAAGCGCACGTGATACGGCGTTGGTCGCCGCTGCCAATGGAGCAACTATTGGCGTCTCTCCTACACCTCTTACTCCATAAGGATGCCTCGGGTTAGGGACCTCAACGATTTCTGTCTCGATCATAGGCAGGTCTGAGGCAACCGGAATTCGGTAATCTAAGAATCCCGCATTTTGAAGAA
>CAJXCK010000019.1 GCA_913051785.1 uncultured Gammaproteobacteria bacterium
AATCCGGCGACAGGCGCGGCGATTAAAATAGCGGCGGCCAAGGTGCCAGCGTTCAAGCCTGGTAAAGCTTTGAAAGACGCATTGAACTAGGATATTTCTAGTTTGATCCTCAAGAGGGCGCCCAAAAGCGCCCTTTTTCGTATTTGAATGATTAGACTGAGAGAAGAGATTTTTTAAGGAAAAGAGATGCTGCAAAAACTGAGGGACCAGACTCAAGGCACAGGCTTCAGAGTGATCACGGTATTACTCATTTTCGCCTTAGTGGTAGGTTTAGGCGCGGCTAATTTCTTTGCTTCAACGAGTAGTGATGTCGCCGAGGTAGGTGGTCAGGGAATCTCAGAATATGATCTTAGTCGACAAACGGAAAGAGAACGGCGGCGAATCCTGAGTCAACTTGGCGAGGATTTTAATCCCAATGATCTAGACAGGAATCAAATTCAACAGTTCGCTTTATCAAGATTGATCAATGAAGAAGTGTCTCGGCAGACTCTGGTTGAGCTCGGCTTGGGATTCTCCAATCGCGCGATCAATAAGGAACTTATCAACAGTCCAGCTTATGGAGGTGCTGAAGGGTTCGATAATGATTTATATCTAGCTCAGATCACGGCCTTAGGCTATACGAACGAGAGTTTTAAAGAGGCTGTTGGGGTGGATTTGGGGGCGGGCCTCCTGCGCCGATCGTTAGAAGCAAGTATTTTCGTGGGAGAAAAGGAAGTGGATGATGCTTACCGGTTTGTCCAACAAAAGAGGGACCTGGCTTATATAACGCTAAGTTATCAAGAGTATTCAGAGAAAGTCTTCCTTGACGATGACGATGTAATGACGCGCTATGAGGAGGAAAAGGATAGGTTTCTCTCGGAAGAAATGCTCGATCTGGAATATGTACTTCTGGGTGAAGAGTCTGCAAAGAGCAAATTGGACTTAAGCGCAGAGTTAACAGAAGCACAACTTCGAGACGCTTTTGATGCAGAATTGGAATCCAAATTGAGCAGCGCAGAGAGGGCTAGTTCCCATATCTTATTAGCCTCTACTCAGTCAGAAACCGAAGAAGGTCTGAGAGAAAAAGCCTCTGAGTTGAGAGGGCGTGTGCTAAGCGGAGAAAGCTTCGAGGAATTAGCCAGAAGTTTCTCGGACGATGAAGGTTCTGCAGCTGAGGGAGGTTCGCTTGGCTTTGCTGGCCGTGGTGTTTTTGAGCCGGAGTTCGAATCCGTGCTCTGGGCTTTGGAGTCAGAGGGAGATATATCAGAGGTTTTTGAAACTAAATTTGGACTTCACATTGTTAGGCTGAATGAAATAGCATCAATCGATATCGCCTCCTTTGAAGACAGAAAAGACGCACTTCAGGAAGATTTAATTGGCGAGTTGGCCAGAGAGAAGCTCGAAATTATGGCTGAAGAACTAGAGAGATTTGTATTTGAAGAATCGGTCTCTCTCTCGAATACCGCCCTCGAATTCGGATTGGGGATTGAGCGGCTCAGTGGCGTGACAACGGCTAACTTTGCAGAAAAGTTTGGAAGCGATCCGTTGACTGATTCAGGTCTTCTCAGCGAAATGTTGTTTGGCGGCCAAACGTATGATGGAGAAAACTCCCCTGTAATAAACCTCCCTTCAGGTAGTTTTTTAGTCTACCGAGTTACGGAGCGGACGGCTCCTGCAATACAAGAATTTGATGTCGTTAAGAATCTGATTCGAGAAGAACTTGTTGAAGAGAGGACGCGGGTTGAAGTGGAAAGATTAAGCGCTGAAGCGCTGAAGCAGCTTCAAGATGATGTTAATGTTGGCGACGTTGCGGCCTCGATTGGTCAAAGCTGGAAAACCCTTTCAAACGTGGGCCGGGGTTTCGGGGAAGATGAGCGGGAACAAGAAATTATAAATGCAGCTTTTTTGTTGCCTCGCCCCGCAATGGAAAAAAAGGCTTTTGACTCAGTAGGTCTTTCTGATGGAAGCATAGCACTGGTAGCTCTGACAAAGGTTGTGTTTGGCGATAAAAGTTCCTCGAGTTCAGAAGAGCTCGATCTTTTGCGTCAAGCGGTTGGAGACAGAAATAGATTGGCAGAATATAGCTCCTTTCTTACAAGCTCTGAGTCTGCTCTGGGAGTCACTAAAAATCTTTAACTCCTTCCTTCTGTGTGTTTGATTCGTTTTCGAACGAGGAGACACTTCATGGTTTCGGGAGTCTTTGATCGCAATGTGATATAGAGGTTGAGAAATTAGCAGGAACATCGATTTGAGAGAAGCCAGCCCAGTTGAGATTTATACTGACGGCGCTTGTCGAGGGAATCCCGGTCCCGGAGGTTGGGCAGCCTTGCTGAGATTTAACGACTTGGAAAAAATAATTTCAGGCGCCGAAGAAGTAACAACGAATAACAGAATGGAGTTGATGGCGGCTATTCAGGGCTTAGAGGCCTTGTCTCGGGAGTGCGCTGTTAAATTAACGACAGATTCAAAGTACGTTATGCAGGGGATCACCTCTTGGCTTAACACTTGGAAGGGAAATAACTGGAAGACTAGTCAAAAACAGCCAGTGAAGAATGTTGATCTGTGGCAAAGGCTCGATTCGACTGTGCAAAAGCATCAAGTCGAATGGTTTTGGGTGAAGGGCCACAGCGGCCACTTGGAGAATGAGCGTGTGGATATGGCAGCGAATCTGGCCATCGATGACCTATTAGGAGAGAAATAAGATGCGTCAAGTGGTTCTTGATACCGAAACGACTGGTCTTGAAGTTGAGAGAGGGCATCGAGTTCTGGAGATTGGCGCTGTAGAGATTATTGATAGAAAGAACACTGGTAATCATTTTCACGAATATATAAATCCACAGCGCGCTATTGATTCAGGTGCGCTGGAGGTTCATGGACTAACTGAAGAATTTCTTGCAGATAAACCCGTATTCCGAGAAATATCGGAAAGATTTCTCGACTTCGTTGGAGGGGCAGAGCTTGTGATCCACAATGCACCTTTCGACATGTCTTTCCTGAATAATGAGCTCAGTCAATGTGAAGAGGACAGCCTAGGTAACTGGAACAAATCTGGCGGTCTACTAATACTCGAAGATATTTGTGGTGTGCTCGATTCGTTGGCTTTGGCTCGCGATTTGCACCCAGGACAAAAAAACAGCCTGGACGCACTTTGTCGAAGATATGAGGTAGATAACTCCGGTAGGACGTTGCACGGAGCTTTGCTCGACGCAGAAATCTTAGCCGAAGTATTTCTGTTGATGACTGGAGGCCAAACTCAACTTTTTGAAATCAATGAGACAAGTTTTGACCAACAAAAGTCGGATGTTAAGGGTCTTGGAGTTTCTATGGATGCTAATGCTTTGCGAAAAAGTGAAATAACTGAAGAAGAATGGAGAGCGCACAGAAAGCTGCTAGAGATAATCGAGGCCACCTCCGGCCAGAAGCCCCTATGGCCGGACATTAATCCCTGATTTTTACTTCAGAGAAGGTAATTTACACAGGCCCAGCCAGTTATTCCCATAGTAAAGGTATACGGCAGGGCCATTAGGACCATCTGGCCGTAACCCAGCCTAAGCAATCCAGACAGTGAGGAGGCTAGTAAAAACAGGAAAGCAGCTTGTCCGTTAGGGGTAGCAACGCTCGGTATATTTGTCCCGGTGTTAATAGCAATCGCAAGTTTGTCGAACTGCAGTCTGGAGATGATTCCCGTATCGAAAGCAGATTTTACTTCACCAATGTAAACCGTAGCGACGAAAACATTGTCGCTAATCATGGAGAGTATGCCATTTGCAATATAGAAGGTCCCAGGTTGTGAGGCTTCCGGGAGCGTCAAAACATAATCAATTACAGGCTTGAAAAGATGAAGGTCATGTATCACGCCGACAATAGCGAAGAAAACCACAAGTAGGGCAGTGAAAGGTAAGGCCTCTTCAAATGCAGGTCCTATATGATGCTCTTCGGTCACTCCGTTGAATGCGGTCTGTAAAACGATAACCGTTAAACCAATCAAACCGACTTCCGCAATATGGAAAGCGAGTGCGAACACCAAAAAAATGGCTGCAATGGCCTGAACAACTAATCGTGCTTTATCTTTAGAGGTCCGTTGTGCAGACTCTTGCTCATCAAAGTCTATGATTATCTGTCTTACGCTCTCTGGTAATTCACCCCCATAGTTGAAAAGCTTAGTTAACTCTAGGAAAACGCAGGTTATCAAGCCCACTACAAGAACTGGCATGGTCACAATGGACATCTTCCAGAAAAATTCCATAAATTCCCAGCCCGTATAGGTTGAAATTAGGAGGTTTTGAGGTTCGCCAACTGTTGTACAAACGCCTCCAAGAGCAGTGCCAACTGCAGCGTGCATGACCAAACTTCGGAGGAATTTCCTAAAGTTCTCCAACTCTTCTTGCCTGTCAGCTTTTATGGTGGAGTCATCTGTTACCGAAACAGGATCTTTGGCGCCATGTCCGGAGGCGACTTTATGAAAAATGGAAAAAAACGCGACGGCTACTCCGATCACCACGGCCATAACCGTTAGCGCGTCGAGGAACGCAGATAACACCGCTGCAATAAAACAAAACAAAAAGCTCAGAAGCACCTTAGATCGAACCGCGCGAAGAACCTTCGTGAAGATGAAGGTGAGAAACTCTCGCATGAAGTAAATCCCTGCGACCATGAATACAAGCAATAGTATGACGGGCAGCGCCGCCTCCACCTCATGAATGACGGTTTTGGGAGTAGTCATTCCCAGCGCTAACGCCTCAATAGCAAGTAACCCTCCAGGCTGGAGTGGATAGCATTTAGTCGTCATCGCAAGTGTAAAAATGAACTCGAGAACTAGGAGCCAACCCGCTAAATAAGGATTTATGAGATAAACGATTGGATTGATCACAAGGAACGAGACTATTGCAGTCTTGTACCAGTCTGGTGAATGGCCTAGAAAATTTTCTTTAAATGATGAGACTGTCAATGTATTCAAGCTTGTATCTCGATTTAGTGAAAGCAGGTTTGTAAAGGCGCTATTTTTACATAAATCATTTGGTAAATCCCCTCGAACTGTACTCAGTGTTGAAGGGACTTGCCGCCCTCTGACTTTTTCCCATTTGCTGCGTAATAGAAGACCTCTTATGCTTGGCCTTTCGATAATTCCTCGTGGAGTAGTTTATGTGGCCAAGTGAGCCGGATCTGTTTTTCCCCGATCACGTCGAACCCGAAGGAGCTAAAGACGGACCCAGCTGGTATTTTGCATTCCTGGGCTCTGAGTTAGTTTGCAAATCGGTAAGTGGCTCTATAGAGCCGTTGAGTGGTGACGATTTCCGCTGGCTTGATCTCGATATGGGTGAGAAACATTATCTGGGCACGTATGAGCAGAACCACTGTTTCGCAGTGAGAGGGAAGGGCGCCTCGCCAGAAGGTTATGTCGCTTTAGATTTGCGTGGCATCTTGGGTCGGGTACAGCAACCCATATTTTATTTGAGTGGTCGGGCTAAACAGATATTAGATTGGTCTGAAACCCACCGGTTTTGTGGTAGATGTGGAGAGAAAACGGATTATCACAAGTCGGATCGAGCAAAGATATGTCCTCGCTGCGGTTTAATATGCTACCCACGATTATCACCGAGCATTATTGTTTTGGTCACGCGTGGAGAAGAGATGCTGTTGGCAAGAAACGTTAACTGGCCGGCCGGGATGTATAGCACGCTTGCCGGTTTTGTAGAGTCCGGTGAGTCGATAGAGCAGACCGTCCATAGAGAAGTGCATGAGGAAGTAGGATTGCAGGTTAAGGAATTGAGATACTTTGGCTCTCAGAGTTGGCCATTCCCTAATTCTCTGATGCTAGGTTTCCATGCTGAATATAAATCTGGAGAAATAGTATGTCAGGCAGGAGAAATTGCCGATGCACAATGGTTTAAGAGAGATTCTCTACCTCAGACTCCGCCTAAGACAGCAATCTCCGGTTGGCTGATTGAGGAATTCGTCAGATCCCTTGCCTAGAGATTTTTATCTGAAGCAATGCAGAGTCTGAAGAACGGGTATGAGATACCCGTTTGATCGTAGGTTCCCTGCCATGAATTCGTCTATATGGTGGGTCTCGCCCGACAATACTGACGAAACACGTTCAAAACTCTCAAAGTAAATCACAATTTCAGGTGTCTCACGCCTAGTCGTGAATTCTAAGTCTCCATGATTTAACAGAATATCGACGCACTCTGTTCGCCAATCAATTCGAACTTCGCAAGAGAGATCACGAGATTTTTCGGAAATGAACTTCCTTAGAATGATTGTCTTTATATTTTCTACTTCGTTCATCTATCTCTGGAAGATGATAATTTAGGTTCAAAGAGGGCATAATAAGCGAAGGAACTTCAAAGCCAATAGGGTTTTGGAGAACATCTCCTTCTACTGGGAAAATTAATGGAATTTCTTTTCGAATATTTAGCTTTTCTCGCTCAAGCAGTAACCATAGTCGTTGCGTTGTTGGTGATAATTTCCGCAGTAGCGTCAGCAAAAACAAAGCAACCTCGAGAAAAAGGTTACTTATCTATCACGAATTTAAATGATCGGTTTAAGAGCGTTCGTTATGCGATGGAAAATGCCTTGTTAGAACCCAAAGAGTTGAAAAAGGCGAGGAAATTAGAAAGCAAGCAAGAAAAAAAAGAGAAGAAGGTCATTGAAAAGAATAGTACTCAAAATGCAGACGATGACTCCTCGCAAATAAACGCTGACGACAAAAAACGATATTTTGTCGTTCGATTTGAGGGAGATGTCGGCGCCTCTTCCGTGGACTGTTTGCGAGAAGAGGTAACAGCTGTTCTTGAAATGGCTGGAGAAGCAGATGAAGTGATAGCTTGTATTGAGAGTCCAGGTGGTTTGGTGCACGCGTACGGCCTGGCTGCGTCACAATTGACTAGAGTCAAATCGAAGAACGTTTCCTTGACGGTATCAGTGGATAAAGTGGCAGCCAGCGGAGGTTATCTGATGGCTGCCGTTGCAGATAAAATAGTGGCTGCACCATTCGCCCTAGTGGGGTCAATAGGTGTCGTTGCTCAAGTGCCCAATGTACATAGGTTGCTAAAGAAAAATGATGTTGACGTTGAGATCTTAACGGCGGGAAAGCATAAGAGAACCCTCACCGTGCTCGGTGAGAATACAGAAGAGGGTAAAGCTAAATTCAAAGAAGAACTAGAAGACGTTCACGCACTTTTTCAAGAGTTTGTGCTGGAAAACAGACCAGACTTGGATATGGAAAAGGTCGCTACCGGAGAGGCTTGGTATGGTTCGAGAGCTATTGAACTTGGTCTGATAGATAGGCTTGTCACTAGTGACGAGTATATTCGAGAATCCTGTGCTGATGGCGAGGTCTTTGAAGTTAAATGGAAAGAAAATGTAAAACAAATCGATCGTATATTAGGAAAAGTTTCTTTGCTTTTAGAGAGAGCATCGGAAGTTTTGGGTTTCAGTCATCGTTAAATAGGAGAGTGTGATGTCCTTTAGAGCATTTTTAGTTACGAAGGAAGAGAACAGTTTTTCTAGAAATGTAGTTGCGAGGCAATTGAGCGATTTGCCGGACAACGAGGTTTTGATAGACGTAAAGTATTCATCCCTCAATTATAAAGATGGCCTATCAGCGACAGGTAATCCAGGAGTGACGAGAGTATTTCCACATACTCCGGGAATAGATGCGGCCGGCGTCGTTTTAGAGTCTAAAGATAAAAATTTCACTCCCGGAGACGAGGTGATAGTTATTGGTTTTGATCTTGGTATGGGAACGCCAGGGGGGTTTGCGGAACGGATTTGTGTGCCGGGTGGTTGGGTCGTGAAAATGCCACGCGGTCTCTCGGCGCACAGTAGTATGTTGCTGGGAACTGCCGGTTTTACAGCTGCGGAGTGTATAGACAAGTTAGAGCGATCGGGTATGACGACCAAGGCGGGCCCTGTCCTGGTTACCGGATCAACCGGTGGTGTGGGATCAGTCGCTGTGAAGTTGCTGAGCCACATTGGCTATGAAGTGGTCGCAGTGACAGGAAAAATCGATCAGCATGACTTTTTGGAAAAATTGGGGGCTAAAGAAGTTATCAGCAGAGAGGATATGTTGGATGGAAAGGATAAGCCTCTTTTACCCGAAAAGTGGGGTGGCGTCATTGATACAGTTGGAGGAGATATTCTTTTCAATGCGGTCAAAGGTTTAAAATATGGCGCGGGATTAGCCGCTTGTGGCTTAGTGGCATCGCCTCAGTTCTCCGGGACGGTGCTTCCGTTTATCTTGAGGAATGTCAACTTGTTGGGAATTGATTCGGTTCAACTTCCGGTTGGGCAGAAGAAACTCATTTGGGAAAAACTAGGTTCAGATTGGAATGTAGATCTGATTGATCTGGAAGTTCCGTTTAAGCTAGAAACGCTCTCCACGGGCATAGACCGTATTTTGGCGGGCGAAATGGTCGGAAGAGGTGTAGTAAGCTTGGGAGATTGAAAGGTTGGGAATAAAATATTCGATACGGGATAGATGATCAAACTAGAGCGAGCAGATTAAGGAGTCGAGGTTATGGGAAAAGATAATGATCTCTCAGAAGAAGAGAAAGACAGCAAGGTTGATGTGATTGCAATCTCAGTCATTATCTCAGCCCTCGTTGTGGGTGCAGTAGTGTTCATCTCCGGAGTATCGGTAGATTTGTGAGGCTAACATGATAGATATCTCAGAGAGTGCCCAAGTATACCTGAAGGGCTTATTGGAAAACCAAGAGACGGAAGGCACCGCTATCAGGATTTTCGTGGCTCAGCCCGGAACCCCACAAGCTGAAACTTGTATCGCTTATTGTCGCCCGGGTGAGGAAGAGAACAACGATATCTCCGTCGACTATGATGGCTTCAGAGCTTGGTTTGAGGAAAAGAGTATTAAGTATTTGGAAGATGCGGAGGTAGATTACAAGAGCGATGAAATGGGCGGTCAGCTGACAATTAAAGCCCCCAATGCAAGGGTGGCTCAAGTGGGACCAGACGCGTCCTTGGAAGACAGGATAAACTATATTTTGCAAAATGAGATAAATCCAGGTCTGGCGGCGCACGGTGGCATGGTCTCCCTGGTAGAGATCACAGAGGATATGCGTGCCGTATTGCAGTTTGGAGGCGGATGCCAGGGCTGTTCTGCTGTGGATCTAACTCTTAAAAATGGGGTTGAAACCAGCCTCTTGGATCAGTTACCAGAGCTTGCTGGTGTGTTAGACGCAACCGATCACAGCTTCGTCGAGAACGCTTACTATAGCTAAAGAAAAAAGCTATCTCATCGCAGAACAATCGTGCAGGCAAGCTGGCGTGCTTGGGGGAGCTTCTCTGTTTGCAGTTTGAGGTTTCGGCAGCGTTAGGAGGGTAACGCTTTATGGAAATCTCTCAGAAGCCTCTCAGTCTCTTCCCAACCAATACAAGCATCAGTAATGGAAACGCCGTATTGTAGTTCTTGAGAACGATCGACTTTCTGATTCCCTGAATTTAAGTTGCTCTCTAGCATTACGCCTCTTATCGACTTATTTCCGACGCTTATTTGGCCTGCAACAGCCTCGAGAACAGAGCCCTGCTTGGTATGGTCTTTATTAGAATTCGCATGCGAGCAATCCACCATGATCGCTTGGGTTGCCCCGATGCTTTCCAGTTCTTTCTCGCATGCCGCTATATCCTCTGGGTAATAGTTTGGTCCACTTGACCCACCCCGCAAGACAACGTGGGCATGCGCATTGCCTTTTGTTGTTACTACGCTGACCTTGCCATCTGGGCTGATACCCAAGAAGCGGTGAGGGCTTTTTACGGATTGGAGGGCGTTCAAGGCAACGTCCAACGATCCATCGGTTCCATTTTTGAAGCCAACCGGGCAGCTGAGGCCCGACGCCATTTCTCGGTGTGTTTGTGACTCAGATGTTCTGGCGCCTATTGCTGTCCAAGAGAACAAGTCTTGCAGATACTGAGGCGTAATAGGGTCAAGTGCTTCATTGGCTAGCGGCAAGCCCAATGCTGATATATCAAGCAATAACTTTCTAGCTATAGCGAGGCCTTCGGCGATTCTGAAACTGTCATCAAGATGAGGGTCATTGATTAAGCCTTTCCAGCCAACCGTACTTCTTGGTTTCTCAAAGTAGGCTCTCATTACTATGAATAGTTTGTCGCTGAGCGATTCGCTTAGTGATTTTAGTTTCGTTGCATAATCAATAGCTTCTAGTGGGTTGTGAATCGAGCACGGGCCAACGACTAGGAGTAAACGCTTGTCTGGACCGTCAATAATGGATCTCACAATTTCCCTATTTTCGGATATCCCCTGCTTGACCTCTTCCGTCGCGGGAAGTTGGCGTTTCAGTTCTTCCGGGCTGATCAGTATTTCTTGATTATCAATATTTATGTTGTCTAATTTCATTGATCGCCTTACCTATGCTCTCGTGCCGCGGCTTCTGTCGCCAAATCGAGTTTCGTCGCGAGAGTTTGTTTGTGAGCGCGAATACTAAGGAAAATCGTCTGCATTTTAAATACGCGCTTAAAGTTCTTGCAGAACATCAATAGCGGTGAAATACAACGCAGTTCTAACTTTGCTTGAAAAACTCGGGTAAAGATTTGTTATTGCTTCTCGATATCTCTCTAATTGGACAGCATACCGAGCACGCTGAACTTTCAAAAAATCATCGAGTTTCTCTGTCGAGGTGGGAACACTGGTCTTGTAGTCGATAATCCAGTGGTCATTTTCGAATTCGAAATACCGATCGATAATTATATGCCGGTGTTCATCCGCGTTTTCCCTGATAGATAGTTCCCACTCGCTCCTCGCATTCAGGTGTGAGTCCAGGATCCATCGACCTATAGAAGAGGATAACACTGTCGAAATATGACCTTGGCTGAGCTCGATCACGTCAGATTTTGAATCCTCATCAATGAGCAGTTCATTAGACCAAAAAAGCTGTCTGTTCCTGATCTCTTCGAGATCTGTTTCTTTCGAGTCGGCCACCCATTTGAGACTTCTATGAACCATACTTCCTAGAGCGATTTCAAAACGGTTAGAAATATCTGATTCCTTAGGATTAGCGATTTTAGATTGGCGTGTTTGTGCTTCGCTAGCAGGAGGGCTCCAGGTGTAGTCCCGCGGGAGTGAGGCAAGAAATGGTTTTGGCTTGATACCTGTGCTTCCGTGTTCGATGACCTCAGTCGCTCGATCCTCCCAATCCGATATAAAAGCCGACAAGCCTGTGTGTCTGGTTCTATTGACGTTCGTACAGCTTAGGTACAAAGATTTTCTTGCTCGTGTGCATGCTACGTATAGAAGGCGCTTTCGTTCTTCTTGAAGTTTTTGTTTCTCCGCGAATTGGAGCCAGGAGTGAACCGTGTCTCCCTTGATTCCAAAGATGGCACCCTCGTTTGTATTTGAGCACCTCATTATCGGAATCAAGTCAGACGGAGGTCGCCGCTCTAAGAATGGAACGCAAACATGGTCGTATTCTAGGCCCTTCGACTTATGTATTGTCAGTATCTCGAGATTCGCTTTGTTATAAGATTTGGCATACATAGACTCAGTCTTTCTTCGCATGAATTCATGATCTCTGCCCGAATCGCCCGCGATTTCAAGTGTCTCCAGCCAGGTAATAGCTTGTGCTAAGCTCTCCTTGTTATATGCATCGTATCCACCCAGTCTGATCCAGGTACCTTCTATGAGCTCTCTCGTTGTGAGTTCTTGAAGGTTGCTTTTGGACCAGTTCATTGATGTTATCAGGCGTTTGGGGATATCAAATTTTTGAGCGGCTTTCGAAATGAGCGCCCGGAAACTCTCTTCTCCGGTAATTTGATCCAGTTCCTTTAGCTTTAAACCGACCATAGGTCCTCGTAGTAAAGAAAACCATGCTATTCGATCCTCTGGATTGAACAGTATTGAATGTATTGCTAGGAGGTCGGAAATAACTGGAGGGTCTGACAATTTATAAATGTCTTCCCCATGCCAGTTTATCGAGCTTTTATCCAATTCTTGAATTAGAGGCTCAAGATGATTTCTGGTTTGACAGAGAATGGCAATACTATCGTCTTCAGATGTTGATCTTATCTCTTTTATGCGTTCTATAAGGCCTGATATTTCCGTGGACTTTTTCTCGGAGCGCTCTGTCCGTACAAATTCAATAGTTTTTGTTAGCGGATCTGTCGTGGCCAAACAGGGCCTAAAGGAAATAGTGCCGAGTTTAGGTATGGAAAAATTAGTAGAAGTGTTTGCAAACTGATTGTTGATAAAATCAACTACAGCAGGTTGTGATCGAAAATTGCTGAATAACTCTATGGGCTCAAGGTTGATGCCGCCTAACCCGAGGGTTTTCAAATCCTCGAATATTGAGACATCCGTCTGTCGAAATGCATATATTGATTGCATTGGGTCACCCACAACAAAAATTGTCCGTCCCTCCTCGGCGAGCCACTCTCGTGTAAGCTGTCGAAAAAATTCCAATTGAGACTGTGAAGTGTCTTGAAATTCATCAATTAATAGGTGCCTGATTTGGTGATCGAGATAAAGGGCCAGATCGGTTGGCGCGAAATCCACACCTAGGGCCTTCTTCGTTCTGATTAGGATTTCAGGAAAGTCTATTTGTTTCTTTTCTTCGAAAACCTCTTGTAAGTGCAGGCAAGTGAGATTGAGACAGAAAACGATACTTTTTACTAATTCAGTGGCTTCCTGGTTAAAATCGTTCGACGGCAAACTTGCAGCGATGCGCAGAACAGTTTCCAGCTTGGATGCTTCGATCTGCGCGATGTTCTCGAGCATGGCCTCTTTTTTCTCTCTGATAGCAAAATTTGGGTGGGAATTCTTACTGTATGATTTACGTAATGTTTTTTGTTTAGTCAGAAACACCGCGCTTAGCTCGACCAATATTTGGTGGAAACCGGGGTTTATCTCGGGTTCGCCAAAGAGCAATGAGTAGACAGTTCGCAAAGAAGTTTCCTCGCCGAAGTCGAATAGCCCGGCCAATTCGGCGAGTATCATCTCTCGTAATTTTCCAACCGAATCCCGGATGCTATTCCTAAATTTGGATGCCTCTTTGGTTACCCTAAGGGTTGGTGAAGCCGCCATTGGTAGCCATTGATCTCTTTTCTCGAGCATGTTGATAAGAAGGCGAACGGCTTGGTCCGCTTTGTTGTCACACAGATATAAGAGCTGAAGAATGAAATCACTTAAGGGGTCGTCACCATAAAGACGCTCGATTAAGAGTTCCGCAGCTTCTTTGTACAAAAGATCCGGCTGATCAGTTACCTGAGTGCCTATGATGCTTTCTTGCACAGGTATGCTTCTTAGTAGCTCAGCAGCAAAGCTGTCTATAGTTTGGATTTTCAACCGATGGATTTGTTTCCGCAGGTTCCAGTTGCGTTTCCTATCGCGGTCTTGAATTGATACGGCAATAGCGCTGTCTTCATCAAAAATTTTCGTTATCACTCGTTCACGCATTTCCGAAGCGGCTTTTCGGGTGAAAGTGATTGCAACGATTTCTTCAGGTTCTTCAACTCTAGCTAATAACGCTAGAAATCTATCGACAAGCAGTGAGGTTTTCCCAGACCCGGCTGGAGCACTTACCACGAATGATTTGTTCGTATCTAGCGCCCTTTGCCTTGCGTCAAAATCTTGGGAAGTGGTCTGGTTTAACATCGATTATGGTTGCCTCATCTCTTTGATTCGGCAGAGGCCTTTAAATGAACAATCCTTGCACTCACGCGCACTGCCGCCCACGATTGCATCTCCCCGCTTAATGCTTTCTCCGATAGCTTTGATAATAGTTCTCCATTCTTCCCTCTGCTTTATCCATCCTTGTTGTGGTGTAAACGTCTTGATATCTGAGTTTTCAGTATCAGAAAGTGGACCTTGTGAGACGCCAGAGATATTTGATCCTTCGCTGGTTATATTGAAGTAAAAAACTCCGGTAACCTGGTCCTCGATTAGGCTATAGGCGGGCAGTTGAAGGTCCCGTGGGGTGGCAATTGAGCCTTGGCTAATTGACCGATTACTACTTTTGTAGTCAAAGACAAACATGCCTGTCTCATTTGAATCGATACGATCTACTCTTATCTCGATCTGGATGTCGCCTAATTCGAGAATAAATTTCTTCTCAAGCGCCACAGTTTTGAATGGCAGGCGTGATCTCTCAAGCTCAAGAAATGATTCGATCATGGTACTGAGTCGATTGATCTCAGCTGTTCGAAAACTACGAGGCAGTTGGTCATTTTTTTCCAGAATTTTTTTACAAAAAAGCCGAATCGACTTGGGGGTAATCTCTAAGTAGTTTTTTGTGCTTTCTTTTTCCGATCTTAGCGTGTGCAAGATTTCATGAAGTATTGTGCCTCTTTCCAAAGGGCCAGTTAGCAGAGAGACCTCTTCGATTGGATGCAGTTTCAATTGAAACTCTGCGAAGGATTTGAAATTACACTCTTTGTGAATGCTTAGCCTCCGTGTTCCTCCCTTCAAAAGGGGCTCTTGGATTGAGCTTCCGTGTTCGTCGGTGTACCGCTCCATCTCAACACCTTGAGAAGAAAAAAATGGGTGAAGCGTTTTTCCGACAATGGGTTCTTGGACAATAGAATTGTGTTTCGACAGGAGTGTAGTTAATGAATTGTCCTTAGATATCTCGGTGTCTCGAGCGAAGCTGAATATCGTGTTTTCTGAAGAAGCTAACCAAGCGTTAATCCTTGCTTGTGCAAACTCAAGTTCTTGTTGCGGGGATGACCGCGGCAGATCGTACTCGCGTCTTGTCTTACTCGGCAATAAAAGGTTTGCCGATACCGCTGAGGGGAAATTCTCGTGTTCCATCCCGCAGATCCAGAGGTCCGTGAAGTCCAGCCCCGTCGTCTCGAGCATACCCAAAATCTGTATTGGTGATTGAGATCTCTCTATGGGTAGAGTGGTTTCCTCAATCATATCCTCAAGAAACAGCCAGGCTTTGAATAAATGGATTGGTTGTTTTTCAGATTGCAGTTGGACTTGGTAGGCTTGAATACAGTCCATTAGAGTCTCGTTAGCCTGAAACTGTTTGCTCCCAAATTTGGATGTGGAATTTTGAAAGAGCGAGGTCGCGATTTGCCCGATTAACTCGAGCCAAATGGATAAAGGGTGCTCCTTTTGTCGATTGTCTATGGCTTTTTTGATGCTACCTGGAATAATCTCCGAGAATATTTCTTCGTGTGAAATTAGACGTCTGTTGTGCTGGCGAGATGCATACCCCGCCTCGTTAAACCAGTTCCGGTATGCTCGCAGTGAGTAAGCGATTTCTTGGGCTTGGAAGCTTTTGATGGGCCCAGATATTAGGCGCACTAGGTTCTTTAGGTTTTTCCAAACCGACTCGTTTTTTAAAGGCACACCTCCGGAGATGTTGAACCGTGAGCTCAGACTGCCTCTGAGCGGTTCCAAAGTCGCACCAAATTGACGAGCGAAGATCTCATACATAGAGTTTAGTCTAGGCGCCACGATACCGATTTTTGCTTTTGGATTGGATGCCAGTCTCCTTTTGGCCCAATCGGCCGCCGAGGCTATTTCAGAGAAAATCGTGTCAAACTCTTTTACAGAATAAGGTGTCAGCACCTTTTGTGTTGTTACCATCTCGTCGATTGAGCCCTCAAATTTTCTGGGCACTTCCTGTTGATGAACAAAAAAAATAGGTGCTTTTTTCGTCATTGCTGAAAAGTAAGAGAGCTGATCCGGAGTTAGCTGTTCGAGATTGTTTAACAAGATTCTTTTTTTTGGAGCAAATGAAATGTCTTCTAGGAGTCTCGGTATTTCTTCTGCCAGAATCTCGTGATTTCCTCTCAGCTCAAGCGCGTGATTTATCCAGTCAGCGAAGCTGTCCTCGCCGATCTCAGCTTGACTTATCTGGCTCAAAGGAATCTTGTACGCAATTATCAAACGTATCGCCGCGGAGGTTCGCCTTGAAAACTTAGCTAAGCCCGGCGGTGCGGTTTTCATGAGGTAATAGGTCAGTTTACTGTTGGAAACTATCGATGTTTTATCCGCGAAATGATCAGCATATGCGTTGTATTCGGATAGAAAAAAGTCATCGAGCGATAAGCATTTTGGATTTTCCCAGGACTCATCTCCTCGATTCATATGAAATTGATCAAGCGCTCTCGTTGTCTCTATTGCCAGTCGTTTGTTAGGGCAAACAATCGTCTGGTTGCTTTCAACTAAGTAGGGCTTGTCTTTTACACTGATGAAAGAAGTCACTTATCGAATGTACTAAGTTTTACGAAAGGGAGCACAAAATATACAGTGAGCTAACTTCCTGAGATATACTCACAGCCACAATTGTTCCTCGCGGAGTTAACTTGATCAAATTTATAAAAACACTTTTTCAGTCAAGTTGGAGTGATCAGGGTTGGATTACGATAGGTTTTATCGGCGTTGGATGGCTAGCAGTGATCGTGATGATAACGAGTCTAGTGCAACAGATCTTTGGATGAGCCAACTGGTACTGTTTTGGTGGGAAAATGTGGTTATCAAATTTAAATAAAGATCAGCACCAAGCTTTAATCCGATTAGCTCATAACGTAATTGTCTCTGACGGTCTCCTGGACCCCAACGAAGAGGGAATGTTTGACCTCTTGAAGAAAGAGATGGGGATCGAAAATTCACAGGAGGTTGAATATCTTTCTTTGGATGGAATCGAGACAATATTTCCAGACCGCAAAGCGAGAATTATCGTTCTTATTAACCTTATAAGAATTGGATATGTTGATGGCGCATTTGAGATCGAAGAAGAGTGCCTTTTAAGGGATCTCGCCAATAGTTTTGATATTGAGCTTGATGAGTTTGAGTTGTTGGACAACTGGGTAAAACGTTTAGTGGGTTTGGAGAAAGAGGCCCAAGCCCTGTTCTAGGGGATGGGCCCAAAGAGAAGTTGCTGACAATTTCGATATCCTCGACTGCCCTCTTTGATTTATCGGAGTCGGAGCGTGTTTATCGAGAAGAAGGTTTAGAGGCCTACCGTAACTATCAGATCGCCGCAGAAGATGAGGTGCTTGAGCCTGGCGAGGGCTTGGCCCTCGTAAAAAAGATTCTAAATATCAATACCTTTTTCAAAGAGCCTCGAGTTGAAGTTATTCTGCTCTCGAGGAATTCTGCCGATACAGGGTTAAGGGTCTTTAACTCGATAGCGGCCCATAATTTAGGAATTACCCGTGCTGCGTTCTGCTCAGGGAAATCGCCATACAGATACACAGCTGCCTTTGGTTCAGACCTTTTTTTATCCACAAATTCGGATGATGTTCGCGGAGCGCTAGAACAGGGCGTACCCTCTGCGACGCTCGTAAGTCGACTTGGAGAAGGTTCCGTAGGAGCCGACGAGTCCTTGAATATTGCGTTTGACGGGGACGCTGTTCTCTTTTCTGACGAGGCTGAAAAAGTATTTCAAAAAAGAGGCTTAAAAGCCTTCAGTGAACACGAGAGTGATCGGGCTTCAGAAGCATTGGGAAGAGGCCCTTTCAAATCCTTTCTCGAGGCTCTCCATACTCTGCAAAAGGAGTTTCCTGAGGGTGAGAGTCCAATAAGAACAGCGCTCGTAACAGCCAGGTCTGCTCCCGCGCATGAAAGGATTATCAGAACCCTGCGTTATTGGGATATCCGGCTAGATGAGTCGCTTTTTTTGGGAGGTATGGATAAGACAGAATTTTTGAAAAATTTTGGCGCTGATATATTTTTTGATGATTTGCAATCGAATTGCGATCGGGCTTCCGATTATCTTTTGTCCGGACATGTTCCCCACGGTGTCTCGAATGATTAGGGAAGTATTACGGGCGATTAGCTTGAAATTAATCAGATGAAGTTGCAACAGCTACGTTATATATGTGAGGTGGCCAAGCAGGATCTGAATGTATCTAATGCGGCGAGGGTTCTTCACACCTCTCAACCTGGAATTAGCAAACAAATTCGACTTTTGGAGCATGAGCTTGGTGTAGAAATTTTTGTTCGAAACGGCAAGCACCTAACAGATGTCACACCGGCTGGTCATGAAATTCTTAGGTCCGCGAATCGAATTATCAAAGATACTTACGAACTAAAACAACTTGCTCAAGAGTACTCAGACGAGAAAAAGGGCGCTTTTTCGATAGCTACGAGCCACACGCAGGCGAGGTATGTACTTCCTCCGATTATCAAGAATTTCAGACTGCTGTATCCTGAAGTCTCGCTAGTCATTCACCAGGGTTCACCCGAACAAATCCACGAGTTAGTTAGCTCGGGTAGAGCTGATTTTGCAATATCTACAGAGAGTCCGGAGCTTTTTCAGGATCTGATTATGATTCCATGTTATGAATGGAATCGTAGTGTTATTGTTCCGAAGCCACACGAGCTCTCTCGGCGAAGAGAAATTGGTTTGTCTGATATAGCTGATTATCCGATTGTAACTTACGTTTACGGACCATCTGGACAGTCGCGATTAGCGAAAGCTTTTGAAAAAATAGACAAGACACCCAACGTGGTTTTTAGCGCCACAGATACCGATGTGATCAAAACCTATGTTCGGATGGGTTTCGGTGTTGGTATCATCGCCTCGATGGCGTCCGACTCAGCTCAGGACAAAGATTTACAGATCTTTGATGCGAGTCATTTGTTTGATTTTAGTGTCGCTTATATCGGATTTCGTCGTGGAACGTTTTTAAGAGGTTTTATGCTCAAGTTCATGGAACTATTTGCGCCTCACTTAGATCAACACACGGTGAAAGGTATTTTGAATAGTGAGTCCCGGCGCGAGAGAGAGAACCTGTTTGCTGATTTTGAATTGCCATCAAGGTAAAAATAGATGCTATTAATACTGAAGAAATTCTCTCTCACAGCTGAACACGAATGAACGTTTTGTGTTTGGATTTGGAGGGCGTGCTTATCCCTGAGATTTGGCAAGCGGTCGCGGCCTCTACCGGAGTCGACGGGTTGCAGAAAACAACACGGGACATACCTGTTTACGATGATCTCATGTCTTATCGATTGCGTTTGCTGGATCAAAATCGTATTACGTTGTCTCAGATTCAGAAGGACATTGAGAAGATGGATCCATTGCCTGGAGCCATCGATTTTCTTGGCTGGGCGAAAGAGCGCTTTCAAGTGGCAATCATTTCCGACACTTTCTACGAATTTGCGATGCCACTAATTGCTAAACTCGGAGACCCAATGCTTCTGTGTCATCACCTTTTGCTGGATGGCGATAAAATAGTAGGTTATCGACTTAGACAAAGTGATCCAAAGAGATGCTCTGTTCGAGCCTTCAAATCGTTAGACTTAAAAGTCGTTGCAGCGGGAGACTCATTTAATGATGTTTCTATGCTGGAGGAGGCCAACGTTGGATTTTTTTTCAAAGCTCCGAAAGCCGTCATAGAGCAATATCCGGATTATAAATTGGCAGGTAGCTATGAAGATTTGAAGACGTTGGTCGAAACGTGGAGAATATCGCAGGTTTCGTAAACGAAATATCTTCATCAAAAATCGAGTATCAGAATGAGCAGAGGAAAAGACTTTAAGAGTGCGCTAGAACAGGAACGTCCTCTTCAAATCCCAGGAGCTATTAACGCATACGCCGCGCTTATGGCTGAGCAGGTCGGTTTCAAAGCACTGTATTTATCGGGCGGGGGTGTTGCTAATGCATCTTATGGCCTGCCGGATTTGGGCATGACTTCAATGAATGATGTGCTGGAGGATGTCAAAAGAATCACTGCTGCCACGAACTTGCCGCTCTTGGTCGATATTGATACGGGTTGGGGCGGGGCTTTTAACATAGCGAGAACGATCAAAGAATTTATTGCAGGTGGAGCTGCTGCGGTGCATATGGAGGATCAAGTGGCTCAAAAGCGCTGTGGTCATCGTCCCAACAAGGAAATAGTAAGTGTTGGGGAGATGACAGACAGGATTAAGGCTGCGGTGGATGCTAAGACTGACCCAGATTTCATACTCATGGCTAGAACGGATGCTTTAGCAGTAGATGGACACTCTGCAGTTGTAGACAGGGCGGGTGCTTATGCAGAAGCTGGAGCGGACGCTATTTTTGCTGAGGCGATGACTGAGCTCTCTATGTATAAACCGATCGTGGATGCTGTTCAGGTGCCAGTTCTGGCGAATCTAACAGAATTTGGTCAAACGCCGCTCTATACATTATCCGAGCTGGAAGAGGTGGGTATAGCGATGGCTCTCTATCCCTTGTCAGCGTTCAGAGCGATGAATAAGGCGGCTTTAAATGTGTTTGAAGGTATACGAAAAGATGGCACGCAAAAAGCTGTCGTAGACACAATGCAGACCAGGGAAGAGCTCTACGAGTTCTTGGGATATCATGAATACGAGCAAAAGTTGGATCAATTGTTTGCTCAAGGAAAATAAGGCGCGATAGCAGCATCAAAAGGGGGAGTGATGGTAGATAAAAAACTGGGTGGAGCCGGTCTAAGAGGGCAGAGCGCTGGAGAGACTAGTCTGTGTACTGTTGGTGTTTCTGGTACGGGTTTAACCTATCGAGGCTACGATATTACCGATTTGGCTGAAAACACAACGTTTGAAGAAGTGGCCTTTTTGATTTTCCATGGCGACCTGCCCAACGAGTCGGAGCTGGCCGGATATAAGCAAAAATTAAAAGAAAATAGAGAGCTGCCTGGAGCCCTCAAGGAAGTTTTAGAGAAAGTGCCTGCCAGTGCCCATCCAATGGACGTCATGCGGACGGGTTGCTCGATGCTTGGCAATCTGGAGCCAGAGGGTGATTTTTCTAATCAACAACAAGTGGCAGATAGGCTTTTAGGTGCTTTACCAGGCATTATCAATTATTGGTATCGCTTCAGTCATGATGGTGTGCGGATTGAGACCTCAACCGATGAGGACTCAATGGCCGGCCATTTTTTGAGAACTTTAAAAGGGGACTCGCCTTCAGAACTTGAACAAAAAGTAATGGATGTATCCCTTATTCTTTATGCAGAGCATGAGTTTAATGCGTCAACATTTACGGCTCGGGTGTGCGCGTCTACATTGTCGGATATGCACTCTTGTGTGACAGGCGCGATAGGGTCACTGAGGGGGCCTCTCCACGGCGGTGCAAATGAGGCAGCCATGGAGTTGATCGAGAAATTTCAAACTCCAGAGGAAGCGCAAACTGGCGTTATGGGGATGTTGGAACGCAAAGATAAGATCATGGGTTTTGGTCATGCGATTTATCGAACCAGTGATCCTCGTAACGTAATAATAAGAGACTGGGCGGAAAAATTAGCGGAATCAGTAGGAGATAAAACCCTTTTCCCTGTTTCTTGCGCTATAGAGAAACTCATGTGGGATGAGAAAGAGCTATTCGCGAATGCGGATTTTTTTCACGCATCGGCCTATAACGCGATGGGCATTCCAACAAAGCTTTTCACTCCTATCTTTGTTTGCTCTCGGGTAAGCGGGTGGACGGCACATGTCATGGAGCAAAGAGTGAATAACAGGATTATTAGGCCAAGTGCGGACTATATTGGTGAAGAGCCTCGGAGCGTGGTAAAGATCGACGAGCGCTAACCTGTGCTACGAGGATTTTCTCGCTAGTCGCTCATATGTACTCGGACACTACCTTCCATTAGGACTCGAGCACTGCGACTCATGCATACTTCCTGAATGACCCATTGTCCAGATTTTTGTGCTGCATCCGCGCCTACTCTTAGAGTGCCGGAGGGATGCCCAAAGACAATACTCTTCTCTTGAGAATCAATCCTCGTGACTTCGTTCACGACGGTTCCAGGAATCGCTGCGGCCGCGCCGATCGCGACAGCGGCAGTGCCCATCATCGCGTGGTGCAATTTACCCATGGACATTGCGCGAACAAGGAGATTGACGTCTTTGGCTTTAATGTTTTTGCCACTGGAAGAGACGTAATCTTGCGGAGCGCTCAAGAACGCCAACTTGGGAATGTGCTGTAAGCTTTTTGATTCACTTATCTCGGATGTGATTCCCATCGCTACCGAGGCTCGTGCTCTGATGTGCTCTAATTTTTCCAGCTCAGCAGGCTTTGAGTTTATGTCTTCCTGCAGCTCTGTTCCTGTATAGTTCAGGGCTTCGGCAGGCAAGAATATCGTTGGGATGCCAGCATTTATCATTGTCACTGTCGTCAACCCGAAGCCGGGTATATCGAATTCATCTGCTAAGTTGCCTGTGGGAAACAATTGTTCATTCTGAGAATCGACCGGCTCTTTGAATCGCAGTTCGATTTCAGCGGCTGGGAATGTAACGCCGTCAAGTTCAAACTCTCCTATTTCCTTTACTTGACCCCGTTCAACGGGCACTTTAGCGACGATTTTCTTTTTAATATTCTTTTGCCAGATTTTCACGACAGAAAATTCTGCGTCCAAATTGCTTTCTTCTATCAGTCCATTAGCAATTGCAAACGGCCCAACTGCCGCAGAAAGGTTCCCGCAGTTGCCGCTCCAGTCGATAAATCCCTCGTCAATAGAGACTTGTCCGAAAAGATAATCAATATCGTGGTTCGGCTGCTTACTAGGGCTTATGATGACCACTTTGCTCGTACTCGATGTGGCGCCGCCCATTCCGTCTATTTGTTTCTGGTATGGATCCGGGCTTCCTATAACCTTTTGTAGAAACAGGTCTCTCCAGGGGCCGGGTTCTTGGGCTCTGTCGGGAAGGTCCTCAAGGTTAAAAAAGATACCCTTGCTTGTTCCTCCGCGCATAAAAGTGGCTGGGACAGACAGAGTTTTCATGAACTAAAAGAGTCCATTCTTCAAAAGTATTTTGTGATTGATCATGCGCTTAGGACTGATTTTCCAGGAAGTCCTGGGCAAACCTTTGCAATATACCGCCAGCGTTATAAACCGAGACTTCCTCAGCAGTGTCCAGTCGACAAAGAACCGGTATTGCAACCGTAGTGCCGTCCGTTCTTGCCATTAACAACGTCAATTCCCCTTGTGGCTCTATTCTGCCCCTTATTTCGAATTTCTCATCTCCAGTGATTGCGTAAGTCGCACTATTGTCTTCGTTGAGGAATTCGACAGGGAGGACTCCCATCCCGACTAAATTGGTGCGATGAATTCGTTCAAAGCCCTCAGCGACTATCGTTTCCACTCCCGCCAACCTGACACCTTTTGCAGCCCAATCTCGAGAAGAGCCTTGTCCGTAATCTTTTCCGGCGATTATGATTAATCGTTCACCTCTCTCCATGTAGCTCTCAATCGCTTCCCACATCCTCATCACCTCACCCTCTGGTTCGAGTCTCGTTAATGAGCCCTGCAGTGGCCTGCCCTCATTTTCTACCATCTTGTTGAATAGCTTAGGATTAGCCAGGGTAGCTCTCTGTGCCGTTAGATGGTCGCCTCTGTGGGTTGCATATGAATTGAAGTCCTCTTCTGGCAGACCCATCTTGAGAAGGTACTCGCCAGCTGCGCTGTCTCGCAGAATAGCATTAGAGGGAGAAAGGTGATCGGTCGTTATATTGTCCCCCAAAATAGCGAGTGGTCGCATTTCTTTCAATGTTCTCTCTCTGGCCAGCGCGCCCTCCCAATAGGGGGGCTTCCTGATGTAAGTGCTATTTGGTCTCCATTCATAAAGTGGTGAGACTTGGTCGGTAACATCCTTTAAAGATACGAACATCGGGTCATAGACCGCGTTGAACTGTTCTGGTCTAACAGACTCTTTGACGACCTCATCAATTTCTTCATCTGAGGGCCAGATATCTGACAGCCTAACTTCATTTTTCTGATCGTCTAAACCCAGCACATCATTCTCTATGTCGAACCTTATAGTTCCGGCAATGGCATACGCGATCACTAAGGGTGGAGAAGCCAGAAACGCCTGTTTAGCTGATGGGTGTATACGTCCATCAAAATTTCTATTCCCCGATAAAACAGCCGTCGTATAAAGATCTCTCTCCTTTATTTGTTCCTGAATGCTGGGATCAAGCGCGCCACTCATACCATTGCAGGTTGTGCAAGCGAAGCCAACAATACCGAAACCGAGATCTTGCAGGTGTGGGAGTAATTTTGCCTCCTTTAGGTAGGATTCCACAGCCAGAGAGCCAGGAGCGAGAGATGTTTTCACCCACGGTTTTCGTTTTAAGCCCAATTTGTTTGCGTTTCTCGCGAGAAGACCCGCGGCGATGACATTTCTTGGATTGCTGGTGTTGGTGCAACTGGTAATTGCGGCGATGATAATGGCGCCGTCGGGCATTTGATTACCTTCAAGCTCGTAACTACCAGCTATTCCGTTATCTTTGAGTTTATTCGTTGCCACCCGCGCATGTGGATTCGATGGTCCGGCAATGTTTCTTCCAACCTTAGACAAATCAAAACTAAGCTTTCGTTTATATTCCGCTTGGTGCATGCCCGAAAGCCACAAGCCTGTTTGCTTTGCATAAGCCTCGACAAGCTTTATATGATCGGAATCGCGCCCTGTTAGTCTGAGATAATCAATGGTTTGTTGGTCAATATAGAAAAGACCTGCGGTCGCTCCAAATTCTGGCGTCATGTTTGAGATCGTAGCCCTATCACCAATCGATAGCGATTCCGCTCCAGACCCAAAGAACTCCAAATAGGCTGAAACTACTCGTTCATCGCGTAAAAATTCCGTAAGTTCCAACACAATGTCAGTAGCAGTGATACCTTCTTGCCGAACCCCAACCAACTCAACGCCAACGATTTCAGGAAGACGCATATAGGAAGCTCTCCCCAGCATTACACTTTCTGCTTCTAAGCCCCCAACACCTACCGCAATTACACCAAGAGCATCAACATGAGGAGTATGGCTATCTGTCCCGACGAGAGTGTCAGGGTAAGCTATTCCATTTACGTTGTGTATTACGGGTGACATCCTCTCCAGATTGATCTGATGCATAATCCCATTCCCTGGTGGAACTACGTCTACGTTCTGGAAAGCTTTTTTTGTCCACTCAATGAAATGGAATCGGTCGTCATTCCGTCTCTGCTCGATTTCTTGATTCTTTAACCTAGCATCGGGCTCATAGCCGCCATGTTCAACGGCGAGTGAATGGTCAACAATGAGTTGGGTCGGTACGACTGGATTTACGTTTGAAGGGTCTCCTCCTTGTGCCGCGATTGCTTCTCGGAGGCCTGCCAAGTCGACGAGGGCGGTCTGGCCTAAAATATCGTGACAAACGACCCTTGCCGGATACCACGGGAAGTCCTGCGAATTTTCATTACTCAGTATTTGTTTGAGACCAATGGATGTTTGATCCTCGGTTGCACGTCTCACTAGGTTTTCTGCCAAAACTTTTGAGGTGTAGGGAAGTCGCTCATACGCACCTGGTTCGATGCTATTTGAGACTGCCTCAACATCAAAATAATTCGCGTCTGCGCCGTCCAATTTTCTTAGATATCTATTATTCATTTGTCTTGTTTTGTGTTGAGTTTAGTCGCATTGCGACGTGCTCTATGCCTGCTTCAAAAAAACTTTCTCCCTCCGTGCAAAATCCTTCTTTCGAATAGAAATCCTCGGTACCTCTTTGGGCATGCAAGAATAACTGCTGCAGGCCTATTTCCCGTCCATGCGAGACGCAAGCCTGAATTAGTTTTCTGCCAAGGCCCAACCCTCTATTTTCTAATAAGACGGCCACTCTTCCTATTCGGCCATTTGATAGCAAGCGCGCACACCCGAGGGTCGCTTGGTTGTTATCGCACAGCAAGAAGTGCATCGCATCTTTATCCAGTCCGTCTTGCTCCTCCGTAGGTAACACGCCTTGCTCCACAACGAAAACTTCGTGTCTCAATTTTGCTAACTGAAAACTACTTGTCCTCCAGGTAGTTAAAAACACCTCGCATTTCATAGGTGCGTTCTCATTGTTGAGCTAGTTCTGCTAGAGCATCTGCTAACCCGATGTATTCTTGCGGCGTTAAATTTTCCAGCTGCTCCATTGCTTCCTTCGGCAATTCTAATGCCTTCAGGACCTCAACATACGTATCTCTAGTGATTTTTTTTCCTCTAGTCGCTAATTTTAACTTCTCATAAGGTTCCGTTAGATTGTACTTTCGCATTATCGTTTGAACGGCTTCCGCGAGAACCTCCCAGCTCTCATCGAGATCTTTGGAGATTTTCTCTTCGTTTACAGCAACCCTAGAAATACCTCGAATCGTAGCCTGATAGGCGAGGGAGCAATAGGCGAAAGCGGCCCCGATATTTCTTAAAACTGTTGAATCCGTTAGATCTCTTTGCCACCTTGAGACGATCAGCTTGCTTGCCATGTGTTCGAGAATTGAATTGCCGATTCCAATGTTTCCTTCAGAATTTTCGAAATCTATTGGATTTATTTTATGCGGCATCGTGGATGAACCCACTTCGCCAGGAACGTTACGCTGTTTGAAATAATCGATAGAGATATAGGCCCACATATCACGATTGAAATCGAGGATGATCTGGTTAGTTCTTATCAACGTATGAAAGATTTCGGCAAGATAGTCGTGAGGTTCTATTTGAGTCGTCATTGGGTTGTTTATCAATCCCAACGATTGAATGAAATTTTCTGAGAGCTTTGGCCAGTCCGCTTCTGGATAAGCTATGACGTGAGCATTAAAGTTGCCAACTGCCCCGTTGAATTTTCCATAAACCTGAGTTTCTGAAAGATGTTGCTTCTGTCTTTTGAGTCTGAAGATAGTATTCGCGATTTCCTTTCCCAAGGTTGTCGGGGATGCGGTTTGACCATGCGTTCTGGATAACATCGAGATCGATTTGGTTCGGATGCTGAGTTCGGACATCGAGCCCAGGAGCTGGTCAATTATTGGCAGAAGGGTTTCCTCCAGTGCGGATTTGACCATCAGTCCATAGGCACAGTTATTTATGTCTTCGGAGGTGCAACCAAAATGAATCCACTCTTGGATCTCCTTTAATTCGGGTACGTCAGAGATTTTTCTTTTTATAAAATACTCCACCGCCTTAACATCATGGTTTGTCCCTTTCTCAAGTCGTTTAACCTCTTTCGCGTCATCCAGACTGAAACGTGACTCGATTTCCTCCAAATGGTTGAGGGCTTTTTCGCTAAAGCCCTTGAGGTCCGGAATTTCGTCGCACAGACTCAAGAACTTCAACCAGCGGAGTTCGACCAGGACTCGATACTTAATAAGCCCCATTTCGCTGCAGATATCGGAAAGATCTCCTAGTTTTGAGCGATAACGACCGTCAATGCTGGTGATCGCGGTGAGCGTGTTCTCCTCAGTCATCTATCTCTCCAATAATTTATCTGATAGCGCAGAGTTAGAAAGGGAAGGGGCCCGACCCTTCGATGTAGCCTCCCCCGATGAGCGTTTTTTGGTCATAAAATGCGACATATTGACCAGGCGTAATTGCTATCTGTGCATCTTCAAATTCTACCGAAATTTTTTTATTACAACATGGACGGATGGTACATTTCTGATCCTTCTGTCGATATCTAATTTTGGCGGACAGGCTAACTGGGAAATTTATTTCCTCGATCCAATTAACATCGCTAGCGATCAACCATTTGGATTTCAGACTATCTTCACTTTGTGTCGCAACAAGTTCGTTGGTCTCTAATTTCTTCTCAGCTACATACCAGGGAAGCTCCGGTCGGTTGCTCAAGCCGCCGATTTTTAAACCTTGTCGCTGGCCTAAGGTGTAGAAATGCAAGCCAAGGTGTTCTCCTAAAGTTCGCCCCTCAGTGTCTTTGATCAATCCGCTTTCGTTTGGAATGTATTGCGATATAAAGTCTGAGAATCTCCTTTCCCCTATGAAGCAAATTCCCGTGCTGTCTTTTTTGTTGTCGTTACTGAACTTGAGTTTTTTGGCAAGAGATCTGACGGTGGTTTTCATTAACTGACCCAACGGAAAGATACATCTTTCTAGTCGGTCTCTTGGCACAGCCTGCAGAAAATACGTCTGATCTTTGGAGGTATCCAGTGCTTTACAAAAGTGGACACCTGTGGCGTCCTCCACTCTCGAGATATAATGTCCCGTTGCTATCTTATCCGCGCCCAGTGTTTCGGCATACTTTAAGAACTGTTGAAACTTTATCTCTCGGTTGCAAAGGATATCTGGGTTGGGAGTTCTCCCCAATTTGTATTCACGTAAAAATAGCTCGAAGACATTGTCCCAATACTCCGCAGAAAAATTTGCGATGTTGAGTTTAATTCCAATTTGTCTACAAACCTTCTCCGCATCTTCCAGATCTTGTTGCGCCGTGCAGTATTCGGATCCATCGTCCTCCTCCCAGTTCTTCATGAACAAGCCCTCCACAGCGTAGCCTTCCTGTACTAGCAGATGAGCGGCGATTGAAGAATCAACTCCACCAGACATGCCCACTATTACTTTCTCGCTCGAGTTATTCATTTCGGGATGATTGTGTTCCAGCTAAACCATGAAAGTGGAAATGTTAACCTCGGAGGAGTAAGACGTCACCAGCCAGTCAGAGTCATGTTAGAGTTCAGGGCAGACGAGGATGATTATGAAAGACAAGTTGACTCATGTGAGCGAGAGCGGATCTGCATCAATGGTCGACGTGGGAGAGAAAGACGTCACCAAACGTCATGCGCGAGCCAGGGCTGTTATAAACATGAAAGAAAGCACCATGCGTGCGATCTCAAACAACGAGATTGAAAAGGGGGAGGTGATTGCTGTTGCTCGAGTCGCGGGAATTCAGTCAGCTAAGAAGTGTTCGGACCTAATTCCGTTATGTCATACGTTGGCCTTAAGTAAGGTTGAGGTGGATTTTCGACAAGTCTCTGATTCGCAGATGGAGGTCACTAGCGATTGCCGGGTCAATGGTCAGACCGGAGTAGAGATGGAAGCTTTAACCGCGGTTTCGGTAGCAGCGCTTACGATTTATGACATGTGCAAGGCGATTGATCGAGGCATGACGATTAGTGACATTGGTTTGCTTGAAAAGTCTGGCGGTGTCAGTGGGAGTTGGACTAGTGATAACAGTTAAGGCTGTTGGATTGGAATCAGTGTAAATGGCAAAGGTAAAGTTTTTCGCCTCTCTAAAAGACCTCGTTGGGCTCGAGGAAATAGAGTTGGACGTGGCCGATCATCATTCCCTCATGAGCGAGCTTGAGAGGCATTTGTCCGTTGAGGGTTATGAAGCTATTTGTGTAGCGTCAGTCAAGATTGCTGTAAACCACGAAATAGTAGAACCTGGATTCGTGATCCGGCAGAACGACGAGATTGCTTTTCTGCCACCAATCACTGGTGGTTGAGCAGATGTATAGGAGCATTTCAATTCAAGAAGATGACTTCATCTTCGGAGATTTATATGAGAGTTTCAGGCTTAAATGCTCTGCGAAAACGGGCGGTTTGGTGGCCTTTGTTGGGTTCGTTCGAGATATGAATTTTATCGATGGTGAATCCGATCAGGTAGAGATCCTGGAGCTTGAACATTATCCGGGGATGACCGAAAAGAGCATCGCTAAGATAGTCGATCGGGCAGCGAGCTCTTGGTCACTAGAAGGCATGCTGGTGATACATCGAATAGGGAAACTGAAACCTGAGGATCAAATCGTGTTGGTTATGGTTGCCGCGTCCCACCGCTCGGAAGCGTTTCAGGCCGCGTCGATGGTGATGGACTTCTTGAAAACAGAGGCTGAGTTTTGGAAGAAAGAAACGGGTGATTTAGGAACAAGATGGATTCAATCTACAGATCAAGATTTGAAACGTAGGGAATCCTGGGAATACAATAGTGAATAGTACGGAATAGGTCGACTAACATTTGCCCCATCAAAACAAGGATTGGGTCCGATGTCGACCGAGATGACTAAACATCGAGCACAGACCGTGGTTTTTTTAACTTTGGAATTTTAATGACTGAAGAACAGAAGATTATTTATACCGAGACCGATGAGGCTCCTAGGCTAGCTACTTTCTCGCTTCTCCCGATAATAAAGGCTTTCACGGACTCCGCAGGGGTGACCGTTGAAACAAGAGATATATCTCTTGCCGGCCGCATACTCTCAGCGTTCCCAGAGTATCTCAGAGAAGACCAGCGGATTCCGGATGATCTTGCTGAACTGGGCGCGCTTACATTGGAAAGAAGTGCCAACATCATTAAGCTGCCGAATATAAGTGCCTCAAACCCACAAATGCAGGAAGCGATCAAGGAATTGCAAGGTCAGGGTTTCGCGATACCAGACTATCCGGAGGACGCCACCGAGGGCGAAGGCCTCGAAATTCGCAGCAGATACGACGTAATTAAAGGTAGTGCGGTTAATCCGGTTCTGCGAGAAGGGAATTCTGATAGACGAGCACCGATTTCCGTAAAGAATTTTGCGAAAAAATTTCCGCATAAGATGGGTGAGTGGTCTCCCGACTCAAAAACCTCAGTGGCGCATATGGAGTCTGGTGATTTCTATGAATCGGAGAAATCTTTTGTCGCGGAGAATGACGGCGCGTTGACCATCACATTTGTTAGAGAGGATGAGACCCGGACTGTTTTGTCAGAGGGTATAAACGTGACGGAAGGCGAGGTAGTCGATGCCGCCGCGATGAGTAAGAAGCAACTTTGTTCATTTTTCCGAAAAGAAATCGATTCAACGCCGGATGGTGTTCTGTTCTCGCTTCATCTGAAAGCTACGATGATGAAAGTGTCGGATCCGATAATATTCGGCCACGCCGTCCGAGAATACTACGCGAAAGCCCTTTTAGAGAATGAAGAAGCGCTATCTCGTTTAGGCATAGATCCAAATAACGGGATTGGAGATGTTTACGAGAAAATAGAAAGTTTATCGGGTGCCGATAGAGAGAAAATCAAAGCGGATCTAGATTCTTGTCTGGAGAAAGGACCTGATCTCGCAATGGTCGATTCAGATAGAGGTATTACAAATTTACACGTTCCCAGTGACGTCATAGTGGATGCTTCGATGCCTGCCGCCATAAGAGAGTCCGGCAAGATGTGGGGTCCCGACGGTGAATTGCATGATATGAAAGCCGTCATACCAGACCGATGCTACGCGAGAGTTTACCAGGCAGTTATCGAGGACTGTCAGGAACATGGTGCGTTTGATCCAACGACTCTTGGAACCGTCCCGAATGTAGGTTTGATGGCGCAAAAAGCCGAAGAATATGGATCTCACGACACAACTTTTGAATCGCCTGGGACTGGACGTATAGATGTCGAAATGGCTGGTGCTGGTGTTGTTCTCAGTCATTTAGTTGAAGAGGGTGACATATGGAGGCTATGTCGGGTCAAACATGCAGCCATTGAGAATTGGTTCAACTTGGCGCTCGAAAGGGCCTCGCTTACGGGTTGGCCTCTCGTATTTTGGTTAGACAAAAGCAGAGCACATGACGCTCGGTTGATAGAGAAAGTCGAACACTTCCTCCAAACACAGGATGGAAATGCTACGGAGTTGAAAATTTTAGCGCCGGAAGAGGCGACGAGGTATTCACTGCAAAGGATGAGAGCGGGTCAGAACACGATTTCTGTGACTGGGAACGTGCTCAGAGACTATTTGACCGATCTCTTCCCGATCATGGAGCTAGGAACAAGCGCAAAAATGCTATCAATCGTTCCCTTAATAAATGGAGGGGGCCTATTTGAAACCGGAGCTGGCGGATCTGCGCCTAAACATGTGCAACAGTTTGAAAAGGAAGGGCATCTAAGGTGGGATAGTTTGGGCGAGTTTCTTGCTTTGGTAGCATCACTCGAACATCTGGCGCGAGTCTTTGATAACAAGCCTGCCGCGCTACTCGCAACTACCTTGGACGAAGCGATTGCAAAGTTTTTAGAAAGCAATAAAGCGCCGTCTCGCAAAGTAAATGAAATCGATAATCGGGGCAGCCATTTCTACCTTGGCCTTTATTGGGCGCAAGCGATGGGGGAGCAAGACGAGAACCTCGAGCTGAGCACCCGTTTTCAGAAACTGGCGGCTGACTTGGAAAGGGATGAGGAGCTTATTACTAATGAGTTGTTGTCGGCGCAGGGAAACTCGGTTGATGTCGGCGGCTATTATTCGCCTATTCGTGATCTTGCGTCCAAAGCAATGAGACCTTCAACGATTCTGAATGAAGCTTTGAGCTCAATTTATGTCTGATGGATGCAAGAAATGAGGCGCTCCGAGCTTTCAACGGACAACGACTATTTTTTCTCAAGAAAATGACAACGGTTTGTTAATTTTTAGATCGATGGATTATTTTGATTTACAAGACGGGACTGGGTGCAGGACGAGGACCAGTTTGTCATGCTCAGAGTCGTCGCAGATCGTTGTGCGTTTGTCGGTGGGAGATGATCCAGATTTAGAGGGCGATATCGGTGTTATTGAATCGCTTGACGATCCCGAGCTCAAAAAGCCGCCAATGTTCAAGG
>CAJXCK010000020.1 GCA_913051785.1 uncultured Gammaproteobacteria bacterium
AGATTGGCTATCGGCTGATACGGTGTTGGTTTGGTGTTGCTGCTTGTGCTGCTTAGCAAGCTCAACACCCAACTCGTAAAACGACTTGCTTGAGGTCTTAATGTGATCCAAGAGCTTTGCTGAAGGGGTTAGGTCAGGGTTAGTAAGTTTTTCGAGTTGAATTGCGATTGATTCGGAATAGGTTGGGTTCGTGCAATTAGCATCAAAAATTTCTGCAATTGGTTTGCACTGGTTGATTAGATCTCGAGCCCAGGTCTTCATTTCGATTAGATCAGGGTTTTTAAGAGCTAAGTCAGGTTTGCGTCCCCAATTAACGACTGATGCGTTGTTCTCATTTATTAATACATTCTCTTCAGCTGAATCTGGTGGGCTTTCGCTTAAAAGGCACATGATTAAGAAGGTATCGATAAATTGTATCTGTGTGCTATCTATACCTGTTGGCAGGTAGGGATCGATGTCTAGACAGCGAACTTCGACGTATTCGACTCCATGTTTTTTAAGTGCAGATACTGGCCTTTCTCCAGCCAATAGGCTGCGTTTTGGTCGAATATACCCATAGAATTCGTTTTCGATCTGCAAGATTGCTGTGTTTAATTGTTGATAGATAGACTTTTGCTTCAAACCGACCTGTTGGTATTCGGAGTGTGTCTGGCTTAAGGCGATAGTCATTCCCTCTAGGTAATCCTCCAAAGAGTTATAAGAGATCGCCAGATTGTTTTGAGCGGTACTTTGATAACCCATGGGCCCCATTCTTAAGCTGGTTGCATGGGACATATAAAAGCTTTCATCATCTAGGAAGCTCAAGTCAGCTAGCTCAGAATGTTGAACTAGTTGTTTAGGAATTGTGGGCGACGCACCGAACAGATACACCAAGAGCCAAGACCAGCGGCGGAAATTTCTGATTAAATCAAAGTAGCCTCGTGTTCTGGATACTTGGTCAACGTATCCGAGCTCTTTCCAGCAGGCGTCAGATAGGGAAAAATTGTAGTGGATGCCTGAAATGGTTTGCATTTCAGATCCGTACCTATTGCTAAGTCCCCTTCGATAGATAGTTTTGGCTTTAGCAAGGTTTGTTGAGCCATATTGAGCGATGGGTATCGAGTGATCTTTCCTAATATGGCAAGGCATGCTAAAGGGCCAAAGCAATTCTTCTTTTAGGTTATCTGAGACAAAAGTTTGAATTTCTGCCAACTCTTGAAGACAGTCAGCAATAGATGGATGGACCTGGGTAATTAACTCGACTTGTGATTCTGAAAAGTCCGTGGTGATGTTGGGATTAGTCAGAGGAGACCCCAATGTTCTCGGATGCATCGCTTGTGATAGACCACCGTCTAAGCCTGACCTTAAGGCCTCTTTTTCTATTCCTCTCCGTAACGTCGGTAGGTAAACACCAGCAGTTTTTAGCCTGGCTAGGCGTTCGGAGGTCAAAACGGAATTTAGATTTACCCTAGGCAACGTGATGCTCATTATCCTTCAGCAGTTCGGAGACACTATTTGTACTGCGGTTTAAGGTCAAATTGCAATGTAAGCGGCTTTGTGGCTGCGCTGGTAGGCTGGTTTAGTGAGAAAGCGGCACTAGTTTAATTTTAAGTGTCGTGAAATGATTTTTGTAAAAGTCACCTGTCCTCCGAGTTAATTGTAGGTGTCCTCGTTCATCTTCAGTTCTGCGATTTTGCGTCTATTTTTCTTCGACGGTTTGCTTTTTGGAGAAGAGTAACCGGCTCGGATAATTTTCTTTTTTTCTGTAACTATCGCCCTCTCCAATTTGCTTTGTTCAGTCTCCTCGTAGAGGCTTTGTGCGATGGTTGCGGACCCTCTTTTGTCGGTCAAAGCCAATACTGTAACGATCTGAACCGTATCTCCGCGGCGAACCGATAGAAGATCGCCGTGAGCTATTTCTTTAGACGCTTTAATTCGATTACCGTTTAATTCTATTTTGCCATTTTCAATAGCGGTCTTAGCGAGCGATCGAGTTTTGAAGAATCTGGCAGCCCAAAGCCATCGATCAACCCTCAGCTTTGCCTGGTCAGAGTCTCTTTTCATAGTGTTACTAGTTTGCTTTGATTTGCGGGCATATCTCTTCGTAGTGATCGAAGGAGGGATAGCTTAAGTTAGGTTTTAGGGGCTTTCGCGAATCAGGCTTAGCAACGATCAGATTGTATGCCAATCCATAATTTTTAGATGAATCAAGTACGGGTGCGTTGTCATCAATGAAAATTGTTTTCGCTTTATCGAATTGATGTTCAATTTGCAGTCTCTCCCAAAATTCAGGAGTTTCCTTTGGGCATTCGTATTGATGGCTAGAGGTTATGTGGTTGACATGTGAAGAGAGCGCACTGATCTCGTTTTTAATTTGGATTGATTCGGGGTGAGCGTTAGTCGCGATAATTGTTTTTTTCTTTTTTGCTTTTGCCCAGTTCAGAAACGCCTTTGCGCCGGGTCGGAATTGAATTAATTCAGTGAAGCCACGGTGCAGAGCCGTGATGTCCAGTCCAGTGTATTGAGCCCAGTAGGGGAAGCTATAGAAGTCGATGGTCCCATGAATTTCTTGCATGTGACCGATTAACTTTGACCGAGCGGCTTCTTCGTTTATAGAGTGTTTTTCAGCATAAGCGGATGGAAGTGCTTGGTTCCATACATGGTTATCATAATTTAGGTCCAGAATGGTGCCGTCCATGTCTAGGAGAATCGTATCGATTTCCTCCCATGGTAAAAGAATTTCTTGAGAATCTGACCGCATTTGTTATTAAGTCTTGGCTATCTGTCTGAGTAAACAGGTTACAATTTAGCAGGTTTCATATGGAGTTAACCAGATCGAATGGCCCTACCTGAAATTTTGAACAAAGATGTTTTGGCAAAAACTAGCGCATTTACTGTAGAGCGCTTGGATTTGCGCTTTAGCAATGGCGTGGAACGCAAATACGAACGATTACCTAAAATAGGCAATGAGGCTGTGATAATAGTCGCGATCAACGATGAGGCTGAAATTATGCTGGTTAAAGAATATTGCGCAGGTTTTCATGAGGTTAGACTCTCTCTGCCAAAGGGATCGTGTGAAACTGGTGAGCCTTTAGAGGAAGCGACATGCAGAGAATTGGCCGAAGAGATTGGTTTTTCGGCTCAATCGGTGCAATTTGTTAAGGAGTTGAGCCTGGCCCCGAGTCACATGGGCTTTACAATCAATGTGATGTTCGCCAAAGATCTTTATCCCAAGGAGTTAGAGGGAGATGAGCCAGAGCCTCTGGAACTGGTGCGCTGGCCGCTAGCGGATTTAGATGGTTTGATTTCAAGCGATGAGTTTAGTGAGGCTCGAGCGATAGCAGCCTTAACTCTCTGCAAGCCACTTTTTTTGGATGAATGGAAGACCGACATTGAATAATCAAGATTTAGCTAAATTGAAAAAAATCGTTTTGGACGCGTGCCAAGCGATAATGGAGATTTACGAGACCGAATTTTCGGTTGAACTCAAAGAAGATGAGTCTCCTTTAACTAAAGCCGACCTGGCGTCCCATGAGATCATTGTTGAAGGTTTAGGGCGACTGTTTCCGGATATCCCTATCTTATCCGAGGAGTCAACAGTTCCAGAATATGACGAAAGGAGTACTTGGTCAGAGTATTGGCTAGTGGATCCGCTGGATGGCACTAAAGAATTTGTTAATCGAAATGGCGAGTTTACGGTGAATATCGCATTGATAAGGCAAAACGAAGCTGTTCTTGGCTTAGTGGGCGTCCCTGTGGCGGGTGAAGTTTATATTGGAGATCTGGACGAAGGGCTAGCCGTTCTAGAAGTAGATGATCTATCAGAAGAATTAATCGGTCGGAGTATGGCTGGTCGCTCAGAATTAACGGTAGTGGCAAGTCGGAGTCATGGCGGAGCGAAGCTAGAAGACTTCTTGATGAAAATGAAAAAGCAATTCGCAGGTATTGAAAAAAAATCGGTGGGGAGCTCGCTAAAGCTCTGCATTTTGGCGTCTGGTGGTGCTGACTTTTATCCTAGAATTGGCCCCACAAATGAATGGGATATAGCGGCAGCTCATGCCGTATTGCGTGCCGCTGGAGGGGAGCTTTTCGAGATGTCCGGACAGCCCAAAAAATACAACACAAAAGAATCATTACTGAATGATGACTTCTTTGCCGTAGCCGACAATTCCTATCAGTGGGGAGCGCTGATAAAAGAAATAAGCTGATGGAGGTTTGGTCTCACTTGCCAGACCAGGCTGTGCAAACACCCTGCCGAGGAAATTAACACTGTATATATATACAGGTCTGGCAAATGAGAAGGTTAGCATACCGAAATTTCTCGATAATTGAATAGCAAATAAACTAGCTAAAATTCAAAGATCATTATCTTGTTTTAACTCAACCATTTACCTGCTGCTAATCCATAATATCTTCATTTTTTTGATGCAGCCTGCTGAGCTTTTTTAGGTCTTTTGTCAGTCGTACGTGGGGACCGTTATGACGATTTTATTATTCAATTAGAGAAATGCTATTTGGAAATTTCTCATCGCGTTTGTATGCTGATGAGGCGAAGTAGAGAGAAAGAAAAAGTAAATAAGGCGGCAAATTGGACATTGAAGGTATTCTTAATAGGGTGGAAAAGCTTAAACCCATGATCTCGGATCATTCGGAGTGGTCAGAGGAGAAAGGTTACCTGCACCCGTCAACTATCGATGCTCTGACTCAAATAGGTGTTCCCAGGTTCTTTCTTCCCTCAGGACTTAGAGGTTACGAGATTACACCAATAGAATGCGCGCGCGTGACAGAGGCCATAGCCGATATAGACGCAAGCGCGGCATGGTATGTCATGGTTTATAACGCAGCAAGACTAGCTAGTGCTACTTGGAGTGATGAAGTAATTGAAATGATCTTTCGTGAGAACCCAGATACTTTGGTATCTGCGAGCGGTAATAGTCCTTATCAAGCTGTTGAAAAGGAAGACTGTTACCAAATTGATGGAGTCAATCATTTTGCCAGCGGTTGTCGATACGCTAAGTGGATGTTGTCGCCTGTTCGCTTGGACAACGAACTGGCTACGGTACTGTTACCAATGGAGGATTGTGAGATCTTGGACGATTGGGATAGTCTGGGGATGCGTGGTTCGGGCAGTAATAGCGTTCGTGCAAACCAATTATGCGTGCCTAAGAACCTTATTAATCTACCTTCTAATAATTCATCTGGTAACAATCGGTATTATTCTGGATTGCTTTATAAATCGCCGGCGAGGATAGTATTTGCTACTTACGTGCCGATCGCGTTTAGTCTTGCAAGGAAATCTTTAGCTTTGCTGCAAGACTTGGCTTTAGAAAAGACACCCTACGCCACGAATACTAAATTGAAGAATCGTAAATTAGCGCAGTCTCATTTTGGCAAAGCGAGGGCGATCTATCGCGCTGCCAGAAGCTTTTTCTATGAGGAATTGGAGAAAGCTTGGGTGTTTACGAAAGAAGAACGAGAGTTTACAGAAGAAGACAAGGCTGACCTATATTTAGCTGGTGTGCATGCCGTACAGGAGTGCGCGCAAGTATTGAGTTTGGTAAGTAATGCTGCGGGTACTTCGGTCACCGATAGAAAACATCCTCTGGAGCGGATTCGTCGTGACATGGAAACACTAAGACACCATGGTTTTGTAAATGAATCGCGGTACTCGAGTGTCGCCCAGGTGTTTTGGGGTGCAGAAATCGACTACCCACTCATTTTACGCTAGCAAGAATGCACTCGATGAGTGAGCAAGAGGATTGTTGGCAATACCTAATCTATGGAAGTGGCGCTGTTGGTTCAACAATAGGGGCTAGACTTTGGCTAAGTGGTAAACGGGTGACTCTTGTAGCGAGAGGCGACCATGCCCGCGTTTTGAAGGAGCAAGGCTTACACTTTCTCACGCCTGAATTAGACCAGATAATTGGGATTCCTAGCGTTGACCGTATTGCAGAGGTAGATTTCAAAAATAAGATTATTGTTTTGTTGTGCGTCAAGTCCCAACAGACCAAGCTTGCGATAGAGGAACTGGCGATGGTGGCGCCGGCAGATATTCCAATCTGTTGTGTCCAAAATGGGGTTTCGAACGAGCGGACGGTGCTGCGTTACTTTAAAAACGTTTACGCGACGCTAGTGAATTTACCAGCGATGTATTTGAAAGCCGGAGAGGTTGCTAGCTATGTAAGTGGCCTTTCGGGTGTGCTAGACACGGGTAGGTACCCGACGGGCACGGATAGGTTGAGCCAAGAAATCGCTAAAGACCTTCGTGATGCTGGATTTGGCGCGGTCGCAGATCCTAGAGTCATGCGCAAGAAGTACGGCAAATTACTGATGAATGTAGGTAATGCAGTCCAAGCGATCATTGATCCTGAAGATGACGTCAAGGAGGTATATCGCTCAGTTAGAAAGGAAACTGAAGCGGTTTATTTCGCAGGTAATATTGATTATGCAGACAGAAAGGAAATGTCAGACCTTACAGAAGAAATGAAAATAACCCCGGTTCCAGGCTATGAAAGAACGGCAAGCTCCTCTTGGCAGAGTTTGATGCGCAATACCGGTGATATTGAAACCGACTATTTAAATGGAGAGATTGCCCTGTTGGGGCGAATGCATGGAATACCTACTCCCTATAACGATCACCTAGCGCGAATTGCGCGTGAATTTGTTTTGAACAATCGCCCTCCTGGCAGCATGAAGTTGAGCGAATTTTTAAAGGGCATTGACCGATAGTTAAGAAACTTGAGAGAGGCGGATGAAAGTATTTCGAAAGTATAGAGTCAGGATGAAAAGTATTGGTCCCAAAGCGATATTTGATTGTATCGACGAACCGATTTGGGGCGCCTGGGAAGGCCTATTCGGATTAGCAAGCAATGAAGTTTTCGCAATCACGTTGTCTGAGATAGACGAGCCTGGTTCTTGGTCTGAAAAGGTTGAAGTTTTAAGTGAAGAAGCGCTGCTGCCAACGGCCAGACCAGCTTCGACAGATCGACCAATCAGAGACGGGCTTTACGTGTTCAGATCGATGCACACCGTTTCTGAGCACGTCGAGGAGATTGTTCAGTTGTCAGAGCAAGCTTGGCGAACGTTCGAAACGGGTGATAATTATGTTGCGGAACCGGTGGGTTTATTTAAGCCGGAAAGTCCTGATGACAATTGCGTTATGTGGTTACTTACTTGGTACGATGGGTTTGAGTCTTGGCAGCGTTCCAGAAGCCCTCATCCAGACGCTAAAGACGCATTTATCAAAAGGCATTCGCTGCTAACTGCAACGAGTGCTATAGCAACTCGCCTGCTAAAGCCTTGAAGTCATTCTTTTTCAGAGGCTCTTTAACCAGTCGTCGTCTGATTCTTCGTTTATATCGGCAAAAAGAGGGGTAGAAAGATATCGCTCCGCGGTATCGGGTAACATTGCCAACAACACACTTCCAGGGTCTGCCGTTTCGGCCACTTTCAATGCAGCGTTGACCGTGGCACCCGCTGAAATTCCGACAAATATTCCCTCGGATTTAGCGAGCGCCAATGAGGTCTTGATGGACTCGTCATCATTAACAGGGATAACTTGGTCCGCAATATCTTTTTCCAGAACCTCTGGTATAAAGTCCGGTGTCCAGCCCTGAATTTTATGAGGTGACCAGTCTCCACCAGATAGTAATGCTGCCTGTTCCGGTTCCGTCGCAACAATCTTGAGGTCCGGTCTTGCTGATTTCAGGGTTTTACCAGCGCCTGTTAGTGTGCCGCCCGTCCCCCATCCCGTGACCCAGAAGTCTAATTTTTCCCCCGCGAAGTCTCTTAAAATTTCCGGTCCTGTAGTGTTCGCGTGGTATTCCGGATTGGCGGGGTTTTGAAATTGCCTTGCAAGAAACCAACCGTGTTGGTCAGCTAGTTCTTCAGCTCTTTTAACCATGCCTGAACCTCTTTCGGCAGCCGGAGTTAGTATGACTTTTGCACCAAGTGCCCGCATAATTTTTCTTCTTTCTATCGAGAAAGTTTCGACCATCGTTGCAACAAATGGATGACCAAGCACTGCACAGACCATGGCCAACGCGATGCCAGTATTGCCAGAGGTTGCCTCTATTACTGTCTGGCCTTCTTTGAGTTTCCCGGACTGTCTAGCATCATTGATTATTGCGAAGGCGAGCCGATCCTTGACCGATGCCATGGGATTAAACGATTCCATTTTGACGTACATCTCGACATGTTCAGGAGCGAGACGATTAATCTTTATAACCGGAGTCTCACCGATAGTTTGAAGGATGTTTTCATATTTCATGATTTCTAACCGCTATATTTAATTCAGAAGGGTGCATTGGGATGTGAAGAATATAGACAATGCCAATGGACTGGTAGAATGGTTGGGGACTCTACTCAAGATTTATTTGGGCTAAGAATATTCAAATTTAGTCTAAAATTAGAGAGAGTGGGTTACGATAATTATCAGCTAGTTGAAAGAATTCGGTAGACGTTTTAAGGGAATTTCAAAAGAGAGTGAGCATTGCGGATAGAAAAAAATGGGATCAACGCTATCGAGAGGGAGCGTACTCAAGCCGCGACTATCCCAGTGAATTTCTAAAACAACGGCTATCGCAGTCGAAGCCGGGTAAAGCCCTAGACCTCGCCTGTGGAGCAGGAAGAAATTCCATTTTTTTAGCTCAAAATGGTTTCTGTGTTGATGCAGTCGATGTGTCATCAGTAGGTCTGGAAAGAGCACGGGAAAGGGCGGAATTGCTTGGTGTATCCGTCAACTGGTTAAACCAGGATTTATTAGATCAGTGGAAATTACCCAGTGAGCGCTACAGCTTAATCATTATGTTTCGATTTGTTGCGCTTGATTTGTTACCCGTTCTGCCTGAAATTTTAGAAGTGGGCGGCAGCCTGATAATTGAAGAGCATTTGCAATGGCGAGACGAGATCGTGACAGGACCTACTAATGAAAAATTTCGAGTGGCTCCAGGAGAGTTAACACGGATCACGGATGGCTTGAAAGTGCTCTATAAGTATGAAGGTTTAGTCACAGAGCCTGATGGAGGATTAGCTGCTTTATCACAGCTGCACATGGTTAAGTGATATCCCGGAAGGAATTTTGATAGAGTTTCACTCTACTGGTTTTAGATAGGCTGAGAAAGAGATGAGATCGGTCCCCACTATAGATCTGTCGGATTACAGAGCGGATGATTTTGAAGCTGACCACCGTGAGATCCTTGCCTCAGCGTGTAAGGACATGGGATTTTTCCTCTTGAAGGGACATGGTCTCGACGAGTTGATATCCGAAGTATTTGCCGAGTCAAAAAGTTTTTTCTCTGAAGCAAAAGAATACAAATACAGGGTGCGTCGAGACGAGGATAATCCGCTGGGTTATTTTGATCGGGAACTCACGAAAAGAAAAAGAGACCAGAAAGAGGTTTTCGACTTCAAGGCAGGAGGGCATCAATCGAAGAAGGCTGGCCGAACGACTCGCTGGCCGGAAAATCGAGAAGTATTTAGAGATTGTCTAACGCGGTTTTTTGAATCATTCACGCTGCTGTCTGAAGAAGTCATTGAAATGATATTTGTTTCGATGGGGATGGAAAAAAAGGACGCAAAGAATCTAGTAGTGACATCATTTGGCTCCAAGCACTCGAGTGCCGCTCGACTGAATTATTACCCTGCGATCGACCCGGTGCCAGAAACCGAACGGGAAACAATTGTGCCCCTGGGGGATATGGCCCTACACCACCACACAGATCCTGGAGCGATCACGTTGCTTTTACAAGATGATCATGGGGGACTACAGGCTCACTCGACGAGTGATGGCTGGATGGATGTGCCGCCCAAAGAAGGCACGATAGTAGTGAATATAGGGGACGTGATGCAGGTCTGGACTAATGATCAATGTAAATCGGGAATTCATCGAGTCATGCCCATAGAGTCCGAGCTGGGTCGATATAGCACGCCATTTTTTTATCAGCCTCGATACGACGCCGTGATTGAGCCCTGGAGTGGAGGCCAGGAACCTGCAAAATACAGGTCTTTTCTCTGGCAGGAATTTATTAGAGGGCGTGTCGCAGACAATTTTGCTGACTATGGCGTCGACGACATTCAGGTAGATAAATATCGAGTAGCTTAAAAGGTCTAGTCTAGAAGCTTGGCTCACTCGAGAAAACGACACAACCACTTGCCCCAAACATCCCGCCAACGCCAAGGCAAAGAGAAACGTCTACATCTGGCACCTGGGCCGGCGCAACACCTCTGACCTGCCGAACGCTTTCTTGCATTGCGTACATGCCATACATCCCCGAGTGCATATACGATAGTCCGCCGCCATTGGTATTCATGGGCAGTCTGCCTCCTGGAGCAGTATTTCGTTCTTCTATGAACGACGGTGCTTCGCCGCGCTCACAGAAACCGAGATCCTCTAGCCCATAAATGGGCAAGTGAGCAAAGGCGTCATAAATCATGAGGTGATCAACATCATCATGACTGATTTTTGCTTCCCTCATTGCTTCCGGACCAGCCACTGAAAAGGCTCTCGAACTTGTTAGGCTTTGCATCTGACTAATCATAGGCGTTTCAACACTTTCGCCCGTACCAAGGATATAGACTGGTTTGTTGGGGAAGTCTTGTGCCTTCTCAGCTTTTGTAAGAATGAGAGCGCCTCCACCATCTGTTACCAGGCAACATTCGAGCAAATGAAAGGGATAAGCGATCATCTTCGAATTCAAGACATCTTCAACTGTAATAGGTTCTTTCTGACTGGCCCTGGGATTTTTCGAGGCCCATTCCCTCTGAATTACAGCAACCATCGCAAGTTGCTCATGAGTCATGCCATAGTCTTTCATGTATCTAAGGACCGGCAAGGTAAAAAGAGAAGTTGGTCCCATAGGGCCAAATGGCATTTCAAACTGACCTGCGAGCGACGAAGGTGCAGCCGCAAATCCGCCTCGCCCTACTCCTGATCGACCACTTTCTCCATGAGTGATGAGTACTGTTTCACAATGGCCACTGTTGATGGCTGCTACCGCATGGCGTACGTGAAGCATAAAAGAGCAGCCGCCAACTGCGGTGCCGTCTACCCACTTGGGAGTTATGCCAAGATAGTAGGCAAGATCTGTTGGCCGGTCACCTGCTGTAGCGAGTCCATCGATATCTTTAATATTAAGCCCGGCATCTTCCAGGGCATTTAATGCAGCATCAGCATGCAGCTGTTGTTGACTGAGGTTTGGAATGACGCCCAGTTCCGTTGTTTCTGAGGCTCCAACTACTGCGACTCCTTTATTCATCGTTTGCTCCGACTGGGGAGAATAAAGGTAACGTAATGTCTTCAGACAACTCTTCATATTTAACTGTTAGAGGCATATCCAGTTGCAGCGCCTCTGGCGTTTGTGGGCAATCCACAATATTCGTCATCATTTGAGGACCCTCTTCAAGTTTCACGATAGCGATGGAGTAAGGACCTTCGAAGGCGGGGTGGTTTCTATGGTTGATTACGTATGAATCTAGCGTCGCTTTTCCTGAAGCTATTTGGATTTTCACATCTTTAGAGCCACACGCTGGGCAGAAAGGTCGCGGTGGGAAGTAGGTGTGGTAACAGGAGGAGCAGGATTGCAGTAGTAGTTGTTTTGATTTGGTCCCTTCCCAGAAATGGGCAGTTTCAGGAGTGGGTTTAGGTAAAGCTCTCTTCGATTTATCCATGTTTGGGTGCTCTGATGAAACAGGTTAGAAATTGAATCGTAGATACAAGTAGAAAAAATAGCCAAATAAAAGCCCCACTCCTGCCAGTCTGCCTAGTCTGGCATTACTGAATAGAAAGAGGGGTATTGTTACCAAGACAAAAAGTCCTCCCACGGCCAAGTCCCAATCTCCACCTTGGGGAATGGGAAGTGGTCTTATAATTGCCGCAGCGGGCAGAACGACTAGAGAGTTAAAAATATTGGATCCAACAATATTGCCTAGGGCGAGATCGGTTTCTTTTTTATAAGCCGCTATGGCTGAGGTCACTAGTTCTGGCAGGCTTGTTCCAACTGCAAGTATAAACATGCCGATCACAACTTCGGAGACTCCCATAATTTGAGCGACTTCAACCCCATGTTCGATTGTCATTTCGCCGCCGACCACTAATAGCACGAACCCCACTATAACCAGGACAGTGTTTAACAAAGTATTGCTCCCTTCTTCTGAAGAGATGGAGTCTCCTTCAGCTAATAAAGGGTCATCTTCCTCCGTAATAAAGTCCCTGACCATGAAATAAACAAAGACGGTAAACAAAAGAAACAAGATGATTGCATCACCTCTGTCCAATAGAGCTAGGGTGCCTGATAGTTGTTGATCCCAAACCATAACCAGCAAGATTGCCGTGATAAGAAGTAAAAATGGAACTTCTCTCCTGATGACCCGGCCCTGGAGATAGATGGGAGACATAATCGCTGCAATACCGAGCACTAACCCAAAGTTCGCTAGATTAGAGCCAACGGCGTTACCAAAGGCTAGGTCAGTTTTGCCTTGCAAAGCTCCAGTGATATTGATGACAAGCTCTGGAGCGCTGGTACCAAAGGCTACTACAGTTAGACCAATGATTATGCTGGGGACATTGAGAGATTGAGCGATACCAGAAGCTCCTTTGACTAAGCTCGCTCCACCGAATAGCAATAAAGTGATGCCTAATAATACAAAAAGGAAAGAGGCCAACTGGTAATCCAATGAGGTAAAATAAGATTATCCATCAGGGCAGGGGTCGCCTCAAGGGCTTAATTAGATGCCCCTACTTAATTGGGTCCTTTAACAGGTGAGAACACAGGAGAGTGATATGCAAGTAACGGGCAAATGTCATTGTGAGGCGATCAGTTTTCAGGCTGAAGTCGATCCAGGAAGAGCCGTGCTTTGTCACTGCACTGATTGTCGGGTGATGTCGGGGGCCCCATATCGCTCGATTATTCAGACTAGAGAAACTGATTTTAAACTCTTGAGTGGTCAACCAAAGATGTACTACAAGTACGGTGAGAGTGGTAACCGCAGAGAATTAGCTTTCTGCGATACATGCGGTAGCCATTTGTATGCGACGTCTGTCGGCGATGAGCCTAATCGTTTGTTTGGGCTGCGGACGGGAATTCTGGATCAGTGTGAGGATCTCAGACCAACGCTTCAGGTCTGGTGTCTTTCTGAAGTGTCATGGGCTCAAGATGTGAGTCAAATTCAGCGGGTTGACAAGGTTCCTGGTGCTTGATGAAACAGTTACCTGTCTTGTACAGCTTTCGTCGGTGCCCTTATGCAATAAGAGCGCGAATGTCTTTAATTGAAGCAAAGGTCAGCGTTGAGTTGCGAGAGGTTGTCTTAAAGGAAAAACCCCAGGAGATGGTAGAGGCCTCCGCGAAGGGAACCGTTCCAGTACTTTTACCATCTGGCGATCAGGGCGAAGTGATTGATGAAAGTTTGGAGATCATGCTTTGGGCGCTAACCCAAAACAATACACAATGGTTGTCTGGGCCTGTAACGCTTAGTAAGCAGCTAGAGATAATCGCAGACTTTGAAAAATCTTTTAAGCCACTGTTGGATAGTTATAAATATCATGATGATCAAAGTGAGCATGGTCGGACACAATATCAGCTAGAGGCACTGGAGATAATTAAACAACTGAACGATGGAATGAAGAATTCTGACTACTTGACCTGTTCGCAGCCGCGGTTGGTGGATATAGCTTTATTTCCTTTCATTCGCCAATACGCACATGTGGATATGGATTGGTTTAGCAGACAGAATGTGAAGTCCATTCAGGAATGGCTCTATCGTTGGCTGGAAAGTGATTGTTTCAAATTGGCCATGCAAAAGTTTAGGGTTTGGAAGCCGGATCAAGAAGTAACGGTGTTCGACGTATCAGGAGGTATGAGATGAATCGATGGGTTTTGGGTTTAGGGGCTACCTTTGCGCTGGTTTTATTCGCGGCGCTAATTTCATGGGCAGGGAGTCAGGGCGGTGTCCAGGTTAATGATGTCTCGTTATTTGTTTGGTGTGCGGCAGGAATTTATTGCTTTCAGTGGTTAATCTTTATCCATGCGTGGATCAGTCAGACGGAATTGTTTTTCGATTTGATAGGTAGCATCACATTTATCGGTCTAATGGTAGTCGCGGTTTGGTTTGCGGGTGACTACGATACTCGCTCCCTGGTAATCGCTGGTGCCATTATTGTTTGGGCTTTAAGGTTAGGACCTTTTCTGTTTTTTCGAACACGAAATGCTGGGGAGGATAAGCGATTCCGTCAAATTAAAACGTCTTTTCCCACCTGGTTGATGGTTTGGACCATCCAGGGCAGTTGGGTTTTTATCACAGCAAGTTGCGCACTTGCGGCCATTACTTCTTCAACTTCTCAGCCGTTGGGAACCTTTTTTTACGTGGGACTGACCCTATGGGTGTTGGGCTTCGCAATAGAGATCCTTGCCGACCGCCAAAAGACAATTTTTAAATCGCAGCCTGGGAATGAAGATCGATTTATTTCGAGTGGCCTTTGGGCGTGGTCAAGACACCCCAATTATTTTGGTGAAATAGTACTCTGGCTGGGTGTTGCTCTGATGTCAGTGCCGGTACTTGCAGGCTGGCAGCTCGCGACACTGATATCACCATTGTATGTGGTGATTTTATTAACTTGGGTAAGTGGCGCGCGAATACTAGAAGCACGAGCAGAAAAAAAGTGGGCCGAAGATGCTGATTACCAATCTTATAAGGCATCTACTCCGCTTATGGTGCTGTGGCCCCCTAGGCGGCGTTAAAATTGTGAACAATGAAGTCTGTATGACTAGTACTTCGGAACAATGGCTGATGCCAATTTTGGCATAGTTCGATTATCCAGGCAGTGAGGTAATTCTATGGAAAAGCGATTTGGTGTGAAGGATTTTTTGCTATTTGCCGTTCTGTTAATGGTACTAATTAGTGTCTGGCTGATGATGTTTCAGGTAGATCGTCAGTGGGAATTCATCTCTAAGGTGGAAAAACAAATTGAAGAGCAAAGTAAAGACCTGGCTGAGTTGCGACGACAAATTCGAGTGGGTGGGACTTTAGACAATTCTGCTCAATCAGTCGACTCGGGAACTGATGCCTCTTGGCAAGGTTTCTCGCGGCTTGCTGAGGTTAGGGAAAGAAAGGACTACGCTCGTGGAGACTGGATCGTTGAGGCGTTTTCGGTTGCCTCTCCCACAATGACTCCCTATATAGCGGGAGATGCATATGCAGCCACAATTCAGCAGTTGGTGCTGGATACGCTCGCGACTAGAGATCCCGAAACTCTGGAGTGGTTGCCTCTTGTTGCATCAGAATGGACCGCCTCAGAAGACGGCCTAAATTACGTTTTTAAGATTCGAGAGGGTGTTCGATTTGCTGACGGTAGATCTCTGACTGCCAAGGATGTCGAGTTCACTTTTCGTTTTTTTATGGATAGTAAAATCGCGGCTCCTAGGGTCAGGGCTTATTTCAACCGGGTCGACTCGGTTCAAGCCAGGGGCAATCAGGTGACTTTTGAGATGAAAGAACCCTACTTCGAGAGCTTTGAGATTGTGGCGCAGATGCCCATTCTGGCAGAACACTTTTATGGTAAATATCTGGAGAGTGTGGAACAAGCAGAGGTCTATAATACGTCGACGAATCTGCTCTTTGGCTCAGGACCTTACCGGCTGGATAATGTTGAGGACTGGGTGCCGGGACAGACGCTCGAGTTAGTTGCTAACGAGCGTTACTGGGGCGCCTTCCCAGGTACTTTTTCAAAGTTAATTTTCCAAACCATCACGACTGATACGGCCCGGTTGACTGAATTTAAGAATGGCGATCTTGATATTTACGGTGCTCGCCCGCTTGAGTATCGAGATTTGCTTGAAGATAAATCAATCGTCGAGCGTACCCACAATTTTGAATACTTTAACCCGAGAGGGGGTTATTCCTATATTGCCTGGAATCAACTGAAGGATGGAAAACCGACGGCCTTCGCTAATCCCAAAGTCAGGCAAGCGATGACTTATCTTACTGACCGTCAAAGGATTATAGATGAGATCTATCTTGGTTATGCAGTGGCGGCGAATGGGCCATTTAATCCTTTGGGTAGCCAGATGAACAAATCGCTCCCGACTCGTGACTATAACCTACAAAAAGCGAAACAATTGCTAAAGGAGTCGGGATTTATTGATCGAGATGGAGACGGGGTGATTGAGTCGGAGGGCGGGCAGCCCTTTTCGTTTGAATTGACCTACCCGTCCGGTAGCGATGACTACAAGAGAATGATGCTTCTTTTAAAAGATTCCTACGTTCGTGCTGGCATTCTCATGGAGCCTACTCCCACTCAGTGGCCCATGATGATAGAGGCTCTGGATAAGAAGAACTTCGATGCCATCAGCCTTGCATGGACCGCTGGTTTCGAGGTAGACGTTTATCAGATGCTGCATTCCTCCCAAACGGAGCCAGGCGGCGACAATTTTATGAATTATAAAAATGCCGATTTGGATCAGGCCATCGAATTGGCGAGAGGCGAGTTAGATGAAGAAAAGCGTATGGTCCATTGGCAGCAAGCACATGAAATCATATGGGAAGACCAACCCTATACTTACCTCACGTGGCGCAAATCATTGGCATTTGTCGACGGGCGTTTTGAGAACGTCAGGACTGTCCGTTCTGGTTTAAATCGCGGCGGTCTATGGAGGATGCCGATAGAATGGTATGTCACTCAAGGGCAGCAGCGATATAGCAATTAATCGATCGTGATAAATTACATACTGCGTCGGCTATTATTAATTTTCCCAACCTTGTTGGGGATCACCATTATGGTGTTCTCGATCATGGCTATGGCTCCCGGGGGAGTGGGAGCAAGTCTGCTCACCCGTGGGGGTGATTTAAGGCCAGAAGAAAGGGCAGCCATGCAGGCCTATATCAACGAGCGTTATGGCCTTGATAAGCCGTTACCCCAGCAATACCTTAGATGGCTTAATAACGTCTCTCCGCTTGGTTTTGAAAAAGATGGTGGCTCCGAAAACCACTTCGGATTCAAGACGCCTGATCTGGGAATGAGTTTTGCCAAGAACCGCCCAGTGACAGAGTTAATCGCGGATGCATTGCCCATCACTTTACTGCTGAACTTGTTAAGTGTGCCTTTCATTTACACCTTTTCAATTATTCTTGGAGTTTATAGTGCACGTTACCGGGGCGGTGTTTTTGATGTTGGCGTGGGCACCACTAATTTAGCGTTGTACTCTTTGCCGGTGATATGGGTTGGGACATTGTGTATTGTCTTTCTGTCCAGTAAGGAATACCTAGACTGGTTCCCTACTTCAGGCCTACATAGCCTTGAATCCGATACCTGGACCTTTCTGCCATCAGTTGGCAGGAATGGCTTTGAGAAAGGTTATCTATTGGATGTGTTGTGGCATCTTTTCTTGCCTCTGATGTGTCTGAGTTATTCAAGTCTGGCGTTTTTGTCGAAGTTGACTAGAACCTCTGTCCTAGAAAATCTGCAGTCAGATTACGCCCGTACGGCGAGAGCAAAAGGCGCGTCTGAAGCAAGTGTGCTTTGGAATCACGTATTCAGGAACAGTTTATTACCGCTGATTACTATTACGGCTGGCATCATTCCTGGACTTTTGGTGGGGTCAGTGGTGGTTGAGACGATTTTCTCGATCGATGGGATGGGAAGGCTGGTGGTTGACTCGGTAATGGTTCGAGATCGTGAAGTCGTTCTATCGATCACTTTGATTACCTCGATCTTAACGCTGATCTCTTATTTGATTGTGGATATTTGCTATGCAATTGCTGATCCTAGGGTGAGTTATGAATAAGTCTGAAGCTCCAAGAGTGGACGCAGATCAAAGTTTCAGTGCCAAGGTGATTCGCGATGTCTTTTCCAATCTAGGCGCGAAATTAGGTTTGGTGTGGATTGTGATCATGATCATCAGTGCCGTCTTTGCCCCAATCATTTCCAATTCTCATCCCTTTTTGATGGTGGTCGATGGAGCATTTTCTAGTCCGATGCTCAGGCACCTCACCTGGATCGATGTGGCTATGTTGTTGTCTTTTTTTAGTGGTATTTTGATTTGGTTAGGCTTTAAAAGTGTGGACGGATGGAAGCGCATCTGTCTGATTATTTTGTCGAGTTTATTGATATCGCTTGTCAGTTCTTTATCGGTTTCGAGTCCAAGAGCCGTGATTTACGATCAATACAGAGAGGGGTTGTCCTCTGGAGAAATCGAATCAGCCTATTTTGCGCCGATACCTTACTCTCCGACCGACCGGCTGAGGGATGACCCCTCCCCGCTGAAAGCTCCCAGTACCAAACATCTCCTCGGTACAGATGAAGACGGGGCCGACGTGCTGAGCCGTATGATTTACGGAAGTCGAATAGCACTCGGTATTGGATTAGTGGCTACCTTTACCTCTTTGATAATCGGCGTGCTATACGGGGGTGTCATGGGTTTTTACTCGGGATGGGTAGACATCCTTATGATGCGATTTTTGGAGATTTTTGAGTCAATCCCTTCCTTGTTTCTTATTCTGACCGTGGTCGCGTTTTTTGGGCGTAATATTTACCTGATTATGTTGATCATTGGTTTGACCGGATGGCCGGGTTATGCGCGATTTTTGAGGGCTGAGTTTCTCAAGTTAAGACAACAGGATTTTGTCCAAGCCGCTGAAGCCAGTGGTTTATCCTTGAGCTCGATTTTGTTTAGACACATGTTGCCCAATGGAATTGCGCCGTTATTAGTCCTTAGTAGTTTTGGAATGGCCTCAGCGATTCTGGTTGAAGCAACCCTGAGTTTTCTGGGTCTTGGAGCAATTGATCAACCCAGTTGGGCTGCAATGCTTAACCAGGCGGTTGGGCCGGGCGGGTCTATCGCGATATGGATGGCTACCTTTCCGGGACTTGCGATTTTCCTAACGCTGTTCGCCTACACTTTGATCGGAGAAGCGCTACGAGATGCTATTGATCCCCGATTACAGCAGCAACCCAATTGAGCAACTGATATGGAACCACTGTTAGCTATCCGCGACCTCGAAACGCAATTTGGTGCGGGAGAGCAAGCGTCATTGGCAGTTCGAGGGATTTCTTTCGAATTATATCCAGGTGAAACCTACTGTTTGGTCGGTGAATCTGGCTCGGGTAAGAGTGTTACGGGGTTGTCGATGGTTGGCTTGTTACCTGATTTGGCAAATCACCCTTCTGGCGCGATTACCTTTTATTCGAGTGCCCGCGAAGCTGATTCACCTATATCGATTCTGGATTCCGAAGAGTCTGTACTGGAAAAGCTGCGAGGGTCACGAATTTCAATGATTTTTCAGGAGCCGATGACCGCACTTAATCCGGTTCAGACGATCGGCGAGCAAATAATGGAAACTATGTCGTTGCATCTGGGACTAGAAGGAGAAGCTGCAAGGGCGAAAGCTCTTGATCTCTTAGCGCAGGTCGAGCTGCCAGATCCAGAAGTACGTATTTCCGAGTATCCCCACCGGCTCTCAGGAGGTCAGAGGCAAAGGGTTATGATAGCAATCGCGTTGGCCTGCGAGCCTGATTTGCTGATAGCCGATGAACCCACTACGGCACTTGATGTAACGATACAGGCCCAAATTTTAAAACTTCTTAAGAAACTGCAGGAAGATCGTAATACCACGCTACTATTCATTACTCATGACCTGAGTGTGGTCGCCCAGATAGCCGATCGCGTAGGTGTAATGCAACATGGGCAACTTGTTGAACAGGGTACAAAGGACGAAGTGCTCTATGATCCCAAGCACGAATATACTAAAGAACTGATTGCCTCCCTACCTCAGAAAATGACACGTCTAAGCGCCAACGCAGTCGTTTCAGAACCTCCCTTGCTGAGCATCGAGCAATTAAAGGTGTATTTCCCTATTAGAAAAGGATTGCTGCAAAGACATGTGGATGATGTGAAAGCCGTAGATGATGTGAACTTGAAAATTTACCCAGGCCGTGCCATGGCAGTTGTTGGTGAATCAGGTTCTGGTAAGACCACGCTCGGGAGAGCAATTCTAGGATTAATTAAAGCAACCGAAGGTGCAGTCCACTATCACGGAAATGATTTGACCGAGCTTAATCGGAAAGAAATGAAACCTTTTCGAAGAGACTTGCAGTTTGTCTTTCAGGATCCCCAGTCCTCCCTTAACCCCCGACTGACAATAGCGACGATATTGACTGAGCCGATGCAAGCGCATGGGATCGGAGGAGGTCATCTTGACCGGCTTGAGCTCGCTTCGCAGGCTCTAGAACAGGTTGGTCTGGATAGGTCGATGCTAACTCGATTCCCTCATGAATTTTCAGGAGGCCAGCGGCAGCGAATTGGCATCGCCAGAGCGCTGGTTTTAAGACCGAAATTCATCGTGTGTGATGAAGTGACCAGCGCACTAGATGTTCGGGTTCAGGCACAGGTACTTAGATTGCTCGACGAGCTGCGACAAGAGATGAACTTAACCTATCTTTTTATAAGCCATAATATCGAAGTGGTGAGATTTTTTTGTGATGACATCACTGTGATGCATCAGGGCAAAATCGTAGAGACGGGCTTAGCTGAACAAGTTTGTGAAGCGCCCCAGCATGCTTACACAAAGAGATTACTCGATGCGGTCCCAAAGTTTGATTAGGCAGGGAATAAACCGGAGATGATAATGAAGGATCGACAAATGGATAGAGACTGGAACTTACCGGTCAGGTATCCGGATCCAGCTATCGAAATTTTAGACAGTCGGTTTTCGAGGCTCGTGATCGGGAGTAGTACGCTGGAAAGACTGTGGACTGGTGGCAGGTGGAATGAAGGGCCGGTTTGGTTTGGTGATCGCCGATGTTTAATCTGGAGCGATATCCCTAACAATCGCATGATGCAATGGTCAGAGGATAATGGTGAAGTCACGATTTATAGACAGGACAGCCATTATGCAAATGGAAACACGCGGGATCGACAAGGCAGGTTGATTACCTGCGAGCACGATAGCCGACGTGTGACTCGAACAGAACACGATGGAACCATCACCGTTCTGATAGATCAGTTTGAAGGGAAGTTACTAAACGCGCCGAATGACGTGGTAGTTCACCCAGATGGTTCTATTTGGTTTACCGACCCGGGTTACGGTATTCATGGCTTTTATGAAGGGCATTTGGCAAAGCTTGAGCTACCAACTCGTGTTTACCGGCTAGAGCCTGAAACTGGAGACTGTGCAGTGGTCGACGAAGAACTCGAGAAGCCCAATGGCTTGGCTTTCTCGCCAGATTATTCTCGGCTTTATGTTTCCGATACTGGCGCCTCACATGTAAAAGACCATCCCAAGCAGATTTCGGTTTTTGAAGTGACCGGGAAAACGCTATCGAGAAAGCAAGTATTTTGCGACATGGGGGCGTCAATGTCCGATGGCTTTCGGGTTGATACAACGGGCAATGTCTGGACTAGTAGTGGCTGGGGCGGTGAAGAACACGATGGCGTATTTATTTTTTCGCCGGAAGGCGACAAGATCGGGGTTATCCATCTGCCGGAGGTGGTTTCTAATCTGGCATTCGGTGGCTTAAAACGAAACCGCTTATTTATAACGGCTTCCCAATCTATTTATTCTCTTTATGTGGAAACGCAGGGCCTTAGCTACTTTTAGGAGGTATCAGTGACTAACGCATTGAACCAGGAAGCCCTCCATCAATAACGATTGTCTGGCCTGTTACCGAGGTTGATGTGACGAACGTTAGAACTTGCTCGGCAATGTCTTCAGTTTGACCTACCTTCCCAAGTATGGCCTGTTTGCGAGCCGCATTTGATACAGCATCCGGTAAACGGTTTGCCATTCTCGTGTTCTCAACTAAACCAGGGGCCACGCAGTTTACGGCCACTTCTGGTGACATTGCCACAGCGAGGCAGCGAGTGAGATGGTTCAAACCAGCTTTACTGGAGGAATAGGCGATACTGCTGGACCCAGGCGAAATACCACCTGCTGAAGAGATATTAACTATGTGGCCTCCACCATCGGCCTTCAAGATTGAGGCGGCAGCTCTTGCTAAGAGAAAAGGTGCTCGGAGATTGGTTTCTAGCACTCTATCCCAGATTTCTGCGGTCAGCTCGTCCAGGTTTGGAAACGGAATACCAATATTCCAGGCGGCATTGTTCACCAGAATGTCCAGTCGTCCGTAATCTTGAGAAACTCGACCAATGATCGTTTCAATTTCATTGGGGTCCCTTTGATCTAGGCGTAATGCTGAAGCGTTTCCTCCATCGGCGTTGATTTCGTCAACGGCTTGATTTGCGAGGTCTTCGGCGCCAACGTAAGTAATGACAACGGTAGAGCCTGACTGTCCGAGACGTTTAGCGATCGCGCCGCCAATATCCCCGGATCCACCGGTTACGAGTGACACTTTCCCTTCTAGTTCGTCAGACATGCTCATGGTTGTTCCTCTCTGTTAGAAGAATCATTCTAGTTATTTTCAATTTAATTGTCTGGCGTTTACTCGGCGACCTATCTTTTGTACGGTTCTGAACCGGATCAAGAATTTATGGTCGATGATGCTAACTTTCCGATTATTCAGGCTCATATTTAAATGCCTCCTCATTTGTGGCTTTGGGTTACCACTTATAGCAATGGCAGAACGCTCACCGAATATTGTTTTAATTCTGGCTGACGATTTGGGCTTCTCGGATCTGGGCTCGTACGGAAGCGAGATAGCGACTCCAAACCTAGACGGACTCGCTTATGGTGGTTTACGTTTCTCTAGCTACCATACTGCAGCCAGCTGCGCGCCCACTCGAGCAATGTTGGTGACAGGCTATGACAGCCACCTTGTCGGTGTTCCGAACATTCCTGAAGCGATACCCGGTAGCCAAATTCGTGAGCCGAATTATCAAGGCGTTTTGTCAACGGATTTTGAGACTATTGCAGAAATGTTAGAGCGCAGATCCTATCGAAATTACTTTGCAGGGAAGTGGCATTTAGGAATGGACGAAGCACGTTTGCCTTTTGCTCGCGGGTTTCACCGCAGCGTATCCATGGCGGATACTGGGTCGGATAACTGGGAGCAAAAGCCTTACCTACCCATTTATAGTGCGGCCAACTGGTTTGAGGATGGTAAGAGAATCAGACTTCCCGAGGAGTATTACTCGTCCTCCTATATTGTCGACAAGACTATTCAGTACTTAGACGAGGGACCCAAAGACAATCCTTTCTTTGCCTTTGTTTCTTTTTTGGCGGTGCATATACCTGTCCAAGCGCCAGCTGAATATCGGGATCGTTATAAGGGGATGTACCATGATGGGTGGGAGGCATTGGCGGAACAAAGGTCTAAAGGACTTAGAAAGGTGAACATACTTGATAGGGAGCATCCGATTAACCTTCCGCCGACCGCCGCTTCTTGGGCTGATTTAAATGCAAATGACAAGAATTATTTCAGAAAAGCCATGCAGGTTTATGCTGGTATGGTGGAGTCTATGGACTTTGAAATTGGACGTTTAATCGATTACCTCGACCGGGTTGGTCAGCTGGATAACACCGTCTTTTTATTTTTGTCCGACAACGGTGCTGAAGGTTCGATAGCTGTAGACCCTACGGCGCCTCTCATTCCGAGACTTTTGTTATCCGCTTGGTTGAAAACCAATGGATACCATAACGACATAGAGAAAATAGGAGAGAGGGGAAGTTTCGTGAATATCGGCCCGTCGTGGGCTGGCGCATCTGTTGGACCGCTTTCCTGGTTTAAATTTCATTCCAGTGAAGGCGGGATGAGAGTCCCGCTGGTCATTTCAGGCAGTGTGGAAGGGAAGCCTCTTGTCCGTGAGCCAGGCAGAGTTTCCCGTGAATTTGTCTGGGCGACCGACATCGTGCCAACAATCCTGGAGATCGCGGGATCAAAGGAATTTCAAAACTTATCGGGTAAAAGCCTGATGCCGATACTTAATGATTCTTCCAACAATATCAGAAACAGCGACGAAGTAGTGGGATACGAGCTAGGGGGTAACAAAGCATTATTCATGGGGCCATACAAACTGGTTTATAACAGAACTGACGATCAATTAGACCGATGGATGTTATTTAACCTAGTTGAAGACCCATCTGAGCAATATGATCTGTCAGAAGAGCAACCAGATCTTCTTTCTCGAATGAGAGCCGAGTACGGTTCTTGGGAGAAGGAACACGGTGTGTTGGCAGTGCCTGAGGGTTATAACCAGGGGCAACAAGTGATGTTAAACGGTATGAAAAACCGACCTATTTTGTGGATTGTCCCGCTAGTTATTATCATGCTTGTTCTGGCTGCTGCATTTTTGCTCGTGCGCTTATCTTTTCTGAGGAGAAATTAATGGACGTTGGCCAGTCGAGACGCTTTTATAGACAGGGTTACCTCAAGATTCCTGGCGTGATCCCACCCGAAAAAGTTTTCGCTGCGAGAAGAGAAATGTTTCTGCGTATGGGCTCTACGATTAATCAAATAGGACCCAGCGTAAGGTCCGGAAAGCTGGAGAAATTGGGCGAAACTGCGTGGTCTTTATTTAGTGCCAGTGAGGGAGAGATTTTTATTGATCTGTTCAATAAAACCGAACTGAAAAAAGTCCTTGAAAAAGCGTTGGGTTCTAGGGTGCTTCCGATACGGGCTGCTCAATTAGCAACCCTTTTCCCCGCTGACACCGGTGATTCCACCAACGAGTATGGTTATTTAGATAAAGACACCCCGCACTATGGCTGGACAGGTCATCTGGATGGCCTTTGGAACGGGGGTATCGCGGTGCCTAGGGTTGGGAAGCGTTTGCGGGGTGAAAAGCTCAAGTCCTGGAATGCAAGCAAGAGCACCAATGGAGTGAACAAAACGAATCCTGAATTCAACGCAAACATTATGAATTTTACGGCTTTGGTGGGCGTCGCGTTGTCGGACCAGACCAGCCTCGGCTCGGGAAACCTCGGCGTGCTGAAGGGTGGACACCGACATATGGAGCGTTTTTTTAGTGATCAATTGGAAAAAGGTGGCCCTCTTGGTCCTGACGGGCCCGGTTGGGAAAGAGAAAATCGTAAGGCACCCAATGGGAGAGGGCTGGTTCACTATCCGAGAGCGGTCAGAAATTTGTATGCCAAACAAGCTGCTCGATCAGCCGATGGAGAACTATGGCCAAAACCCGACTTGCTGAAGTTGAAAGCTGGTGACGCCGTGATTGTTCATTCGCTGACACCTCACTCCGCGACACGGGTTTTCGGCGTCGAACCGAGGTTTATGGTGTATTTTCGATGTGTATCCGCGAGACGCCCTGAGCAGAATCTGCGAATTTATCCTGAGGCATTGTGCGACAGCTTACTGGAATGGCGCGGAGTTAAACGACACTTGGCTCGCTGAATTTTGCTCCCAAACAGATGCTGATTACGAACTAAGCTGGTTTTGGCGCATTTCTCTTAGCGTAAGAGATTGTTGATGCTTTAATGGAAAGATCACAGACAGAAAGTCATTCAATGATCGCTACGCAGCGGGTCCATCCAGCAGAGGCGTTTTTGATTTTTACTGGGAAGCAAGAAATCATAAAGCCGTGGTCTGGGAGCGATTCAAGATTGTGCAATTTTTCCATTTGCCAATAGGGTATTTCTCTTCCTGCTTTATGACCTTCCCATATCAAGCTCGGGTCACGATTTTTTGCCCACTTCTTGGCTGTGTGGTTGAAAGGTGCATCCCATGACCAGCCGTCGGTACCAACCACTCTGACGCCACGCTCTGTTAAATACATGGTAGCTTCACGCCCCATTCCACAGCCGGCGTCAACGTAACCAGGCTCGCCGAAGATTCCGCCTGCCCGGGTGTTGACGACCACAATATCGAGGGGCTCAAGCTCATGCTCGATTCTTGTGAGCTCTTTTTCGATATCATCTGCAGTCACTAAGTAACCATCTTCAAAATGTCTAAAATCCAGCTTCACGCCAGGTTTCAAGCAGTATTCTAGAGGAGTTTCATCAATTGTAGGTGCCCGCTCCTTTCCATAGTTTGTAGTGGAGTGAAAATGCCATGGCGCGTCCATGTGGGTGCCGTTGTGCGTTGAGAGGTTGATACTTTCTACGGCCCAGCCTTCGCCATCCGGTAGCTCCTCAGGTTTAAGGCCCGGGAAAAAGTGAGATAGCCCACCAGCGGTTTGATGGTGAGTGAGGTAATTAACCTTCGGACTGCCGCCAGGGTGATCAGTGTGTTCATTATTTTCTATGTGCACAGATAAATCGATATAAGTAGCCACCCTCTTCTCCTTCACTAAGACTACTAATTATCGTAACACCACGTTACTACGCTTCAAGGTGAGCAACGTCTTTTACTTTGGTTAACTCAAAAAGCGGCGTCAGAGTTTTATTGAAAGCTTACGACAAGATGTCTAAAGAGCCTTCGGAGTTTCTGAAGATGCCGTCATAAAAATACGGAACCTCTGCAATTCCTTTGATAGGAGAGTCATAGACAAATACATGGCCGGCCATGGGCTCCTTTGCCCGATCGTGACTGGCGCTCGTGATGAATAGTTTTGACAATTTGGGGCCGCCGAAAGTCAAGCTGGTTGGTCTGCTGACTGGCAGATCGATGGTTATATCTACTCTCTTATCTGGGGTATATCGAACAACCCGGCTGCCGTCCCATTTTGCACTCCAAACTCCGCCCTCAGAATCTACGGTTAATCCGTCGGGAGCGCATTCGGTGTCCTCTGCGAAGATTTGTTGGTTGGTTATTTTTTTTCCGTCAAACTCAAATGAGTAAATCGTCTTTTTCCCTGAGTCGGTGTAATAAATTGTGGTGTTGTCGGGGCTCCAACCGATACCATTCGAAGTCATGATGCCATCAAGCAGTTTTATCACTTTTCCAGAGTTGTCCAGTCGGTAAAGGCTACCCGTGGGCTCTTTATCCTCTTTGTGCTTGCTCCCGAACCAGAAATTTCCGGTCCTGTCGCATTTGCCATCGTTGAATAGATTGTTTGTTTGGGACTCCTCTAGGGGAGCGAGGTGTTCAGTTCGATTTTCCTTGAGATGTAGTAAGTGCACTCCATCAGACAGGGCTACAAGCCCGACGTCCGTGTGGTGAGTTTTAACAAAACAGCCAACCTTATCTTTAAGTCGCCATGTGTTCTGGGTGCCAGTGTTGTAGTCCCATTTGAAAACGTACTTGCTTAAGATATCCACCCGCCATAAGACTTGCTCTTTGTGACACCACCAGGGACTTTCGCCCAGGATGTCTCGGCTTGGGATGGCAACTGAGAGAGGAGATCGCATGGAATTGTGTCTGGTTTTTAGGTTGGCTTAGCATACCAACTCAAAGGAATAAATGGTGACTACCGTGCTAGCCAGTCTGTACGTTTCAAACTAAGATGGAAGAGCGTGAAGGGGGGACTATGTCTAGAAAAGTAGATGAAAAAAAAGAAGTCAAACTAGCGAAATTTGCTCATTTTGTTCTTCGAGCAAAAGATCTGGATAAATCGGTCGCTTGGTACAAAACCGTCCTAGGGCTTGACGTTCAGCATAAAAACCCGATGTTGGTCTTTTTGACTTACGATGATGAACATCATCGACTGGCCATTGTGCAAGCTCAAAACAAGGATGATCTACCCAAAGGCGCACCCGGAGTGGACCATGTAGCCTATACCCTGGACTCGTTAGAGGACTTGTTGGTGTTGTATAAGCGATTGAAGAATGAGGGGATTTTGCCGGTGTGGCCGATCAACCACGGGCTAACAACATCGTTATATTATGAGGATCCCGACGGCATACGCGTAGAATTTCAAGTTGAAAATTTTGAAACCAAGGAAGAATTAAACGCTTATATCAGAGGAGAGTCCTTTGCTGAAAATCCCGTTGGAGTCAATTTCGACCCAGAAAAGCTGATCGAGCGATTTGAAAACGGTGATGCTATTGAGGAGCTTGTCCAATTAGGCTCTGCCTCGTAGGAGCTGTCCAGGAAATGGAAAAATTTGACTTAGTCATTGTAGGAGCGGGCTTTGCTGGCATGTATGGTTTGCACAAGTTTCGCGAGAAAGGACTTCGGGTAAGGGTATTCGAAGCGGGGACTGATGTCGGGGGGACTTGGTATTGGAATCGTTACCCTGGCGCAAGATGCGATGTACCCAGTATTGAATATTCTTTTGGCTTCTCAGATGAGCTTGAGCAAGAGTGGGACTGGCCGGAAGTCTTTTCTGCACAACCGGATATTTTGAAATACGCAAACCATGTAGCGGATCGGTTTGGACTGAGAGAAGACATCGAGTTCAACTCTCGGGTAACCGAGGTGCGTTTTGTAGAAGAAGAGGGTTTGTGGGAAATAGCTATTGATCAAGAAACCCGATGCCGCGCTAAATATTGTGTCATGGCTACTGGTTGCCTTTCCGTGCCGAATACACCTTCATTGGAGGGGGCCGATAGTTTTGAAGGACAGGTTTTACATACAGGCAGGTGGCCCAAGGAGGCTGTAGACCTATCGAAAAAACAGGTGGGAGTGATTGGCACCGGGAGTTCTGGTGTACAAGCGATTCCTGAGTTGGCCAAGCAGTCAGAGCATCTTTTTGTATACCAGAGATCAGCTGTATATACGGTTCCTGCAAATCGCAAGGCAATGCGGGAGGAGGTCCAGGCAGAATTCAGAAAGAATTACCGGCAAATTAGAGAGCTGCAGCAGCTTAATTTTGGTGGCGTCTCTAATTTCAGGTTAACTGAGAGCGTGAAGCGGGCTGTTTCTAAGGAGAAACAAACGGCGAGACCGTCAAAAATTCTTGAGCTCAACGAAGAGACGCTTAAGCAGATGATAAAAGAACAAGGACTAGGAGTTCTTTTATCATTTACTGATGTTTACTCCGATATGCGAGCTAATGAGATTGCCAATCAATTATTTAGAGAAGAAATCTCTAGCATAGTAAAGAAAGAGGCTGTTGCCAGTAGCCTTTTGCCTAAAGATTATGGTCTGGGATGCAAAAGGCAGGTCTTAGATAGAGACTATTACGAGACCTTTAATCGTTCGGATGTGACACTGATCGATTTAGAAAAAACGCCTATAGAGAGAATTTCGCCCAAGGGCATCGTGACCGGAGATTCTGAGCAATCGTTGGACGTCATAATTTACGCGACGGGGTTTGATGCGATGACGGGTGCTCTTCTTAAATCGAATATTATTGGTAGACAAGGCAAAACCCTCAAAGAAAAGTGGCAATTTGGGCCGGAAGCTTATCTGGGACTGCAGATCGCCGGTTTCCCTAATTTATTTACCGTGACTGGTCCAGGTAGTCCTTCAGTTCTCTGTAACATGTTAGTCGCGATCGAGCAGCATATTGACTGGATTGCAGACTGTATCGGCTATTTGGATGCTAATGGATTTTCTTCGATTGAGCCTACATGTGCGGCCGAGCAGGATTGGATTGCCCATGTCAATCAGGTTGCGGAGGGGACTATGTATACGGCGCCAAGTTGTAATTCGTGGTACCTCGGAGCCAATATTCCTGGCAAGCCGAGGATATTTATGCCCTATGTGGGAGGATTTCCCCAATACAAATCCAGGTGTGATGCGATTGTTAAAAATCATTACGAGGGTTTTGTCATTTCCTAATATCTCAATAGGCAATGGATAAGCTGTATGGCGGGTAACTTCTGTTTTCGAACAGAGGTTTTTTCAAAGGAAAGTAGATGGTGCAAGAGATAAATTCTTCAACGGAAAAATACCTGAGAGGTAAGTACTCAATTGTCGGAGTCGGCGAAACCGGTTATACCAGAGGCTCTGGAGTAACTACCCGAGTGCTTGGTACGAGGGCGGTGCGTGCTGCTGTTGAGGATTCGGGGCTGGCTATGTCTGACGTCGACGGTATGCTCTCTTATAGCTTTAATGACTCGACGCCATCTCCAACGATAGCAGGCGATTTAGGCATGCGCCTTAATTTCCATATGGACGTTTATGGTGGAGGCTCCAGCATTGAGGCTTTGGTGGGTATCGCGATCGGGGTGATCGAGGCGGGTATGTGTAAGACCGTTGTTATTTATCGCGCAATGAATGGTTTTAGCCAGGTCAGGATAGGTGGTACTGGTCGTGGCGGGCAATCGTCAATATCGGGTGATGGTTTATTTACCCGGGGAATCGGTTTAATGAGTGCCGGACAAATGTTTTGTCACACGTTTATGCGGCACATGTATGATTACGGTACCACCCCGGAACAAGTCGCAAGTGTAAAAAGTATCCATTCGGAACATGCGTCAAATAACCCTAAGGCCTTTTATAAAAACCGGGTCAGCGTAGATGATGTGCTTGCGAGCAGGATGATCGTGAAACCTTTGCATTTACTCGATTGTTGCGTTGAAACCGACAATGGCACGGCGATCGTGGTGACCAGCACTGATAGAGCTAAGGACTGTAAACATGTACCAGCTGTTATCCAGGCTGTGGTTGGGCGCTGTATGAAGCCTAGATCTGACATGCATTATCAGTCAGGACCCATCTCAACCGTAGCCGGTCATTATGCGAAAGATTTATTGTGGCCAAATGCCGGTGTGGGCCCTGAGGATATTGATGTGACTGGCTCGTATGACGCTTTTACGTTTACCACCATGTTGCAGTTGGAGGATTATGGTTTTTGTAAAAAAGGAGAAGGTGGAGATTACGTAAGCTCTGGTGTCATTCGACTGGGAGGCGAACGGCCTAACAATACTAGCGGAGGGCATTTGTGTGAGGGTTATACCCATGGGATTAACATGGTTATTGAGAACGTAAGGCAACTACGTCACGACGTCGATGATTATTGTCCACGAGATGCCAATGGTGTCGTGCAGCATAGTTATGATTACAGTGAAGGAGGTTGTCGACAGGTCAAGGACGTTGAGCTTACCGCTAACTTGGGTTGGGGCACCCCAGGGATGGGTTCAGCGATGGTAATGGCAAGGGGCACTTAGTTATGGGTCTAAGTGGTGAGTATCTTGGAATGCCTGTACTGATTGATGATCTAGACAAAGACAATCAGGCATTTTACCGATACTGCGGACAGAATGAGCTTAGGGTTCAAGAGTGTCTCGACTGTCGGTTAAAGAGGTTGCCACCTACTTCCGCATGTCCTTTTTGTGCCTCTGAGCGGGTGCAATGGAGTCCAGTGAGTGGGAGAGGGACAGTTTACTCATATGGCGAGGTTCATCACGCGATACAAGGAGCATTTAGATCACACGTACCTTACCACCTGCTGCTAGTAGAACTGGATGAACAGAAAGATATTCCGAATCAATACGATGGTCTTAGATTACAAGGTAATCTTGCGGAAGTTGATGGGAGTCTGGCTACCAGTGAGACGGTAAAGCGGGTTGGTATTGGCACGAGAGTAAAGGTGAGCTTTAAACAAATGGGAGATCAGATAGCGATGCCTTTATGGGTAATTGATGAAGACTCAACGCAGCCCGAAGCCCCCTGGCGCTATCCCATTGAATGATCTGATCTGATTTTCTGAATTAGAGAATCTTCGTTTGGAAATTCACCCGTATCGCTTTTTGAATAAATGAGTTTTCCTGACAGTTCAACATCAAAAACCCCATTGCTACCTTTGATTAAATCCGTTTCCAGGTTTAAGGAAGCTGTTAATTTTTCAGCCAAACTGACTGCCATTGGTTCATAGTTTCACTGAACGCAATAAGTGATGCTGGCCTTCATATTTTCCCCTACCCCTGATTCTTGTTGCTAATAAGAGTGAGTGTTTTTTATGTTTGAGCAACATTAACATAGTGGCTTTCGAAATTCGTAACTGAGAATCGGTTTTCGAGACTAACTGAGTAACCCAAATATTCAGATTCTTGAATCTGACCTTTGCATCAGTACAAATGGTTTGGCAACTCAAGAATCGAGTTAAAAAACTTACTACACAAATTTGGAGAATTGCCCTATGGAGAAGGATGCTCTAGAAGTTCGAGTCACCGAATTAGAGACTGTTTTGACCTTTCAGGAGCAGGCTATTTCATCGCTGAGCGACGAGTTGTTTGTACAACAAGAAAAACTCAAAGACATGGATAGGACGCTCAAAGCGGTAGTAAAAAGTTATAGAGAAAACCTCCCTCAGGCTTTGCCTGAGGATGAAGTTCCACCTCATTATTAAAGGTAGATTAGGGTTGGTGGCCAGAGGCAGAATCGAACTGCCGACACGAGGATTTTCAGTCCACTGCTC
>CAJXCK010000021.1 GCA_913051785.1 uncultured Gammaproteobacteria bacterium
CCATATCGATCGCTTTGCTATGCTGTACAGAGATGTGTTCTAACCACTCTGGCAATTTCATATTTGAAAAAGAACTTGTCGCTTAAGAGGCTGTTGCCGCGTCAATTGAGGTTCTAAGCTCTAAAGCCTTTTTTTTGAGTCTTACTGAAATCTCGTTACAGCTTCCTCCCTGAGCAATAAGATCCACAAAGGCGCTCCCAACAACAATCCCATCTGCGTGCGGCGCTATTTTTTCTGCGGTTTTCCCGTCCTTAATGCCAAATCCAACACATATCGGAAGATCTGTAAGTTCCTTTAGTTCCCGCACTTTTTTTGTTACTTCTACTGGATCAAAGTGGTCAGCACCAGTAATACCTTTTAAAGAAACGTAATATAGAAAACCGCTTGCCACTTTTACGATCTCCTTGCTTCTCTCTTTGGTGGTAGTCGGTGCCAAGAGATAAATGAGATCTATAGACTGCTTAGCCAGTGGTTGAGCAATCTTATCTCCTTCCTCAGGCGGCAAATTCACCATAATCAATCCATCAACACCTGCTTCGGAAGCTCGCTTTTCGAAGTCCGGCATCGCAATTATTGAATTAAGGTATCCCATCAACACAATGGGCGTATCAGTATTTTTCTTCCTAAAGAGCTTCACCTGGTCTAGAACATCTTTTAAGGTCGCTCCTCCTTTGAGAGCTCTTTCATTGGCAGCCTGTATAGACGGACCCTCAGCTTCCGGGTCCGAGAATGGAATGCCCAGTTCCAGAATATCCACTCCTCCTTCAACTAGGCCCTGCAAGCAGTCCATCGCACAATCCAGAGTGGGGTCCCCTACCGTTATGAATGACACCAAAGCTTTGGATTTATTCTCTCGCAATCTGGAGAAGGTTTTATCCAGCCTCGTTTGATCGACGTCAGAACTCAAAGCGTGATCCCATCAATCTCGGCAACCGTTAGGATATCTTTGTCTCCCCTACCGCTTAAGTTGACCAATATAATCTCACTCTCTTTCATAGCAGGAGCGCTCTTAACGACCCAAGCCAGAGCATGACTTGTTTCCAGGGCTGCCAAAATGCCCTCAGATCTATTCATCATTCTGAACGCTTCCATAGCTTCGTCGTCAGTGGCGCTTGAGTAAGTTGCTCTCCCTATATCTTTCAAGTAGGAGTGTTCCGGTCCGACCCCAGGATAATCGAGACCAGCAGATATCGAGTGCGTCTCATTGATTTGGCCATCATCGTCGCACATCAGGTATGTGCGGTTTCCGTGAAGAACGCCCACCTTCCCCTCATTTAAGGGCGCAGCGTGCTCACCAGTCTGTAAACCATTACCCCCGGCTTCAACACCAACCAAGGAAACGCTGGAATCATTAACGAACGGATAGAAAATACCCATCGCATTAGAGCCACCTCCCACGCAAGCAACAACGGTATCAGGGAGGCGCCCTTCCCGTTCCAACATTTGCGCTCGTGCCTCCTGCCCGATCACCGAAGCAAAATCGCGCACAATCATAGGATAGGGATGCGGACCAGCTACGGTACCTATAATGTAATGAGTATTGTCTACGTTTGTCACCCAATCCCTCATCGCTTCATTGAGAGCATCTTTCAAGGTGCGCGACCCGGAACTTACGGGGATAACATTTGCACCCATTAACTTCATACGATAAACATTCAGACTCTGTCGCTTTACATCCTCTGAACCCATGTATACATCGCATTCGAGCCCAAGCCTCGCCGCGATAGCAGCCGTTGCTACTCCATGTTGGCCGGCACCCGTTTCCGCGATTACCCTTGGCTTTCCCATTCTTTTTGCGAGCAGTGCTTGCCCAACAGTGTTGCAAATCTTATGCGCGCCCGTGTGATTTAGGTCCTCTCTTTTTAGATAAACTTTTGCCCCGCCAAGCAAATCAGTGAAGCGCTCCGCAAAATAAAGGGAGGTAGGTCGCCCTACAAAGTGGTTCAAGTCATGATGAAACTCTCGCTTGAATTCGGGATCTCTTTGAGCCTTCTCATAAAGATCAGACAACTCGTTCAGCGCATGCGTGAGTGTCTCAGCAACAAATCTACCACCAAATTCACCAAAATAACCCTCTCTCGATGGAGCATCGTAAAATTCTGTCTCTATCTTCTCAGCCAAATTTCACCTCCTGCATAAATCTTTCCACAAGCATCCTGTCCTTTGTCCCTTTACGTGAACTCTCTACACCAGAGCTCACATCTACACCAAAAGGGTCGAGCACTTTTATTGCCTCAGCGACGTTATCCGGCTTCAGACCGCCCGCCAAAATAAATCTTCGATTAATTCGATTTGGCCAAAAACGCCAGTCGAAAATCTCACCTGTTCCCCCGTGTTTTTTCGCATCAAATCTATCCAAAATAAACGCCCAAGCTTCTCGATACTCAGTATCAAGCTGGCTGAAATTCGTCTTCGCCGTAACACCCACTGACTTTATGTAAGGCAGCCCAAAGTCCCCACAAAAAGACGGACTCTCACTTCCGTGGAATTGAAGCATGTCGATTCCAACCTGTGCTATAGCATCCCCTACCATGTCACTAGTCGGATTGACAAAAACACCCACTATTCTGATCGAAGGATTTACGTCTTTAATTTCATCGGACACCCTTCTCGCGCTCTCAAAGGACACATACCTGTCGCTGTCTGGATAAAACATAAGTCCTATCGCACTTACTCCGATTTCCGATAGATATCGCCCATCTTCGGGACTTGTGACTCCACAAATCTTACACCATCGGTCCATTTTCTTTTCGACCATCACGCCTCTTCCGACACTCTGAAGTCTAGTGCCGCTCTTCCGAACATAAAAATCAATTAACGCTCTTACTTTTCAAGACTACCAATTGTCTAAGAAATAATCAGACTGAAAGCGCTCGAAGAATACTAGGCTTATCATTAACAGTCGGAAGACTATACGCCTCATACGCAACTTTGGTTAAATAAAGTCCGCTCGGCGGGGCAGTGACACCTAACTGGGTTCTATCTCTTTTCTTGATTAAATCATTTATGTGGTTTGTTCGGGCACCCTGTCCTACATCTTTAAGAGCAGACGCTATGTTTCTCACCATATGGAAAAGGAATGCGTTAGCCTCTATTTCTAAAACGACAAAATCGCCAAATCTATCGACAGAACAACGATTAACACATCTGTATGGCGTCTTAGATTGACAACCCGCCGCTCTAAAGGTCGAAAAATCTTGCTCTCCTAATAAAGCTTGAGCTTCTGAGTGCATGACAGAGGAGTTAAGCTTGTCTACAGGCCAAGACAATTCCCCAATGAATGGATCAAAGCGATCCGCATCGAAAAATAGATATTTGTATGTTCTTGAATCTGCAGAATATCGAGCATTGAAATCGCCAGGCACTCTTATCACCCAATGCACTTGAATCGCGCTGGGTGTGAGAGCATTTATACCTCGAGCCCAATCTCTTTCATCATCGGTTAGCGTCGACTCGAACGTCGCAACCTGGCACAACGCGTGTACGCCTGCATCTGTTCTGCCTGCGGCGGCAACGATAGTTTCCCTGCCGCACAATTGGAGCAGCGCCCTCTCCAATGTATCTTGAATGGTTTCAACATTTTTTTGACTTTGCCAGCCACTAAAGTTTGTGCCCTGGTATTGAATAGCCATTGCATATTTGTGGACCGGCGGGCTAGCGTTCATCGAGCTTAAAATAAGATATTTGTTACTCTATTCTCAGCTCGGCCAGCAGAGAACGAGCCGTCTCCTTTTGATCGGAGTTACCATCAACGAGAACCTCCTCAAGTAACTCTATAGCCCCTTTGATATCTCCGGCTTCTTTAAATGCTACTGCTAATTTTATTCTGGTATCTGATTCTTCTTCCTCTGTTTGGCTGATTAATTCGGGAAGATCTTCTTGGGAAAACGCTGGCTTCGCTTCTTCGATGGAATACTTTCCATCAAAAGTCTCTTTAGATTCAGAAATCTCTTCACCGCCATTTTCCACATCGGGCGGGCTACCCGATTCTAAAGGCTGAACCGAAACCGAATCCTGGACCGTCTGACTAGCTTTTCCAGGCGCCACTTTTTCAGCAGACTCATCTAACGTAGCCTCTGCGTCATCAGATTTACTGGAAAAAGATTGCTCATTATCAGATGTCTCCTGCGGATCTGCAGCCTCCTCATCTATAGAGTCAGCATTAACCCCGACATCTTCTATAACGACATCAGATTTTTCATCGCCGTTAGAATCATCGTTAGCACGCGTAAGATCCTCCACAATCGGCATATTTTTCAATTTCTTCTCAGACTTTTTCTTTGACCGAGCTTGTACCTGAACGCCACGTCTTCTGAGCAGCATGGATATTATCAATAGAATTAAAACGCCAGCCGTTATTGCGGCCACATGCCGCGGTGTCTGAATCTGATCTAGCCAACTATTCTCTTTTCGGCTGACAGCCTTTTTTATATCTCTAATCTTCTTCTCAGATTCTGGGTCCACCGCCACCAGTTCTTTTGATTGCGAAGATATCGAGCTGTCCAACGCTCGTTGATTTTCATAATCGGACTCTACCGAACTTACCCCTGGGTCTTCGGAAAGGGTCTCAACTATTCGAGGCTGCGAGCTTACCTCAGAAACAGGAACTGAGTTATCCGGGACGATTGTCTCCGCTTGAGTAATTCTTTCGCTGGAAACCTCAGTTTTTTCCTTATTAGCCTCCAAATCTTCCGCAGCCGGTTTTGGCTGAGGTAAAAAATCAATCTCATTTTGCGTTTTATTAATCGGAATTATTGATGAGCTGCTTTCAGTAACTGAACTGGGTCTTTTTGCTTCCCTGAAATCCCTGATATTTCCGCCCCATCGGGAAAACAAGCTGGTGGCCTGATCAATTGCTTCCGTAACGCTTAATAACGTTGCCTCAAAAAGTTTGGGTAAAACAAGAAGGTAACCGCTTTTCAGGGAGTTAATATTCTCACCTATGAACGCCGATGGGTTCAGTTTGATGATGGCCAGCATCTGCTGTTGTACGGATATATCCAAACTTTCCCTCGTACCATCCGCTATCGACCATAACGTTTCGTTCGGTCGCACCAACCGAGTTTCTCGATTTTCCAAAACGTCGGTTTCAACAGGCAAGTCATTTGATTCAAGCGCTGAAGAAACATCGCCTGCGAGAGAAATATTAATAACCTTTTTGGAATTTAATTTTCCATCGAACAGAGACAGCAGAACGGTGAGGTCAGGCTCATATACCACCTCATCAGTGGTAAGCTTCAGCACCGTTTCACCAAACAAAGACTGCAAAAGACTGGCTTTAACGCCTGCTGTGATTGAGTAGAAAGGCACTCCGGCTTGCTCGAATTCTATTTTATTTCCGATTGACGCAGAGAAATCCTCCTCAGAGTCGACACCAAAAAAAACAACATCTGCGGAGAGAGGTTGTCCCTGGATTGAGTCCACTCGGATTTCTAAAATCTCTACGGACCAAACTGCTACGGGCAGAAATAATAGGAGGTTTAGTGCAAGTCTGAAAAATCCGAGCATCGCATTAGGCATTCGGGAGTTTGTCGGCGTAGTTACTGATAAGTGACTCTGCTATTTGAACAGTGTTCAAAGCGGCACCTTTTCGAACGTTGTCGGAAACAACCCACATATTTATACCGTTTTCATGAGAGATATCCTTTCTTAGCCGACCGACGTAAACAGGATCTTTCCCTGCGGCATGAGTGACCGGTGTGGGATATTCATTATTTAGCATCAAGGTTACGCCCTCGGTCTCTTCGAGTAGTTCCTCCAGCCTGTTTATTGGAAGGTACTCCTTAGTTTCAACATGAACTGCTTCAGAGTGCCCAAAGAAAACAGGAACCCGAACGCAAGTCGGGTTTACGCGAATCGTCTCATCCTCAAATATTTTTTGTGTCTCCCAAACCATCTTCATTTCTTCTTTCGTGTAAGCGTTAGCCTGGAAGTCGTCACATTGGGGTATTACATTAAAAGCAATCTGGACGGGCATGTCTTCCGGCTCAATTGGCTTCGCATTCAGCAGATTACCTGTTTGGCCAGCCAGCTCTTTTATTCCCGACTGCCCTCTACCCGAGACGGCTTGATAAGTGGCCACATTGATTCTCTCTATACCTACTGCCTCTTGAATAGGCTTGAGTGCCAGCATCATTTGGATCGTTGAACAATTTGGATTCGCGATAATATTCTTCACCCCGAAGTCGGATATCTTGTGGCCATTAACCTCAGGCACCACCAAAGGAACCTCTGGGTCATAACGAAATTCAGAGGTGTTATCTATCACTATACAGCCCGACTCTGCAGCCCTGGGAGCAAACTGGCGAGACAACCCTCCTCCTGCAGAAAACAAAGCGATCTCAGCCTTTGAGAAGTCAAATTGATCCAGCCTCTCCACCCGAACATTTTTTCCTCTGAACTGAAGACGCTTACCTTCTGAACGCTCAGAGGCTAGGAGGAAAATCTCCTCCACTGGAAATTTACGCTCTTCCAAGATTTCCAGCATCACCTCGCCGACCGCGCCGGTCGCTCCTACTATCGCCACATTGTAACTTTTGTTTCTTGACATAATTTGCAGATCGCTTTTTCGACCAGGCGCCCTCTAAACAGCCAATACCGAGATGATTTTTTCACTCATTTCAACACACCCAAGAATCGTTTCTTTTTTTGATTCTACACTATTGGCTATATCCGCCGATCGGAAACCCTCATCAAGGACAGCATTGACCGCATTCTCAATAGCATCCGCACACTCGGGAAAATCAAGGCTATATTTACACATCATTGCCAATGAAAGAATGGTCGCGATTGGATTAGCAAGGTTTTTGCCTGCTATATCAGGCGCTGTTCCATGCACAGGTTCAAATAGTCCAACTCCGGAACCGGCTAGGGAGGCTGAGGGCAACATACCCAAGCTCCCTGTCAACATGGCGGCGACATCTGAGAGTATGTCTCCGAACATATTTCCGGTCACAACCACATCAAACTGCTTTGGGTTACGAACTAATTGCATAGCGGCATTATCAACATACATATGACTGAGTTCGACCGTAGGATATTGAGATGACAGGGATTCCACGACCTCTCTCCACAACTGGGAGACTTCTAGCACATTCGCCTTGTCTACCGAACAAAGTTTACCGTTTCTCTTCTCTGCAAGCTGAAAAGCCGTTCGAGCGATTCGTTCTACCTCACTTTCAGAGTAAATCAACGTGTTAAACCCAACCCTCTCATTATTGCGGACATCAGTTCCTCTGGGCTCGCCAAAATAGATACCGCCGGTCAACTCCCTGATTATCAGAATATCGAGATTATTAACGATTTCATGTTTCAATGAGGACGAGTCCACCAACGCGGGAGAGACCAGAGCCGGACGTAAGTTGGCGTAAAGGCCCAGAGATTGCCGAAGCCCCAAAAGTCCTCGCTCTGGCCGTTCTTGCGTGGGTAAATGATCCCATTTTGGACCACCTACGCCACCCAGTAGGATAGCATCCGATTCTCGAGCCAAAGACAGTGTTTCATCTGGAAGCGGCGAGCCTACTTGGTCTATAGCGTCGCCTCCTACGAGACCGTAGACAATATCAACGTCTCTCCCAGCTAATTGAGTAACTGCTTTCAGAACCTCTAGAGAAACAGGCACGACTTCCTGACCAATCCCGTCTCCGGCTAGAGATAATATCTTCTTCATGCCGTTCTCCAAAAAATACGATTAGTCCCTGAACAACCAGGGCTGGTGTTTTTTATGCGTCGCTTCGAAACTCTCGATCAACTCGCTCTGCGACAGCGTAAGGGCAATATCATCCATGCCACTCAGCATCTTTTTTTTCAAATTTTCAGCGATCTCAAAAGTGTAGGAGGAGTCATGGCCTTCAACGCTCACGCATTGTCTTTCAAGGTCTACTTCAATCCTATTACCTTGCTTCGCGTTTACAAACAAAGCGTCTATCTCCTGCTCAGATAACGACACAGGCAGGAGCCCATTTTTAAAACAATTGGTATAGAAAATATCTGCGAAACTTGGCGCTATCACCACCTTAAACCCATATTCTTGTAGCGCCCAAACCGCGTGTTCCCTCGATGAACCACAAGCAAAATTGTCTCTGGCCAGTAAGATCGAGGCTCCTTGATACTTGGGCTCATTCAAAACGAAATCTCGGTTAATTTTGCGCTCATTGGGGGTCATTCCAATTTCCCCGGAATCCAGAAAGCGCCAAGAGTCAAACAAATAGTCTCCAAAACCAGTCCGCTTAATGGATTTTAAATATTGTTTTGGAATTATCTGATCCGTATCGACATTAGCTCTATCAAGGGGCGCTGCAAAGCCAGTATGTAGGACAAACGACTCCATCAAAAAAAGCTCCTGACATCGACAAACCGACCTGCAACAGCTGCCGCCCCAGCCATAGCTGGGCTGACCAAATGCGTTCTTCCTTTGTGCCCCTGTCTCCCCTCAAAATTTCGATTTGAAGTTGAGGCACAATGTTCCCCTTCTCCAAGCTGATCGGGATTCATACCTAGACACATAGAACAACCAGCCGCCCTCCACTCAAATCCAGCATCGACAAAAATCTGGGCCAAACCTTCCTCTTCCGCCTGTTGTTTAACTAGGCCTGAGCCAGGGACAACCAACGCCCTTTTTATCTTCTTTGCCACGGACTTCCCTGATACAACTTGAGCTGCGATCCGCAAGTCCTCGATACGAGCGTTTGTACAGGATCCAATAAAAATCTGATCAAGCTCTATATCCGTTATTGGTGTGCCCGCCTCAAGACCCATGTAACCAAGAGCCAATCGCGCCGATTCGGAAACGACAGGGTCCGATATCACCGCAGGGTCAGGAACAGAGGAGGTTATTCCGCAGACCATTTCAGGAGAGGTCCCCCACGTAACCTGGGGCTCTATATTTTCCGCTTGTAGGGATAGTGTATTATCAAAATGGGCGCCATCATCGCTGTGTAGATCTTTCCAGTTTTCTAACGCCATCGACCAAAGTTCGCCTTTCGGTGCGAATGGCCGTCCCTTAACGTACTCAACGGTGCAATCATCGACTGCAATTAGTCCTGCTCTCGCGCCAGCTTCAATAGACATGTTGCAAAGAGTCATACGGCCTTCCATGCTTAGAGCGGATATAGCGCTGCCGCGATACTCGATTGTATGTCCTGTAGCCCCCGCCGTGCCAAGAGCGCCAATAATCGCTAAAGCGACATCCTTCGCAAAGACTCCCTTCCCTAGAGGCCCATCAACCCTAACCTGGAAATTCTTCGCTTTATTTTGCACAAGACATTGAGTGGCCATCACATGCTCCACTTCAGAAGTCCCTATTCCTTGTGCAAGAGATGCAAATGCGCCGTGGGTTGAGGTATGTGAATCACCACAAACAATTGTCATTCCTGGCATCGTTGCACCCTGTTCGGGACCTACCACATGAACAATACCTTGCCTCTTGTCCAGAATATCGAACTGCTGAACATTAAAGCTTTTGCAGTTTTTGTTGAGTGTCTCTACCTGCTCAAGGGAAATTAAATCCTTGATGCCAGCCATACCGAGCTCTCTCGACTCTGTCGGCACATTGTGGTCTGGAGTAGCAAGATTTGCCCCAACTCTCCACAAAGGCCGTTTAGCAATTTGCAGACCCTCGAATGCCTGTGGAGATGTAACCTCATGAAGCAGTTGTAAATCGATGTATAGCAAGCTGTTGCCATCGCTACGAGTGCCAACAAGGTGACTATCCCAAATTTTGTCGTACAAAGTTTTACCCATAACCAGGTGTCAAGGGTTGCCATGAAAACTGAAAGCGTTCACTCGGGACTCTCACTTCTTTGGGGTTCATCTTGATTCACGCCATCAACCTGCCCCCGGTAACGTAGATAATGATCCATCAAAACAATGGCCACCATTGCTTCGCCAATAGGAGTAGCCCTGATACCTACGCAAGGATCATGACGGCCTTTCGTGACAACCTCTATTTCATCTCCACGTTTATCAATGCTTTTGCCAGGCGTGAAAATGCTGCTGGTGGGCTTTAAAGCCATTTTCACTAACAAGTCTTGGCCGGACGAAATTCCTCCCAGAGTTCCTCCCGCGTGATTGGAAAGGAATCCGCCCTTCGTCATTTCATCTCGATGTTCGCTGCCGCGCTGGTTCACGACTGAAAAACCATCACCAACTCCAACACCTTTGACCGCATTAATACTCATAAGGGCCGAGGCTAAGTCAGAGTCTAACTTATCGAAGACTGGTTCACCCAGTCCGATAGGCATCCCTGTAGCCATAACGGTAACCTCAGCACCGATAGAGTCTCCCTCACGTCTAAGAGAGTCGATTAATTCCGCAATAGACTCAACTGCACTTGGATCGGCACAGAAAAAAGGATTGTCATTTATTGCGGTGGAATCGACATATTTCGGCTGTATATTCCCAATCTGCGAAAGAAAACCAAAAACTTGAACGCCTAACTTTTCTCTTAAATACTTTTTTGCAACCGCACCAGAAGCCACTCTCATTGCCGTTTCTCTAGCTGAAGACCTTCCCCCACCTCGATAATCACGAATGCCATATTTTTTATCGTAGGTGAAGTCGGCGTGCGCAGGTCGGAAGACATCTTTTATATCCGAGTAATCTTTCGATCTTTGGTCCTCATTATCGATCTTTAGCCCGATAGGCGTGCCTGTTGTCTTTCCCTCAAACACGCCACTTAAGATTTGAACTCGATCAGGCTCTCTGCGCTGAGTCGTATACTTAGATTGGCCCGGCTTCCGCCGGTCTAAATCTTTTTGAATGTCTGCCTCGCTCAAATTTAATCCGGGCGGACAGCCGTCAATAATCGCGCCAAGGGAGACTCCGTGGCTTTCACCAAAAGTGGTTATTCTGAATATTTGACCGAAACTGTTTCCAGCCATAACTTTTCTCTACCTTAGAAATCTCTCTGTGAGACGGCTTGAGCCGCTAAGTATGGGAATCTAAGGCGTTTCGTTCAAGCAAAAAGACACCCTCACCCCCGTCATAGAGATCGGGCCAACTCAAATCAATCGCTTTATACTTCTCGCGAAAAGATGCCTCACTAGCACCAACTTCCCCAATAAGAATTCCATTGGGACTCATCAGACGTCTGGATATCTCAAAAATTGAATCGAACAAGTCTAGACCATCCGGTCCGCCTGCTAAGGCCAACTCGGGCTCATGAAGATATTCCGCAGGTAATTGCTCCATATCCAGCGCGCTAACATAAGGTGGATTGCATAGGATCAAGTCCCATTCCGAGTCACCACAAAAAGATAGGACATCTCTAATATCCTTATTTAGAACCTTAACCCGACCTGAAAGGCCGTGCTTCTCGATATTTTTATGCGACAACTCAACAGCTCTGGGATCGATGTCTACCATTTTGACTTGCGCCGCTTCGAACTTCTTGGCGGCGAGAATTCCTAAACATCCGCTTCCGCAGCAAAGATCAAGGACTTTGGCAACTCTGAACTCTGAGGCTATATATTCTGGCCGCGTTACGAACTCCCAATCTCTGAGCAAATAGCCTATGGGAGATCTAGGGATGATTACTCCCCTATCCACTAAAAAAGTGCTGCCCATAAATTGGCAAGACCCCAGTATGTAAGGCAAAGGCACACGCTCTGTAATCCTTTTCTCGACAACTGATTCGATATGCTTCATTTGCGAGTCGGAAACTTGCTCATGAAGACTTTGTTCGCGATCTGGCAAATGAACAACAGAGAGCACAATAGCGACAGCCTCATCCCAAGCGTTGTCTGTACCGTGCCCAAAAAATAAGGGTTCCACTAGAAGCCGCTGCCTCACACTCTCAAGAACCGTCTCCACGGTACGGTGCAATTTCCTAACTCGATGGCCAAATCGAAGGGTCAGCAAACTCAACGTCTGGGCCTTCAGGCGCCTCCATTAGCCCATTCACCACCGACCAAATTTCGTCTCCGTCAAACAAAACCCGATGCAAACCATCAACTAAGGGCATGTAGACATTCATCTCATTTTTTTTAGCCTGGACCAACTTCAGCGTATTCAACCCCTCCGCTAACTGTCCCAACTCTCCTATCGCTTCTCCCACGGACACACCCCGAGAAATTTTTAACCCCAATTGATAGTTTCGACTCAAAGGAGAAGAACAAGTGACCAAAAGATCTCCCACACCGGCTAGACCCAGAAAGGTAAAAGGATTGCCGCCCATCGCGACAGCAAAACGACTCATCTCGGCAAGAGCACGTGTTAAGAGCATGCCTATCGTGTTCTGACCAACAGAGAACCCGTTAGCCATTCCACAAATAATTGCGTAGATGTTTTTTAACGCCCCCGCTAACTCAACCCCGTAAATATCAGTGCTTTTATAAACCCTCAGACGGTCGCTATGAAGAACATCCTGAACTTGATCGCAGATGTTGCTCTTTTCACTCGCAATAACCGTACCTGTAAGTTGTGCTTGAGCAATCTCCTCAGCCAGATTCGGCCCTGACAGCACTCCGACATTCGACGTATCCAAGGTCTCCGCAGTAATCTCACTCATCAACTTAAAACCGTTCGGCGAAATCCCCTTCGTTCCACTTACAAATACTGCCTGTTCACTGGCAATCTTTTTTATCGAATCACAGACCTCAGCAAAACTTGCGGACGGAACCGTAATAAAAACCAAAGAAGCTCTCGCAACAGCCGCTTGAATATCTGAGGTGATTGAAACGTTTGGATGAATGGCCAAGCCTGGAAGATACTTTAGGTTCTCTCGCGTCTTCTGGGCTTTCTCGGCTCGGTTTCCATCCCTCATCCATAAGCTCACAGGGTTCCCGTTTTCAGCGATGGAATGAGCTATAACCGTTCCAAAGTGGCCGCCCCCTAAAACCGAGATATCCAAATTGATAGCCGGTGAGCTGGATTAGCCAGACATTAAGTCAAGCATTAGCCGATTCATTCGTGATACATAAGAAGCTGGATCTTGCAAGGAACCTCCTTCAGCTAGACTAGCTTGGTCAAAAAGTATTTCCACTAATTCTCCGAATCGATCCTCATCGGACTCTTCATCGAGCCTCTTTACAAGAGGGTGATCCGGATTAAATTCAAAATATGGTTTGCTTGATGGCATGCTTTGCCCGTTTGCCTCCATAATTTTTCTCATTTGGATACCCATCGCATCCTCGGACAATACTAAGCAGGCTGGTGAATCCGTAAGACGTTTACTGGGCCTAACTTTCTGCACCTTGTCTTTTAGAACAGGAGTAATCCTTTCTGTTAGCGGATGCTCTTCGGCTTTTTCCTCCGAGCTATCTTCATCGTCTTTTTCTTCCGATTCTCCCGGTAATTTAACGTCTCCTCGCATCACATCAACTAGGGGATGCTCCTCGTGTTCAGTAAGCATGCTCATCATCCATTCGTCTATGCGATCAAAAAGAAAAAGAACTTCGATGTCTTTTTGCTTAAATATCTCTAAGTGAGGGCTTTGCGACGCCTTTTCAAAGCTCTCAGCACAGATGTAGTAAATGCTTTTTTGATCCTTGGCTTTGCGCCCTAAATAGCCCTCTAGGCTTACGACCTTTTTTTCCTGCTCGCCACTTTTATTACTGGAAAAACGAAGTAATTTGGCAATCGAGTCTCTATTGGAGAAGTCCTCTCCCATACCCTCCTTTATCACCTCACCAAACTCATCCCAGAATTCTTGATATTTTTCTTCCTCTTTTTTTGCCATGTCCGAAAGCATGCTCAACACTCGCTTGGTCAACGCATTACGAATGCTCGTGACTTTTTCATCTTCTTGGAGAATCTCGCGAGAAACATTCAACGGTAAATCGTTGGAATCTACGATGCCTTTCACAAACCTCAAATAAAGCGGCAAAAACTGCTCTGCGTCATCCATGATGAAAACACGCTGAACGTACAATTTTAGACCCTTCGGAGTCTCTCGGTTATATAGATCAAAAGGCGGTTTCTTAGGCAAATAGAGAAGACTCGTATATTCAAGCTTCCCTTCTACCTTGTTGTGGCTCCAACTTAATGGTTCGTCGAAATCATGCGATATGTGTTTGTAGAATTCTTTGTATTCATCGTCTTTGACATCTGTTCGCGACTTTGTCCAAAGCGCCTGTGCCGAATTAACCGCTTCTAACTCTTCTTCCTTCTTTGCCTCTTCGTCATCGCCGGTTATCGCAGCCTTCACCATCCGAACGGGTACCCCAATATGGTCTGAATACTTTTTTACTACAGAGCGCAGCCTATAGTCCTCGGTGAATTCCAACGCCTCTTGCTGTAAGTGAAGGATAACGCGAGTCCCTCTGCCTAAATCTTTAGCATCTTCGATCGAATATTCGTCCTCTCCGGAGGACTTCCATCTCACTCCTGTTGAACCCGGAATCGCACTGCAAGTTTCAACCTCAACTTCCTGAGCGACCATAAATGCACTGTAGAAACCAACTCCAAACTGGCCAATCAGCTGAGCATCGGACTTTTGGTCGCCTGTTAATTTCGAGAAAAACTCAGCTGTTCCTGATTTCGCTATAGTACCGAGGTTAGAAATTACTTCTTCCCGAGTCATACCGATCCCATTGTCCACTATCGTCAATGTCTTCGAGTCTTTGTCGAAAGTGACATCAATATGGAAGTCTGTATCGCCTTCGGTCATTTCTGGATTTGCAATAGATTCGAAGCGCAGCTTATCGATTGCATCGGAGGCGTTCGAAATAAGTTCTCTCAAAAAGATTTCTTTGTTCGAGTAAAGCGAGTGAATCATCAACTGAAGAAGCTGCTTCGCTTCCGTTTGGAAATTCATTTTCTCAGTCTTTTTCTTCGCCATCTTAAATTCTCTTCTAACCTATTTTGATGATTGTAGTATTACTGGTGTCGATAAATGATTTTTCAACACACAAACGTGGCAGCGGAAATTCGCCTGGAGTTTTAATGCTTCCTCAAGTCCAACCTGTCACTTCGGCTAAAGCATCGCCAATTTCAGCTAGACTGCGCACGGTTCTTACTCCAGCGTCATTTAGGGCAGCAAATTTGTCGTCAGCTGTTCCTTTGCCACCGGCAATAATCGCCCCCGCATGGCCCATCCTCTTTCCAGGAGGCGCAGTAACACCGGCGATATAGCCGACCACAGGTTTCGTAACGTTTTCTTTGATAAAAGCCGCGGCCTCCTCTTCAGCCGTGCCGCCAATCTCGCCCACCATGACTATGGCCTCTGTTGCAGGGTCTTCCTCAAAAAGCGAGAGGATGTCAATAAAATGACTCCCTGGGATCGGATCCCCTCCAATCCCGACGCAGGTGCTTTGCCCAAAGCCCCGATCAGTGGTTTGCTTGACCGCTTCGTAGGTCAGCGTGCCCGAACGCGAGACAATGCCCACTTTGCCGGGTAAATGAATATCCCCAGGCATGATCCCTATTTTACAGGCTCCAGGAGTAATAACACCCGGACAATTCGGCCCGATCATCCTCGAGCGGCTCACCTCGAGTCGAGCCTTCACCGCCAACATGTCTAACGTCGGTATGCCTTCGGTGATACAAACTATGAGCTCTATCCCCGCCTCAAGAGCCTCCAGAATAGAATCCTTGCAAAAACCAGCTGGCACGTAGATAACACTAGCAGTCGCTCCAGTATTGCTCACCGCATCAGCGACAGTATCAAAAACCGGGAGGCCAAGATGCTGAGTCCTGCCTTTTCCTGGGGTAACTCCTCCAACTAGCTTGGTCCCGTATGCAATCGCCTGCTCACTGTGCAAGGTTCCTTGACCGCCAGTAAATCCCTGACAAATTACCTTTGTGTCGGAATCAATAAGTATGCTCATTTCGACCCTCCCGCCGCAGCGACAGCCTTTTCAGCCGCATCTACCAAAGATTCACCCGGTATTATATTTAATCCACTTTCTTTCAAGGCCTGCCTCCCCAATTCGGAGTTATTGCCCTCAAATCTAACTACAACAGGTACCGTAACACCGACCTCTTGGACCGCTCCGATTATCCCTTCCGCGATGGTTGCACAACTTACTATGCCGCCGAAGATATTAATCAACACCGCCTTGACCGAGTCATCAGATAAGATGATTTTGAAAGCCTCCCCGACTGCTTCTTTTGTTGCACCGCCACCGACATCAAGAAAATTTGCAGGATTTCCGCCATGCAATTTCACCAGATCCATAGTTCCCATCGCGAGACCAGCCCCGTTGACCATACAACCGATATTTCCATCCAGCGCCACATAATTGAGGTTGAACTCGTCTGCTTGCGCTTCCCGCCCATCCTCCTGACTCAAATCTCTCATCGCCTCAATCGGTTTTTGTCTATATAACGCATTGCCGTCAATGTTCACTTTTGCGTCTAGGCAGTGGACATCCCCCTTCTCTGTGATTACAAGCGGATTGATCTCCAGTAACGAGCAATCTAACTCGTGAAACAATTTGGCGAGACCCATGAACAAGCTTGAAAACTGTTGAACTTGTTTGCCTTCCAGTCCTAGTTTGAAGGCCAAGTCTCGCCCCTGATAGGGCTGAGGACCCACGAACGGATCAATCATTGTTTTGAGTATCTTATCTGGTGTGTCTTCAGCGACCTGTTCAATCTCAACCCCACCTTCAGTTGAAGCCATAAAAACAACCCGCCTTGTGCCCCGATCAACTACTGCCCCCAAATAAAGCTCGGTAGCGATATCCGTGCAGCTCTCCACGTATATCTTGCTGACAGGTTGTCCATTTTCATCAGTTTGAAACGTAACTAGACGCTTACCAATCCACTGATCAGCGAAATCTCTAACTTCATCCAACGAATCGGCCAGCTTAACCCCTCCCGCCTTACCCCGACCACCAGCGTGGACCTGGACTTTAACGACCCAGCGGGTTCCACCGATTTTTTCTGCTGCCTCCACGGCTTGATCTGCAGTGTCAACTGCGTAGCCCTCTGAAACCGGCAAGCCATAATCTGCGAATAATTGCTTGGCCTGATACTCGTGTAGATTCACTTCAACCCCCTGTTCTCGAATAATTTGCTAACCAACGACTGCCGATCGAGGAGAACTTTTAACCTTTTCTAGCTCTCTTATTGATCATGTGTATCGCATGCCCCGCAGTGCCAAGAGCAGCCTCATGCATTCCCTCCGAAAGGGACGGATGAGCAAACATGATCAGTCCAAGATCTTCTGCCGTCGCACTGAACTCCATACTGATCACGGCTTGCGCTATGATCTCTGAGGCCTGAGCACCTAAAACATGAACGCCTAGAATACGGTCACTTTCGGCGTCCGACAATATTTTGATAAAACCCTCGTTCTCGTGAGCTGCTAAAGCTCTCCCGTTGGCCGCATAAGGAAAACTCCCAACGTTATAAGACTCCCCCGCGGCCTTCAATTGCTCCTCAGTTTTTCCTACCCACGCAACCTCTGGATGGGTGTAAATGACACTGGGTACGACATCATAGTTGACTAATGGTTTCTTACCGGCAATGCGCTCTGCCACCATAATTCCTTCTTCCATACCCTTATGCGCTAGTTGAGGGCCGCGGACGACATCGCCAACGGCGTAAACGTTAGGCGCGTCAGTCGCGCAAATATCATTAACAAAAAGAAAGCCTCTCTCATCTAGATTCACTCCGGAGTCAGGAGAAAGGAGTCCCTCCGTATAGGGCCTTCGACCTACCGCGACAATAAGCTTGTCGAACTCGATTTTATTTTCCTCCCCATCCTTTTCGTAAGTCACCGAAACTGTTTTCTTTGCACCCTTGCCCTTGACCTCGGTAGCAATAACCCTCGTTCCAAGTCGTATATCCAAGCCTTGTTTTTTTAAGATCCGAAATAAATCTTTGGAAACGCGGCCATCTGTTGATGGCAGAAATTCGTTTAGGGCCTCTAAAATGACCACCTCAGAACCAAGACGGGACCATACACTTCCTAGTTCTAAACCAATAACACCGGCTCCTATCACACCCATGCGTTTTGGGGTCGCCTGAAACTCGAGCGCGCCAGTCGAATCAACTATCGCATCCCCATCAATTGGTGCGGGAGGTATCGATACTGGAACCGATCCGGAAGCCAGGATGACATAATCTGAGTGTAGAGTTTTTTTCTCTCCCGCAAGAGATTCATACTCAACTTGACAGCTTGCCAATAGCTTACCGCTACCAGGTAAATTCTTGACCCCGTTTCCAGAGAACAACCCCTCGACCCCCTTGGTCAACTGGGACACCACCTCTCTTTTCCTCTCTATCATTTTCGGTACATCGGCTTTAATTCCAGTAACCTGGATACCGATATCACCGAATACACTACTAGCCTCGACGTATTTGTGAGATGCGTCGAGCAGGGCCTTAGAGGGTATACAGCCCCAATTCAAACATGTCCCACCAAGTACTGGCGAACCTGAGTCATCAACCATTTTATTGATACAGGCTGTATTAAGGCCTAGTTGAGAACAGCGTATCGCTGCGTGATAACCCGCAGGCCCAGCCCCGATAACAATCACCTCGTAATCTTTACTCATCTTATAATCAGCTCACTCTTAACACGTTAAATATAAGGCAACAATCCGGTTAGCAAGCTAAAGCTCCAACAAGATACGAGCCGGGTCCTCTATCATTCCTTTAATAGCAACTAAAAATTGAACTGCATCTTTTCCATCAATCAGCCGATGATCATAGGATAAAGCCAGGTACATCATTGGTCTAACTACAATCTCACCCTCGACAACCATTGGACGTTCGACAATATTATGCATACCTAAAACACCTGTTTGGGGTGCATTTAAAATCGGGGTAGACATTAAGGACCCAAAAATGCCGCCATTGGTAATCGTAAACGTCCCGCCAGAAAGGTCCTCCAAAGACAGCTTATTTTCTCTCGCTTTTTCACCATAAGAGACGATCTCGCTCTCGATCTGAGCCAATCCCAGAGCGTCTGTATCTCTCAAAACGGGGACGACTAGCCCTCGATCAGTCGATACAGCCACGCCGATATCGTAGTAACCGTGATAAACAATGTCCTCTCCATCTATACTGGCATTAACCGCAGGAAATCGTTTCAACGCTTCGGTCGCAGCCCTTACAAAGAAGGACATGAAACCTAACCGGGTGCCGTTATGGGACCGTTGGAACTCTTCCTGATAACGCTTGCGGATTGTCATTATCGGCGACATGTCAACCTCGTTAAAAGTCGTCAACATGGCCGCATTTTGCTGAGCTTCAACCAGACGCTTGGCTATACTGGCTCTTAAACGAGTCATCGGTACACGTCGTTCGATACGTTCCGCAGAAGAATCCGAGATAGATAAATTCACTGACTCTTTCGCAACAATTGATTCTGAAGCTGGTCCTATTTCCTGTTCATCAGGAATATCAGAACTTTTATCAACCTGACCGGCCGCCTCCACATCTTCTTTTGTAATCCGGCCTCCTTTACCCGAACCAGAGACAGACTTGAGATCAACCCCTTTTTCGGACGCTAGCTTTCTGGCCGCGGGGCTGGCTATTGCCTCCTCGATATCTTCGCCCCTCGAGCTCGAAACCGCTTCGTCCTCAGCTTCGGCAGGGCGCGCCTGCCCATCCTCATCAAAACTACCGATAATTTCGTCTGAAAGAACCGTCTCTCCTTCATTCTTTAATATAGATACCAGCACACCATCGGCAGGGGCATAAACTTCGATTACGACTTTGTCAGTTTCTATATCGACCAAAAGGTCGTCTTTATTTACAAAAGCACCCTCCTGGTGATGCCATTGAGCTATGCTTCCGTCCGCTATAGATTCTGGGAACGTGGGTGCTTTGATATCCATTTAATTTCTACTTTCGATTTATTGTCGTGAGATCACCCATAGAGGGCATCCTTAATTAACTGATGCTGTTGTTCGAGGTGCAGGGCTGGTGATCCACCAGCAGGCGCCGCAAACGCTTCTCTACCCGCATAATCAAGAGCGACCTCGCCGAAGACCAAATCTAGTCCCGCTCGAAGCCTATGTTGAAATGGATACCAAGCACCCTGATTCATAGGCTCCTCCTGACACCAAATAACTTTTTCGACCGACTGATATTCTTTCAGCTTTTCAACGAACTTCTCTGTTGGGAACGGATAAAGCTGTTCAATGCGAATAATCCCCACATTTTCCAATCCTGCCTCTCTTCTCGCCTCCAATAAGTCGTAGTAAACCTTGCCACTACAAAGGATTAGTCTTTGGAGGCTCTTTTCGTCGAGGTCATCCACTTCCCCTATCACAGTTTCAAAAGCACCGTCACACAACTCCTCCAAGGAAGAAACCGCTAGGCTATGTCTTAACAGGCTTTTGGGAGTAAGCGCCACCAAAGGTATGCGAGTAGGCCGTATGGCCTGCCGTCGCAACATATGGAAGACCTGTGCCGGCGTAGAGGGAATACAGATCTGCATATTATGTTCAGCGCACATCTGTAAATATCGCTCTAGTCGCGCTGACGAGTGCTCTGGACCTTGGCCCTCGTAACCGTGTGGCAGGAGGAGTGTCAATCCACTCAACCTGGCCCACTTTGTTTCTCCAGAGCTTATAAACTGATCAACGACTACTTGAGCTCCGTTTGCAAAGTCTCCAAACTGAGCCTCCCAGATCACAAGCGAATTCGGTGCAGTGGCTGAATATCCGTATTCAAAAGCTAATACGGCTTCTTCAGATAATAGAGAATCAAATACATCAAATCGGGCCCGCTCGTTGACGGATTCTAATGGAATAACTCGTGAACCATCTTTTTGATTATGAAAAATGACATGTCTATGTGAAAAGGTTCCTACACCAACATCTTGTCCGGTCAATCGAACCGCATGGCCCTCACTTAACAATGTCGCGTAGGCCATGACCTCGCCCATGCCCCAATTAGAGGACTTGGCACCAGCCGCCATACGATGGCGATCATCCACTATTTTTTCTACTTGCCGATGGAGCACGAACCCATTTGGTATATCGCCCAGTTTGTCTGCAACGGTTTGGAATTCCTTCTTATCAAAGCGAGTGTCGCTTGGTTCGTCCCAGTCATGACCCAAATAGGGGCGCCAGTCTACAAACAATTCTGAGTTCGGTTCATGCACCAGACTAAGAGCAACTCCTTTTCCTCTTTCAATTCGACTGCGATAGGTATCCGTCATATCTTTGAGACGCTTCTCGCTAATATAATCTTCTTCGAGCAGGGCTTTACCAAAAGATTCGCAAACAGAAGGGTGCGATCTAATTTTTTGGTACATCATTGGCTGGGTTTTCATAGGCTCTTCGCCTTCGTTATGTCCTCTCCTGCGATAGCAAACTAATTCAATGACCACATCCTTATGGAAAGTCATCCTGTAGTCCGCAGCCAGTTGCGTGACGAAAACCACCGCTTCAGGATCATCTCCATTAACATGAAAAATTGGAGCCTGAACCATTTTCGCAACTTCAGTGCAGTATTCCGTCGATCGCGCGTCTTCTTGACGGTCCGTCGTGAAGCCAACTTGATTGTTGATAATGATATGAACGGTCCCGCCCGTTTTGAATCCGACTGTTTGAGACATCTGAAATGTCTCCATCACCACCCCTTGGCCCGCAAAAGCGGCATCTCCGTGGACCAGGATCGGGCAGACCAACTCTCCTGTCTCGTCTCCTCGGCGATCTTGTCTTGCTCTAACCGAACCCTGGACGACCGGCCCTACTATTTCTAGGTGGGAAGGATTGAAATTGAGCGCGAGATGCATCTCCCCGCCTCGAGTCATTACACTGGATGAATAACCCTGATGATATTTTACATCTCCTGAACCAGAAGATATTTTGACGTTCCCATCGAACTCATCGTAGAGGTCCGATGGACTCTTTCCCATCGTATTGACCAGCACGTTGAGCCTACCTCGATGCGCCATGCCGATGACACTCTCCCGCACACCGTATCCGCCAAGACGCTGCAGAAGTTCGTGGAAAAGGGGAATCAAACTTTCGGCTCCCTCAAGCCCAAAACGCTTCAGTCCCGGATATTTTCGGTGGAGATACTTCTCCAAACCTTCGGCTGCTATAAGACGCTCTAAAACGGCTATTTTTTGATCAGAGTCAAAACTTGGTTTACTCCGAGCGCTCTCGAGACGTTGCTGCACCCACAATAGCTCAGTAGGGTCGACTATATGCATATATTCCGAGCCTATCTTCGAGCAATACGTTGATTCAAGCGCAGACTGGATATCTCTTAGGGTGGCTGTTTCGCCGCCGTAGTTAAGGGTGCCTGTGTTGAATGTTTCATCCAAATCAGCCGTATTCAAACCATGGTACGACAACTCAAGCATTGGCGACCCCGGGCGATTCCACATCTCTAATGGATCAATATCAGCTTTGGTATGGCCCCGCCTTCTGTAAGCCTCGATGAGGTCCTGAACGTGCATTTGTTTGAGTTCGTGAGCATTAGAAATATGGGTCGCGACCTGTTCTGGTCTCGCTTTGTGCTTATTTTTGCCGAGCCTTTCAAAATGCTCGATTACCGTTGTATGGGGTGTGTCCGGACCAACTGCGCCATCCACCAACGGAAGTGTGTCGAAGTAGCTTCGCCATACTTCGGGAACACTGGCTGGGTTATCAAGATATACCTCGTAAAGATCTTCTATATAAGAAGCGTTTGGACCCGCAAGGTGAGAGTTCGCTCGCATTCGGTCCATGAAGGAGATGGTAGGATCCAATATTTTTTACCGGGTAAAATTAATAAACGGCTCCTATTTTACCCCAGCAACAAAGAAATTACGATCTCTTAGAAATTTAGGCGGCGTCTCTCTTCAAGAGCATTGTACGAATCTTTCCTATTGCCCTGGTGGGGTTGAGACCCTTCGGGCAGACGCTCACACAGTTCATTATTCCCCTGCACCTAAAAACGCTGAATGGGTCGTCTAAATCTGCGAGCCTTTCCTCCGTAGCCGTATCCCTTGAATCCGCAAGGAACCTGTACGCCGCAACGAGCCCCGCAGGTCCAATAAATTTGTCCGGATTCCACCAAAAAGAAGGGCAAGATGTTGAGCAGCAAGCACAGAGGATGCACTCGTAGAGCCCATCTAATTTCTCTCTGTCTTCTGGAGTTTGCAATCTTTCTTTCTCTGGCGGGGGCTCTTTGGAGATCAGATAGGGCTTCACTTTGGAGTATTGCTCATAAAACTGAGCCATATCTACTACCAAATCCCGCACGACGGGAAGCCCAGGCAGGGGACGCAATACAAGCTTTCCTCTCCTTGCCACCTGCGAAACCGGAGTAACACAAGCCAGGCCATTCTTTCCATTCATATTGATGCCGTCAGACCCACAAACTCCTTCTCTGCAGCTTCGTCGATAGCTGAGGGTTGTGTCTTGATCTTTGATCATATGCAGCAGATCAAGGACGAAAATGTCCCTGTCTTCAGGAAGCTCCACTTCGTATGGAACCATCTTAGGTACTTCGTCTTGATCTGGGTTATATCGATATACACTTACATGCATTTTATAAACTTCCTTTAGCTAGCGCTTTACTTAATAAACACGAATTTTTGGCTCAAATGCCTCCATAGTCTTGGGCGCAAAATTAACCGCTCTCTTGGAGACTCTCTTCGTATCTGCGAAATATAACGAGTGACAGAGCCAATTTTCGTCATCTCTTTCTTGAAAATCGTTCCTCGCGTGGCCACCCCGACTTTCTTCTCTTTGCTCAGCGGCTATCGCAGTTGCTTCGGCGACATCCATTAAATTATCTAATTCTAGCGCCTCTAACCTGGAGGTGTTAAATGCCATCGATTTATCCGGCATCGAGGCTCTGCTTATTCTCTCTCTGAGGCTAACAAGGTCCTTTAGGGCCTCCTTCATATTCGGCCCATCTCTGAACACACCGAAGCTGTTTTGCATCGTGGTCTGTAACTCTCTTTTGAGGTCGTATACCGATTCACCATCAGTAGACTCATTCCATCGGTTCAATCGAGACAACGCCATCTCTACATCTGATTCGGAAGCATCTCTGTAGTCAACGCCTTGTTTTATAACTTCCTCAATGTGCATACCAGCGGCGCGCCCAAATACGACTAAATCGAGTAAAGAATTACCTCCTAATCTGTTAGCGCCATGAACAGAGACACAAGCCGCTTCTCCTGCTGCATAGAGGCCTTCTATCGCCAAATCTTTGTCGCTAGCATCTTGGGTCAGCGCTTGACCGCTAACCTGCGTCGGAATTCCTCCCATCGCATAATGGCAGGTCGGAGTAACCGGTATAGGCTGTTTAACAGGATCGACCAACGCAAACGTCCTAGAAAGTTCCAAGATGCCAGGTAGACGTAGGTTCAAGGTCTCCTCTCCGAGATGATCAAGCTTCAAAAACACGTGATCAGCCTGCGGGCCGCAACCCCTGCCCTCTATCACTTCCAACACCATGGACCGTGCTACGACATCCCTGCCAGCTAGGTCTTTCGCCGTCGGAGCGTATCGCTCCATGAAGCGTTCTCCGTCTTTGTTTATGAGATAGCCGCCCTCACCTCTGCATCCTTCTGTTACGAGAGTACCCGCACCGTATATGCCAGTAGGATGAAACTGCCACATTTCCATGTCTTGAACAGGGACTCCCGCTCGTAACGCCATTCCGAATCCATCTCCCGTGCACATAAGCGCGTTCGTAGTAGAAGCATATATACGGCCAGCGCCTCCAGTTGCTAGGACAGTTGCCTTCGAAATTATGTGCGCGATCTCTCCAGATTCGATATCCATCGCGATTACGCCGGTAATCACACCGTCCTGGTTCTTCACCAGATCTATCGCAAACCATTCGTTTAGAAAGGTTGTTTCTGCCGCAACGTTAGCTTGGTAAAGCGTATGAAGTAACGCATGCCCTGTCCGGTCTGCCGCAGCACAGGTTCTGGCAGCCTGTCCGCCCTCGCCAAAGTTCTTTGATTGTCCTCCAAAAGGTCTTTGGTAAATACGACCAGATTCGGTTCTTGAAAACGGCAGCCCCATGTGCTCTAACTCGAAGACCGCCTGTGGACCTTCTGAACACATGTATTCTATAGCGTCTTGGTCGCCAATATAGTCCGAACCCTTTATGGTGTCGTACATATGCCAGCGCCAATCGTCGTCCGGATCATCACTCGCTATCGCACAAGTGATCCCTCCTTGGGCCGAGACCGTATGGCTCCTGGTCGGAAACACTTTCGTGATTACTGCCGTTTTCAGACCAGACTGGGCTAATTGCAACGCGGCTCTGAGACCAGATCCGCCACCACCCACGATCACGCCATCGAATACCATCTGTTTTAATTGAGCCATGTTTTTCCTAGCTTAAAGCCTTACCAGATTAAAGTTAGACCCCACACCAGATAAGCTATCATCGCTGCGATGAAAAAAACGAGAACATAGGGCCTTAGAAAATCCAACGCCCTCTCCACACCAAAGTGATTAGGTCGCATGTAATCTGTCATTATTGTCCATATTCCTACCCACGCGTGACACAAAGTAGCCAACAGAGCGAGCGAACTAAGGACCTTGACCAATAAGCTACCAAAAAACGCCTGAAACGTTTCGTGATCGAGGCTGCCAGCAGTCAAAAAGAAACCAAGGATAATAAATGTATAAATAGTGAGGTACATAGCGGTTAATCTTTGCAAAACAAAGTCGGCTATGCCGCTTCTTGAGAACGCCTTACTGTCTAGGAGTTTTCTTACCATAAGATCAGCCATATCCCCGACGTTATGATAATCGCCAAAAGCACTACGACCATCGAGCCATAACGAGCGAAGACAATATTATCTCCAATGTGCCAATCGAGCAGGAGGTGTTTTATGCCCGCAGAAATATGAAAGATGAGCAAAAAAACCAGTGCCAACGTAACAACCATTGGGATCGGGTCACTCAAAAGTTCTTTCGCAGCCAGGAATCCCTCTGGTGACTCCATCGCAAGTCCCAGCGCGTAAAGACACAACCCGACACCAAAAAATAGAACTAGTCCGCTTATACGGTGAGATATGGACACCCAAGCTGAGAAAGGGAGACTGATTCTCAGAAACAAATCTCCCAAATCTACGTTTCTAAAGCCTTGTCCTTTCATTTTGCCTTACTGCTTTTCGGTTTTTTGGATGATTGACCTCTCTTGAAGCCAACCACATTATCGCGTTTTAGGCGCTCCTAGGGACGAATTCTAAGTTTCTTCCGAACACTTATCAAAGGCTCGATCGAGCTACCACGCGGAGAAATTATAAAACGAACTGTTTATAAATCGTGAATTATTTGCAGTCCAAATAAATTAAACGCAATAGCTGGAAATAAATATCGTATTAGCAGAGTATAAGAAATATAGGACGGGGATATCATACGAGCCGTTTTCGGCACTCAGGAACGATTCTTGAAAATGGGATCTAGTCTCGATCCCGCGGCGATATCATTAAATTGTTAAGAGACGCTAGTATAGAGAGAAGCAACGATGGCTGACACACCAACGAAATCGGCAACCCTGAGAATTGACGGCGAAGATAACGCCATAGAACTACCCATTTACTCCGGCAACCTCGGCCCTGATGTCATCGATGTAGGCAAACTTACCGGGCAAGGATATTTCACATACGATCCTGGATTCGTTTCTACTGCTTCTTGTGATTCTGAAATCACCTTCATTGATGGAGACAATGGCGTGCTCCTGCATCGAGGGTATCCCATTGAGCAGCTGGCCGAAAAGTCGAGCTACCTAGAATTATGCTACTTGTTATTAAACGGTGAGCTGCCCAGCAAAGAAGAGGGTGAAGCTTTCGTAGACACCATCAAGCATCACACGATGGTTAATGAACAACTTCGGCAATTTTTTATGGGCTTCAAGCCTGATGCGCACCCTATGGCTATTTTATGTGGTGTCGTTGGCGCACTGGCTGCCTTCTATCACGACTCAACCGACATCGATAATGAAGAACATCGTAAAATAACGGCTCACCGACTCATCGCCAAGATGCCTACACTCGCCGCTATGAGCTACAAACACGCACTTGGCCAGCCCTTCATTTACCCACGGAACGACCTTGGGTACGCGGAGAACTTCCTGCATATGATGTTCGCAACTCCTTGCGAGGACTATGTCGTTAGCCCAACCATCTCCAAAGCTATGGATCGTATATTCCTGCTTCATGCCGACCACGAGCAAAACGCATCCACCTCCACAGTGCGACTAGCCGGGTCGACAGGAGCAAACCCCTTCGCCAGCATCGCGGCAGGGATAGCCGCCTTATGGGGACCATCGCACGGTGGCGCAAATGAGGCCGTACTTACCATGCTGGATGAGATAGGAAGCGTTGAGAACATACCCACTTATATAAAGAAAGCAAAAGATAAGGACGATCCCTTTAGAATCATGGGATTCGGTCATAGGGTCTACAAAAATTACGATCCCAGAGCCAAAGTCATGCAACAAACATGTCATGAAGTTCTAGAAGAATTAGGCGTAGAGGACGACCCCGTTCTCGCTATGGCGAAAGAGCTAGAGAAAATAGCTTTAGAGGACGATTACTTCGTTGAGAAAAGACTTTATCCTAATGTGGATTTTTACTCTGGAATCATTCTGAAAGCCATCGGCATTCCCGTTGAGATGTTTACAGTGATCTTCGCAACTGGGAGAACGCCTGGCTGGATCGCGCATTGGTGCGAGATGATTTCAGGTGGTTATAAAATTGGCCGGCCCCGGCAACTCTATAAGGGGTCAATCAAGAGAGACTACCCAGGCTAGTTAATAGGGAATGTGAATTATCCTCTGGAAAATCTACGCAGTAGACTGGAGGTGTCCCATCGCCCACCTCCCATTTTCTGGATGTCGGCGTAAAACTGGTCCACGAGCGACGCCATGGGCAATGATGCCCCCACTTCTCTAGCCGTCGAAATAGCGATAGACAAATCTTTTCTCATCCAGTCAACCGCGAATCCAAACTCGTACTCATCCGCCGCCATTGTCTTTGATCGATTGTCCATCTGCCAAGATTGAGCTGCTCCCTGCGATATCACTTCGACCACTTTTTTTATATCGAGACCAGCTTGCTGACCAAAGTGCAGTCCTTCAGCAAGCCCCTCTAGAATTCCTGCAATGCAAATCTGATTGACCATCTTCGTCAATTGCCCGCATCCAACTTCACCCATTAGCTCGGTTTTTTTTGCATAAGTATTGAGTATCGGATTAATTTTCTGATAGTCCTCCTGGGCGCCTCCGACCATCACAGTAAGTGCACCAGATTCTGCCCCTGCTTGCCCGCCTGATACTGGCGCGTCTAGGAAGCCGATCTCCTTAGCAGCACATTGGCCGGCCAACTCCAATGCCAATTGTTGCGAAGCCGTCGTATGGTCCACTAATATCGCTTCGCCTTCCATACCGCCTAGAACACCCATGTCACCGTAAACAACTGACCTCACATCATCGTCGTTCCCAACGCACATCAATACAACGTCTGCTTCTTGGGCCGCCAATTTGGGAGATTCGTGCATGGAACAATTGCTTGAAGGGCCAAACTCATCGATCCACTTTTGTGCTACGGATGCAGTTCGGTTAAATACTTTTATCTCATAACCGGATTTTGCTAAGTGCCCAGCCATAGGATAACCCATCACTCCCAGCCCTATGAAAGCAAGCGTTTTTTGGTCTGTGCTCATAGTTGATTTTCCTCTTTCGCCAGTTAAGGTTCTAGTCTATGTCAAATGATCGCGAATAACCTAGGCTGGGACATTTCACTATTACTACTAACCAAAAGACATGAGTGAGCTTAGAGACCTACCCTCCGTTGAGAAGTTGTTGCAGGATGAGGCCCTGACGCCCTTAATTATCCAATTTGGGCACACCACCGTTAAGAAAAAAATTCAGGAGGCTCAGTCCCAAATAAGAGCTCAGGGGACCGTCGAGTCTTGGGCAAAGTCAGCGGAAGGCTATTGCAAAAAAATTACGCCACAACTAAAAAACCTTGCATACAGGAATGTATTTAATTTGACCGGAACCATCGTGCACACAAACTTGGGTCGGGCCACATTAAGCGATGAAACATGGGATTCAATCAAGGATCTAGCAACAAAACCAATCAACCTTGAGTACGATCTCGAGAAAGGATCTCGAGGTGACAGAGACTTAATCGTGGAGAGTCGAATCTGTAATCTCCTTGATTGCGAGGCAGCCACCATCGTAAACAACTGCGCGGCGGCATTGATGCTAGTTCTTAATACGCTTGCTCTCGGACGGAAAGTGCCCGTATCTCGGGGAGAGCTGGTTGAAATCGGTGGGAGCTTTCGTCTACCCGAGCTGATGACGCGAGCGGGTTGTGAATTGCTTGAAGTGGGGACCACGAACCGCACGAGATTATCGGATTTCTCGAAGGTTACAGATGAGTCTGCAATGCTTTTAAAAATTCATCCAAGCAACTTCCAGATACAAGGTTTTACGGAACAGGTTTCAGCGTCTGAGCTTGCTGGTCTAGGTACCGAGAGTGGATTACCGACCTGTTTTGACCTAGGCAGCGGGACCATTGTAGATCTTGCTAAGTTTGGTCTACCGAGAGAGACCACCGCCCAAGAAATACTTTCAAGCGGCATAGATCTCATCACTTTTAGCGGGGACAAACTTCTAGGAGGCATTCAAGCCGGAGTAATCGCTGGACGAAGGCACTTAATCGATTCAATAAAGCAAAACCCTATGAAAAGAGCTCTCAGAGCAGATCGAATCACTCTGGTCATTCTGGAGTCTGTTCTTAAGCTTTATGACCCACCGAATGATTTAGAGAAAAACTTACCTATTCTGAGGGCCCTAACTAAACCGATAGCACAACTGGAGCAATGCGCAGCACAGTTAACCGAGGCATTTCCTGATGTATTTGAGGTCCAAACAATTAACACTCGAGCCGAAATTGGAAGTGGCGCATTGCCCGGTGAGGGAATATCGAGTCTCTCTCTTCGAATTACCCATCCCAAGAAAGACGCCAATAAGATTCTCAAAGAGCTCAGAGAACTGCCGATACCCGTCATTGGCCGAATAAACGAGGACGCAGTCCTCCTGGATCTTCGATGCGCCGAACCACTTGATGAACTGACGGAACAGGTTCGTAACTTAAAGGTATGATCGTTACGCTTGCTGGCCACGTCGATCATGGCAAGACATCTCTCGTCAAAGCACTCACTGGAGTCAATACGGATAAGCTAAAAGAGGAAACACTTAGGGGTCTAACCATTGACCTTGGCTTTGCCTACTCGGATAACGGCAAACTTGGTTTTGTAGATGTGCCTGGGCACAAAAAGTTCATACATAACATGGTGGCGGGCGTGGCGGCGAACCAACATGCAATGCTCGTCGTCGCCGCTGACGATGGCATCATGCCGCAAACAAGAGAACATCTTGAAATCCTCTCTCTGATTGGACTGAAAAGCGGTTGTGTAGTTATCACGAAAAAGGATCGAGTTACTGAAGATCGGCTAAAAGCCGTAACCGACAGTATTAGAGAATTAACGAAGAGCTCTTTCCTGAAAAATACAGAGTTTTTTTACACCTCCATCGAAGAGCCTAATAGTTATGCCCGGCTGCAGGAGCACCTGGTTGATAAATCCGCGGAGGATAGAAATACCGAGTCACAGAAGCCATTTAGAATGGCTATTGATCGCGTCTTTAGCCTAAAAGGCGTAGGACTGGTAGTCACGGGCACCGTCCATTCCGGCCACCTCACAAAAGATCAGGCGATTTTTCATTTTCCATCGGGACAAGAGAGCCGGGTGAGGGGTATTCGGGTCAACGATAGAGAAACTGAAACAACTGAAGTTGGGGAGAGGTGCGCGCTCAACATTACGGGAATCAATCAAGACCAGGTGAAGCGAGGGGATTGGTTGGATAGTCTCCAACCATCAGGATATCAAACCGTGACCGGAGAACTGCATGTCTCCAACAATTTCCCAAGAACCGTTAAACACTGGACACCAGTGCATGTATATCAAGCCACCAGTCATTACCTCGCTAGAGTTGCAATGCGGAGAGCAAAGGAAATCAAACCCGGAGGTTCAGCTCAAGTCGATATTCTTCTCGAGGAGAAAATGCATTGCTACGTTGGAGATAGATTTGTTTTAAGAGATCAGAGCCTGGATCTAACCTTGGGCGGTGGGGAGATCGTTTTCGCTGAAAAGAGTTCGCCGAAACGACGCAACTCCATGAGAAGGGCCCAGATAATCAAGAGCTATGAGACCGGCACACCCTCGAGTTGTTTTGATTCCCTGCTTGAGATTGGGCCAGTCGATACGGCCGATTTTTGCAACCTTTGGCAACTGACTGCTCAAGAGGGCGCTGCTTTAACAGAGGGCAAGAATACTAGACTCTTAGGTGGACAAGTGATCAGTGAAACGAGCTGGGAAAATTCGAAAGAGGTGCTGGTGTCCGTCTTCAAAGCCAACACTGACAAACGTTTCAGAGAAAACGAACTCCCGGGCGCAGAGGATACTGAGCTTAAGCTTGCGGTCCTCAACGAACTTGTGAGGGAGAATGTACTTGAGGTCACGGGTGGTCAGTTCAAACTGAAAGGCGCCGTGGTTTCGCTTAGCCCTCAGTTGCAAAAGTTTTGGCAATTAATGGAGTCAAAGCTAAAGGTTATGCAAGCACCTAGCAGCGGAGATTTGTCAAAGACCCTGAAGGTCCCACAAAGCGATTTAG